>SVKS01000035.1 GCA_015068345.1 Oscillospiraceae bacterium
TGGTGTTGGCGTTTTTGTTTTTGCACGAAAAGTTTACGCCGAAATCTTTGCTTGGGTGCATTTTGATCGGAATCGGAACGCTGGTAATGGTTCTGTAAACAGAATAAATAATACATAAGCAGCTATGCACGACAACGTGCATGGCTGCTTTACACCAAAAAACTGTTGTCCCTAATGGCAATCACCCGTGTCGGGTAGCCCGATTATCCAGGACGGAAAACTGGTGGGTGCGGTAACCCACGTTTTGGTGAACCAGCCCGACACCGGCTATGGCATTTTCATTGAGAATATGCTGGATGCGGCAGAATAAAGCCCTCTCAGTCAGCTGCGCTGACAGCTCCCCCAGAGAGGGAGCCAAGGCTTACCTGTGCCCCGCAGGGGTGGAGGGATTGTCTCTCCCCCAGTCAGCTTCGCTGACAGCCCCCTCGTCAGAGGGGGCCTTGCGCCGGCATCATCGATACGCCTATGTGCTGGTGAACCAACCGGACACCGGATACGGGATTTTTATCGAAAATATGCTGGACGCGGCGGGATAACAGCGAAGGATCTCGTTACACCCAAGAAATTCGCCATAAGAAAAAAAGAGCTGTAAAAAAACAGACCCCCAAAACCGGAGAATCCAAAAGAAAGGGTTCTCCGGTTTTGAATATCAAAAAGAAAGGGGAAGGAAAGAAAAAAAGACGGAAAAAGAGCAACAGCAAACACACCCCCTGGGAAAACGAAGTTGCCAAGGGAAATATATAGAAAATATCTCATGCTGCTTTTTACGTAGATACCGTCTTAAGATGGTACTTGTAAAGGTTAAAACCACAGGATATCAGGCCTAACTCTAAAATCACACCCTCTATCCCCCTCCGGCGTAACCTTCTGTACCCTCGATTCCACTTGAGACCACCAAAAGTCCCCTCCGCCTGGATACTCCTGTTCATTCGTAGCAACGTCCCATGAACACTGTTCAGATTACAGAGTACTTCCTCGTGAAACCGTGTCAGCTCCTGGTTCACCTTCACGATTCGGTTCCCCATCCAGGAGCCACAGAAAACGGATATCTGTTTCGCACAGCTTCTGGATTTGGCGGACGGAGCAGTAGCCGTTCTCCATAAAGGCAAACAGTACGATCTTTAAGAGCTTCTCACGGTCATATCTGGGGCGACCCATTTCGTGTCCTTTCTCTGCCACGAAATATTTTTCCGGGTCGATATGGGCCATGACTTCTCTGAAAGAATATACCGGATCATTAACTTTGATAATTTCCTCAATTCCTACTGGAAATTTCAGTTGGATTGGTGTATAATCTATTCTTGTAGTTTTCATTTGTGTAGCAACTATATGATACTACAAAACGGCTGCAACCTCAACCGGTTGCAGCCGTTTTCTTTACTGGGGCTTCTTTTTTTACAGCCCCTTTGAAGCCCCGCCAAATCTGCAGCCTCATTTTTTAATACTATGCTTTCTCCTTTTAGAGCCTAACCCGCGGTAATGCTCTCGCATGGGTTCGTTCCACGGCAGCGCCAAAATTCTGTCTACCAGAATCCGCGCCTGCTCCCTGCTCTTAGTCTGCCGGTCCATCATCACCAGATCTACCAGCAGTTCTTCATCCCGCTCTTGATATGCCGCCAGCTCTACTTCCACCATACCGATCCGGTCCGCAAACAGATGTCCCAGAACTGCGCGTGGAAGTCCGTCCGTGCGGATCCCCTTCACACCGTTTTTGTTGCACATCGTAAGGATCTCCACATTGAAATCCGTGGGAATCCCGGGCACATAACTGCCATCGTTCAAAATATTCAAAATAAGTTTCTTCTCTACATCGCAGGACAGCGCCTCGATCAGATCAATAATCCACTCCCCGGAATGCACCGGCGGGTACAACTGTGTCAACTGAATATCCTGATCCAACGCATTTCGTTCCAGTTCCGCTACCCGTTCCACACAGGCAGAATAGTGATTGCTCCAGTTGCCGGCAGGATCTTCCCGGAACGTCTTTTCCACCTCCGGGCTGGAATGATACCACCATCCATAGGAGCCGCCACCGGCTGTATAGGTATCACCCAAGGGCATCACGCCAAAGGTCTTGTACATATCCAACGCCTTAGGGCAGAGACTGAATTCCGCCAAAGCAGGATCCTCTTGATGCTCCTCGATCCATTGATCCAGTATGGGGAACGCATCCTCACCTTTATGATGCATCTTCGTTAACCATACAAAATGGTTGGATCCGACCACTTCATAGCTGACATCTTTTTCGTCAAATCCCAGCTTTGCAAACATATCATGGATCACAGAAGGACCTTCGCACACTCCCACGATTTTCGGATCGTGATATTTCCGCCCCAGCATTGTGGTAACAGTCAATACCGGGTTGGATGCCAAAATATACCATGCATTCGGGGCGATTCTCCGGGTGTCTAGATAGACCTCTTCCAGCATCCGGAACTGATAGAAATTGCTCCAAAAGGCTTCGTCATGCATCACATGCAGACTTCCTCCGTAATGATATCCCATCTCTTCGGCAATTGCTAAACCCTCCTGTAGTTTTCCGTATCCACAGGCCAAGGCTGTATTGATTACAAAATCCGCGCCAACAAGACCTTCTTCCCGGTCCAGTGTCTTTGTAATCTCCAAAGCAACCCCCAATTCCTTGGCATACCGAGTGCATAGCAAATAGGCCGTGTTCAATCTTGCCTCATTGATATCCACAAGACAGATCCGGCTACCCTCCAAATTGGGCGTCAGACAAATATCCTTAATTAAGCTTAAAGAAAATATTGCGCTTCCCGCGCCGATCATAACAATTTTCGGTTTCATAACATTCTTCCTTTCTTACTGTTCAAACATTCGCCCGAGGCAGATATGTAATCCGCAGATTTGTGCAGCCATGAGGAACCATCGTGCAGTACTCCGCATTTCCCTCCACATCCAGCGGCACTTCCCATGCCTCACCCATTCGGGGAGACAGGAACATATGCGCAAGTTTTGCGTGATACAATGGCACCTCCAACGCAACAGGTGGTTTCTCCCATACATAACCGTCAACTTCTGTTTCCACCACACGAATTTGGTTGGGCGTTAAATTCTCATCCACCGCTTTTGCCCAAGAGGCATTCCAGTGAGGTGCAAAACCATCTCCTGCGGAAAAGTCCAGATCCGGAAAAGCCTCATACCAACACCACCCCTCCGGCAAAGGTGTGATGGGATTACCCGGATACTCTGCCCATCGGACTGGCACCGGCAATGCGTATACCAATGGTCCCCGTTCAATGGAGATGGGGAATTTGGATGCCGAATGGGAATCATCCACCTTTACGATCTTGATCTCCATGGGGAAGTGCAGCTCCACCATATCTCCTGCAGACAGCGCAGCCGCAATCCGCGCAAATCCCTTCCCATCTTTTATCAGTTCGATTTCTTTCCCATTCACTGTCGCCAGAGGCTTTTTGCACCAACCGGGGATCCGGACATGCAGTTTTTCCCGCTGTCCGCGGGTGATTTGCAGTGTAATCGTCTCCCGGAAGGGATATAGGGTGTCGATCGCAAAATCCAATTTAGGAGATTTCACATCCGCCGGGCCGTAGCAAAGCAGATATACCTCATCCTCCTTATCCAGCATAATCATGCTGCGTAGATATTCCGGAATCAGCCGCACCGCGTTTGTACAGCAGCAGGGCACATGGTAGCACGGAGTATACACACCATATTCCGCCCAGTCCGCATACGTAGAGGAATCCCGGTTCGCCTGCAGCTGATTAGGAGAAGTAAAGTAAGCGATGGCTCTTTCGTCCTTTTTTCGGGCGCCCTGCGCGCCGTTGAATAGGCTCCGCTCCATTTCATCCGCCCAGCATCCCTCTCCGGTAAGCAGCGCCAGCCACGAATATGTATGCTGGAAGGTGGCGTAATTACAGTATTCCGTCTCATTGGCAGCACCTTTCGGACTTAAAAACTCACTGCAGGAGCTGACACCGCCGGTAGTCTGCACAACACGGCGCAGCGCCTTTCGTGTGCCGTTCAGACTGGCTTCTAATAGTTTCTCCTCGCCGGTAACGCAATAGATCAGCGCGGGATTTTTCACTTCCTCCCCGTAAGCCACCGCATGCATAGAAAGGTACGGCAGCTTATCCGATAGGTATTGGGAGACCTTATTCTGCCATCTGGAGTTGTCCTCCAGCCATTTCTGCCAATCCTCACAAAATTCCACCAGCCGCCTGTCGCCGGTGTATCCGTAAACAATGATCATAGGCTCCATAATCAGCGGCCCGGCATAATCTGTCTTGTGATTTTTCCAGTTATCGCAGAACCAAAGCAACCCCCCGTAAACCGCATCCAGAACATCTTGCCGCCCCGTCGCCTCATGGAAGGAGAGTAGCGCCCGGTAGCCCCATGCGGCGCCCCACGGATTATAGTCTTTGTTCCGGTCTACATTGGCCGGGAATGTTCCCAAATAACCGTCCGGTTCCTGGTGCTTCAGAACTCCCTCTACCCAACGGGAAGCCTTTTCAATCAACTCCTTGTCCTGCAAAGTATACGCCAGCTGCACCAGTCCCGTCCAATACAAACCCGACAGCTCTCCACCCCAGCCGGCAGCAACCCAATCCGCAACTTCACCTAAAAACGGAGTCTTTGTAATGGACTTATAGTTGATCCACGGGGTGCCCAGCAGATCCGGCTCCAGCTCATCCATATGGCCTCCGAAGCCTTCCTTGTTTCGCTGTAATTGTTCCCGTAGCCATCCCCGGGGCGTAACGGCACCCAAGGGGAGTTTAGTGAACTTGTTATAGGTCTTGACAACCGCTTTTTCTCTTAAAATGTTCATGGCTTACTTCCTTTCCCAATGGGTATTATTCATATTCCCGGAATTTCGGTTTGGTAAAGTCCCCGGCTTTAAATCCGGCAGCCGACAAATATTTGGCGCATATCTTCTGCTGCGGCTCATAGACATCGTGAGAATCCGTTCCGGCAGTAATCCCTACTCCCTTTTCAAATAACCCCCGCAAATACTCCGCATACTGGTATTTTGCGGTTTCACTGAACCAATCCGAAGAATAGAAGCTGATATTCATTTCCGCCCGCTTGTCATTTTCGATCAGTGCCGCGGCGAATTCGTCATGCATGGACTGGGGGATCACAGAAAAATCGTCAACCCACGAAAGCTCTCTCGGGTAGGCTCCCCGCTCCGTGTCAATACACTGGATCTTCCAGTTCCAGGGCACCCACCAGGGATGTCCGACAATGTCCACCCGGCTGTCAGTAGCGCAAAGCATCTGCTGCTCATGCCAGTTTTTGATAATCTCTTCCCGCTTGGGAACACCGTTATTCAGAACATAATGGACCGCTGCTACAACATATTCCACACGATTTTCCCGCAGTTGCTCTTCTGTTAGCGAAAGCAGATACGGTTTCGCTTCCTCGTTGCTCTTCTCTACCAACTCCGGAATACCCCCGTAACCAGGAAGAAATTCTTTGATCATACCATAGAAGAGCGGAGTATCCGGATCCCATTCTCTTGATAATGTATAGGTCTGTGCAAAATTGGAATTGGGAGAAAGCTCTACCCCCAAGTGTATCTTCAAATCAGGCATTTCCCGCCTTATTTTCTTCAAGGCAGCTCCGGAGCGCTGCAAATGCGCAATATTAAAGGGATAGTTCACATGCTCTGTCACGCCAAATTCTGTAATGCCGGTCTCCCCCGCGCGCTTGATCAGTTCAGCAAGTGTGAGTGTAGCATCATACGAGGCCTCTGTATGAATATGCCAGTCCGTGTTGAAAATATTTTTCATAACCACTGCCCTTTCGGATTATTGCTACCTGTATTGTATTCGCTTCCCATTTGTTGCGCCATAGACATAAAAAATATTATGGACAATTCTGCGATAAAAGTAGGGTGTGCAGACAGCTTGTCCGCACACCCTTTATGAAATCTACTCTGAAATTACTTCCGGTTGATTTTTCAATTCCCGAAAAGTGGTTCCCAAATATTTACGGAATATGCGGCTTAAATAGCCGCTATCCGGAATTCCCACATATTCCCCCGCCTGAGAAAAGGTCATTTGCCCATTGAGAACCAATTCTTTCACTATCTGCAGTTTGGTTCGATTGACGTACTCTATCAGTGTCTGTCCGGTCACTTGCTTGAATACATTGCTTAAATATCCCGGACTCAACTCCACTGCTTTCGCAATCTCCTCCACCATGATTCTCTGCTGAATGCGGCCGGAAATATACTGCATGGCCCGCTGTACACACAGGATATTTGCAGGTGAAATCTGCTTTAAAAGAAAACTCCGTCTCACACACTCCTGTGTGACCTCTGACAGCAATTTCATAATTTTGGACACCAGCAGCAATCTGTTTCCGGTAGAACCGTTTGGATAAAGGCGGATGATCTCACGTATTAAATCCGGTATCTTGCTGTTTGGTGATAGTTGCAGACCTTGTTCCAAGGGCAAAATAGCGCAGATCTTTCCATCTGCTGCCAGTGCACCATTCCTTTCCAAATCAATGATTTGCGCCTCAGAAATGGGATGCATTTCAAAATCCAGTGTCAACCCCACAGTAATATGCCTGTGCAAAGGCGCATCGCTACGACACTGAATATCTTTCTTGTTATAAATTGCGATTAGTGTATTTTCCCGATGCGTCTGCGTATAGATGCCTTCTTGAGATACAAGAACATCTCCTTGCTCAATAAACGACAGTTCCAATGTTTTTTCCATTTGGGGCAACGAATAATCGTACCGGGTGCTCTCATATATATGCGCAAAAATCGGTACCGGGACCTCATTTAGAATCACTTTACAATACTGCATATATACCCCTTCCTTTCTTGCCGTTTCGCTCAGTTTTTCTTTAGTGTACCATTTTCACTACAGGAAGTAAACAACCAATTCCCTCCCGCCCCGGCTACTCCTCTTTTGTATCCATAAAAACAGCATGGCTTTCTTTATATAAAACGATACATAAGCAGCCATGCATCTGAAGTGCCCCCTGTCAAGTAGACAGACTAAAAAACAACAGAAATTACAAATTAAAAGATTCTTTCATCTCCCCCTGCTGCGCAGCAGGGGGAGATTTTCGTCACGCGGCGGTGGCCGTAACCCACGTGCTCGTCAATTCCCCGGATACCGGGTATGGGGTATTCATCGAGAATATGTTAGAAGCGGCAGGATAAAGCCCTCTCGGTCAGCTACGCTGACAGCTCCCCCAGAGAGGAAGCCAAGGCTTACCTGTGCCCCGCAGGGGCGGAGGGATTGTCAATTCGCCGGGCGGCGGGTATAGAGAAACAAAATCTATGGCAGAGGGATCCGTTTCTCCTCTGCCATAGATTTTATTTTTTCGATTTATACTTGCGGTATCGCCTGCAGATTCCACCAAACAACCAGATCACAAAGGTCACCAGAAAGAGGATGAGGGAGCCTCCCAGGATATAGTTACTGCATTCAATCCAGAAAGGGGAATAATAGTCATCCAGTTCATTGGCCAAGAGCAGGAAATTCGCGCCGAATCCCACCCAGGCGATGATCAGAAGCACCTGGCACAAAGAAAATTGCTTGAAGAAGAGTCGCCTTCCGCCCAAGCGTTTGCGGTTCAGGGAAAAACCATAGCATACCGTAAGCAACCCCAAAAGCTCCAACATGGTAACCAACAGGTTCCCGTTCATGCGCATTTGGGCAACCAGGGGTGCATTATATGGAGTCAATCCGGAATTCACCGCCCCATAATGGGCATTGGGAATGGGAAAAAGAATATTCGCAAGAGCAAAAAATGGTTCAACACCGCCAATCATCCAGATCCAACCGATAAGCTGTAGCCAGGTACCCTTCCTGAACCAGCCGATTTTATAGGAGGGATCCGGGGGGATTGGGGCTTCTTCCTCCGGATCGGTGCAAAGGAGCTTGAGCTGGTTTCGCAGTTGATTGGCCTTCCCGGTCATAATGGCCCGGGGAAGGGGGAAAAACTCGCTGTTGCCCAGGTAAAGGGAGAATTCTTCATTCAGAATCACATCCTCCAACTGGACGGGGATCACAGGCTTTTCCCGTTTCAGAGCCAGGGCAACCTCCAGCTTGCAATAGGTGGAATTCTGCGAATGATCGGATAAGAGAAACAGCACACAGGACGCGTTGGCAATGGCACGGGTAATGACCTCGCTGTATTTGGACCCAATGGGGATATCATCCGGGGCAGACCAGAAGGAGATGCCGTTGGCCTTCAAGAACTCCTGCATTTTTTTGAGTTGCCGTTGCTCCAGGGAGCTGTAGCTGATGAAGACATAGCCCATTACCTGTCACCTCTCTTTCGATTCCTCTGCCAAAACACCATAGCCAGAGAAATCACGGCGGTCATCACACACAAAAGTCCCAGCCCCCACGTGGCGGGGACGCTCCATTGGGGCAGTTGGTAGCCGCTCACAGGAGAACCTTCATGTTCCAGCATATACACGATTCCCGAAACCGAAGCCGCCAAAAAGTGAAGCAGAATACTCCCCGTTGCGCAAAGCACTGAAACCGCAGGAAGCACCAGATGTTTTGGGAACACCCGAAGGGGATTCCAGGACTTCTTTTTCGGATTTTTGAGACCGGCGCCATAGAGAAAGAGCAAAAGGGCGGCTGTCGCCAACAGGAAAAAGAGACCGTAGATTTCCGCTATGCGCGAGAGCGAGGGCAGCTTCTCCGGATCATACAGCATATCAAAAGAGATGCGGGATGCCGTGTTGACATATTGGTACCCCAAAAAGAGGAAGAAAAACCAAAACACCGTCCCACTCCAGCAGAAAAGCCGGGAAAGCCGTTTCCTTCTCACCCGCCTGTCCCGGGCCGCATCCACCGATGAATCCCCGGAGGGCAACCGATCGTTGCAAAGATAGTTCAAATGTCGAAGCAGCGCCTGCATTTTCGGCATCGATTCATCCAGGGCAGATACCATGGCGATCTGTTGATTGCAAAGATAAAAGGTAAAGCTGTCGTTGAGCTCCACCTGCCCCAATTGGATCGGGGCGATGGTCTTTCCGTAATGAAGTGCCCGTTCAATCTCCTTATCCACAAAAACCGAACTTTGCGTATCCTCCGTCAGGAGCAACACAACACAGGCCGCATCCCGAATGACGTCGTTTATCACGTCCGCATAATCAGCCCCTTGGGGAAGGTCATGAGGAGCCATCCAGGTATCAATATGATTATTTTGCAGTAAAAGACGCAATTTGTCTGCGTCGGCTTGCTGTTTGGAACTGTAGCTAATAAAAGCGTATCCCATGAAAAACTCCTCCCGCTTTGCTTAGTAACAGTATAAAAGAAATGCGTTTTAATGTCAATCCGCAAATTCCGGACAACAAAAACAGAGGAACAACAACAGAGGAACAACAACAAGGCAGAAAGTTCCCCCTGTGCATTTGCGGTTTGATATGCTATAATGAACCTACAATCTGCAAGGAAATCCACCGGAAGGAGAAAGCAATATGAAGACGTTATATCCCAAGACAGAGCATGGTGTGGTACACCGTGTGACGGGCTCGGTTTTTGCTTACCAGGGATGGGGCACCGTTGCCCGGGACGAAGAGGGTACCCTTTATGCCGTGGCGTCGGGATTTCGCGTGAGCCACGTGTGTCCCTTCGGGAAAACCTGTATGTACATCAGCAAAAATGACGGCAGAACCTGGTCACCCCCCATCGTCATCAACGACACCTATCTGGACGACCGGGATGCGGGTATCCTGTATCTGGGGCATGGCAAAATGCTGGTGACCTGGTTTACCCACTCTACCTACAGTTATCGGAATCGTTACCGGGAGGGGATCCTTCAGGATGTGGGGACGGAGGCCGCCAACCTGGTGGCCGGAGCCCTGGCGGATTATCCCGCCCTGCCGGAGGCGGAACAGCTGGCCGGATCCTACGTGCGGGTGTCGGAGGACTACGGCATGACCTGGAGCGACACCATCATGCTCCCCATCACCGCACCCCACGGACCAACCCTTTGCCGGGACGGTTCGCTGATCTACCTTGGAATCGAAATCTACGAGGCAGATCGGGTCCATTTCCGCACTCTCACCGGCGGCAACGAAAGGGCATCCCTATACCGGAGCCGGGACGGAGGTTATACCTGGGCCCTGGAATCCCGGATTTCATCCCCCGCCTGGCTTGGAGAGAAGGAAAACCTGGACGAGCCCCACGTATTGGAGCTTCCCGACGGCAGGCTTTTGGGAGCCTTCCGCATTGAGGGTGCAAAGCCCTTTACCATTGGTCTTTGCCTGTCGGAGGACGGCGGAAAGAGCTGGGGAGAGGTCTACCCCACCGGTGTCAGCGGCTCTCCTCCTCACCTGATGCTCCACTCCTCGGGAGCCCTGATCTGCTCCTACGGACGCCGTGAGGTGCCCTGCGGTGAGCGGGCCATGGTCAGCTACGATTTGGGCAAGACCTGGGAGGAGGAATACGTCCTTCACAATGCCAAAAACGAAAGAGACTGGGACCTGGGCTACCCCTCCACGGTGGAGCTTAGGGATGGAAGCCTGATGACAGTGTACTACCAAAAGTATGAAGACGACAAGAAGTGTTCCATACTTTGCACCAAATGGCGGCTGGCAGAAAAATAATTTTTACAAAAAAACCGACAGGGGCGAAATACCCCTGTCGGTTTTGAATTTGATGTGATATAATGGAGTTTATGTTATGATAGGAAAAGGGCGGTGATATTTTCCATGATCGATCTGATTCTGGCAATTATAAGCAGTGCGTTGATCGCCGTAATCATGCGCATCAGTTCCCGGCGGGTGCAGGGGCGCATTGGTATGCTTGCGGCAAATTACCTGACCTGTCTTTTCCTTGGAGCATGGTACGCAGGCTTCCGGCTTTTTCCGGCGGACGCACCCGGTCTTGCCGTCACGGCGGGTATGGGTGCGGTCAATGGCATCCTCTATCTGGCAGGCTTCATGCTTTTGCAGTACAACACCCGAAAAAACGGAGTCGTACTTTCCTCGGTGTTTATGAAGCTGGGGCTATTGGTTCCCATGGTGCTTTCGATTTTCCTCTTTGGAGAAATCCCTACCCTTCTGCAATGGACGGGATTCCTTTTGGCGGTGGGGGCCATCCTTTTGATCAATTACGAAAAGGGAACTTCCCTTTCGGGTGCCAAACTCCCCCTGATCCTGATGCTCCTGGCGGGCGGTCTTGGAGACGCCATGTCCAAGATTTTCGAGGTATACGGACCCGGTGAACAGGGTGATCTCTTCCTCTTCTACACCTTCGTGGGTGCGTTTCTGCTTTGCCTCCTGCTGATCATCCGAAACAAGGAAGGTTTCGACAAATTTGCCCTGCTTTTTGGGGTTCTGGTAGGGATTCCAAACTTCTTTTCAGCCAAGTTCCTGCTGATGGCCCTGGGAGAGTTGCCGGCGGTCATCGTCTACCCCACCTACAGCGTGGCCACCATTCTTGTGGTAACCCTGGCGGGCATCGGCCTTTTCGGAGAACGGCTGAAGAAAAAGCAATGGCTGGCCCTTGTCGTGATTCTTGTAGCCCTTATCATGCTGAATTTTTAACATTTCACAAGTCTTTTTTTCGTTTTTCCGGTATGATACTATCAGACGCTTTTAGGAGGTATCCCTATGGATTTCAAAATTCCCTGTGCTACCTGGATCAAAGAGGAGGACGAAAAGGTTCTGTCCATCCTCAAAGCCTCCGATCGGTGGCTTTCCGCCGAAGAGCTTGCCGAATTGACGGGCCTTTCGGAAGCCCGGGTGACCCGCACCCTAAAGCTTTTGAAGGAGCAAATGGCTCTGCAGGAAGGCCGAGAAGATTTTTTGAAGAAATAAGGAGACATCTACGGCAATACCCAAAGGCAGAGGTGATAGAATGCAGCTATTACGAATTCCATGTCCCCCGCTTGCCCGTGCAAAAGATTTGACCGTATCCCCCTCCTACGTGGTGGGTTGCACCGGGAGAAAAGCCGTCATTCTCGATCGGCAATATAATCTGTTGCAGACCGTTGACGGGTTGGACTACGTCTACAAGGCTCTCCTTTCCCCGGACGAAAAACAGCTTTTATTGATTTCCAATGTAAACAGTTTTTATGTCAGTGATCTGGCTTCGGGAACAACACGAAAGGTGACCCTTCATGCTCCCTTTCACTACAATCTGGAAGGCCAGGGATGTTGGTCCGGGGACGGGCGTTTTGTCTATATCCCGGTGTCCCGTGGATCACAAAGCATTCTGCGGCGATACTGCGTGGATGACTTGACAGTGGATGCCGAATTGCTACCGGAAGAGTTCCATCTCACCAACCTGCACCCATTGGATGGTGAAGACGGCATTTTTATGGTCGGTTGGAAACGAGAGTCCGCCCAACACTCCTTCCTATTTTTGAAAAATGACCATGTTACCTCCATTCCTCTGAAAGAGGAAAATGGTATATTCTTCCAGGGATATATGCAGCTCAACGCTCGGGAAGTTCACTTTTACTCCGCCAAAGGTTATCTGCGTTTTTCTCTGGATGGTACCCTGTTGGAACGGGTCCTTTGCCCCTTCCCCTCCACCAAATCTCCATTGCAGAGTACCATAACCAAATATGCCTTGTCGGCATGCGGAAACTATATTTTTCTTTCCTCGGATTCTGGTTTTTACCTATTGGATGCCGCAACCAAGAAAATTTTAGCCCAGCACCCTGAAGAATTTGGCGTGCATAATTTTGAACAGCTGGAGACTGATGTCATTGCCCTGGCAACGTGGGGCGAGGTAAAGCTATTCCGGATGATGTAGAGTTCTTACCGTGGATCTTTATGTAAGCATACTGCAAGAGGACTGCCAATGGTGGTCGCCGTGGAGTATGCAATTCGGTTGAAACGGCAATTGCTTTACTTTCCCTGATAATTTCCGAATCCTGTCTTGTTGACAACCCAACAAAATTAGAATATAATAATTTCAATACCTTGATGCAGAATGGAGATGGAATTTCTTGAATTACGCATCCAGTTGGGACTTCACCCTGGCCAATTACGATGCCGTTTGGGGCTTTATGGTACAGCTTGGGCTGTTGCTTTTGTTTTTGATGATGGGCAATATTCTCCGACGGGTGGTTCCCCTGTTCCGGAAGTGTCTGATTCCCTCCGCCCTTTTAGGGGGAACCCTGCTTTTGCTGGTGAACATCATCGGCAAGCAGTTCGGCTTTGTTTTGGTGGATAACCGGCTGATGCAGGTGATTACCTATCACTGCCTGGCCATCGGGTTTGCCGCCATGTCGCTGAAAACCGAAAAGAGCACCCACAAAACCAGCAAATCCCAGGTTTTGGAATTCGGCGCCCTGCAGGGAGGCACCTACATGCTGCAGGCCTTTGTGGGAATGGGGATCACCCTGCTCCTCTTCCTCCTGACCCGGAACGGTGAAAAGATCGTCTCCTACATTTGTGGTCTGATCCTGCCCCTGGCATTTGGTCAGGGTCCCGGCAATGCCCTCACCTGGGATATCAACTTCACCAACACTCCCGCAGCCATGTTCGCCGGCAACGGCAGCTTTGGCCTGTCCCTGGCTTCCATTGGCTTTGTGGTGGCTTCGGTGTTCGGCGTTTTGCATATCAATATTTCCAAAAAGCGGGGCTTCCTTTCGGTCCGCAGCGAACGTCCCTCCGGCGAGATTGTCGATCAGACCAACCCCACCGGCGGTGAAATTCCCGACAACGAATCGGTGGACAAATTCACCATCCAGGCGGGTTTTGTGGCCCTGGCCTACGCCATTTCCTTCGGCTTCATGTGCCTTCTGGGGGTCATTTCCGATTTCACCAACAGCATTGCCTGGGGCTTCAACTTCCTGTGGGCCTGTCTGGCGGCCATGCTGATCCGGGCTGTGGTGAAGCTTTTGCGTAAGAAAAACCTGATGCACCGGGAATACATCAACAATTACCAGATGGACCGGATCTCCGGTTTTTCCTTCGACCTGATGATCGTTGCCGGTGTAGCGGCTATTGAAATCAACGACATCAAAAATTACATTCTCCCCATCGTCATCCTGAGCCTGGTGGGTACCATCATCACCTACTTCTACATCCGCCTGGTGGCCAGGGAATGCTTCAAGGGCTTTGAGAACGAATTCTTCCTGATGAGCTTCGGTACCCTGACCGGCACCGCCTCCAACGGGATGATCCTTTTGAAGGAAATCGACCCGGGCCTGCGTACCCCCACCTCCAGCCTGTACATTCTTTCCAACTTCCCCGCCATGGTGATGATTGCCCCCCTGCTTCTCTTCCTGAATTTTGCGGGCAGTTCCTTCGGCAATGCCCTCATCGCTTTCTGTATTTTCTTTTTCCTGTGGGCGGTTTACACCGTCTATCTTTTCCGCCGGAAGATTTTCAAGAAAAAATACCAGAATCAGCCCGTTTCCCCCTGGAAGGACGAAGAATAACCACGTAATCAATCCCCCATCCTGCATGCGGCAGGATGGGGGATTTTTCGCAGACATACTTTTCTTCCCGAAAAGCTATTGCACCCCGGCAACTTTTCTGGTAGTATCTATGTAAGAAGGGAGCGGTATACCATGGATTATACTTTGAAGGAACGGGGCCAGCGCATTTTAGAGGCTTGCCTTTTGGAAACCGGTACCAACCCGATGGCAATTTTTGATCATATTGCAAAGCTTGATTTTGTCCGTATGCACGGACCGGAGCATCACATTCTGGACGGTGCCGCCCTCCTGACCGCATTTCACAATGCAGGAGGCAGGATCGAGCTTCCCGCCGCCCTTGCCGAATTGATGAATCGGGGGCTTGCCATGCCGGGAGCCGCCTGCGGCCATTGGGGTGTTTGCGGAGCAGTGACCTCCCTGGGGGCGGCCCTTTCTATCATCGACGGCACAGGTCCCCTTTCCACCGACGGCACCTGGGGAGAACACATGGCTTTTTGCGCCCGGGCGTTGGGAAAGCTTGCCAGGGTCAACGGCCCCCGGTGTTGCAAGCGGGATGCTTACCTGAGCTTTGAGGAAGCCATTGACTATGTCAACACCCACTATCCCGTTCGCCTTTCCAAATCCAGCATTACCTGTCACTATCACACCAATAATGCCCAGTGCATCAAAGAGAGGTGTCCTTTTTGGCCCAAATCAAAGTAGCCTTCATTTGCGTCCATAACTCCTGCCGCAGTCAGATTGCCGAAGCCCTGGGACGACACTTGGCCGGAGAAGTTTTCGAAAGTTTTTCTGCCGGAAGTGAAACCAAGCCGGAGATCAACCCCGATGCGGTACGGCTGATGAAGGAAAAATACGGCATCGACATGACCGAACGCCAATATTCCAAGCTCCTTTCGGAGATTCCCACCCCGGATATTGCCATTTCCATGGGCTGCAACGTGACCTGTCCCACCCTGGGACGCCCCTTCGACGATGACTGGGGGCTTCCCGACCCCACCGGGAAGAGTGACGGGGAATTTTTGAAAATCATTTCGGCCATTGAAACCAAAATTCTGGAACTGAAAGATAAATTCGCATAGGAGATCAATACCATGACCCCAGGCGCATATACCCTTTGGAACCCCGCCGCCGGGCGCTACCTTTCGGTCCGGGGACGAAATCTGGTTCTCGCTTCGGCTCCCCTGCCCTGGATGTTCAAGCAATCGGGGCGAAACGGCTTTCACATTTACGCCAACGAAACCGACCTGCTTTTGGATATCGACAACGCCAACGTGGCGGTGGGCACCACCGTGAAAATATGGGACTACACCGGATATGACGTGCAGATCTGGACGGTCGGCCAGAATTCCAACGGAACCTACTCCCTGTTATATGCGGGAAATCCCCGCTATTGTCTGGGATTCCGGGGAAGCCGAGCGATTCTGGAATTGCGGGATCCCAAAAACCCCATGCAGGAATGGAAATTTGCCGCCACCGGACAGCCCTACGATTACCTTTCCATTACCAGCATCAATCACCGGGTGGAATTACAGCTTCCGTCCCATGTTTCCCGGCTTATTTCCCGGAATGAGCTGGTGCTTTGGGCCAACCGGCTGGAAACTGCCTACAGCAGCTTTTACGAATTGACCGGCTATCTGCCCTTTTCGGACATTGTGGTGGAGGCCTACAAGTCCAGTTCCCGTCCAAATCGTGTGGGATGGGTCATTCCCGGACAAAACATCATCCACATCGACCGGAGCTTCCTTGTGCCCGAGCTGACCAAGATGCACCAACGGGACAACGATTGGAATTTCTGCGCTCTGCACGAAATGGGCCACCTCTTCGACTTCGGCATGCCCTGGAATTTTGAACCCGAAATGATGACCGACCTGAAGCTGGCTTACGTCCTGGAAAAGCATGGGGCCGCCGCTTCTCCATCGGAATTTTCCGCCGGGACCTTCTTTGTGGGGGCTGACATTGCCCAGGCCTACGGCCGATTGGCCTCCGATTTTTCGGTGCAATACAACATTTTCGGCTGTGTCAAGCGCTTTCTGGACATCAAGGACTTCATTGGCTGGGACCCATTCCGCCAAACCTTCCATACCCTCTACCACCAGGTAGCCGCCTATGCGTCGGCATCCGGTCGGGTCAAGTTGGAGGCCTTTATCCAATTGCTTTCCCATTACAGCGGCCGCAATCTTACCGACTACTTTTCCCCGGGTGAATGGAACGCCATTTTGCGCAGAGTCACCCGGTGACCCAAGGAGGAATCGCCATGGCTTCTATCATCCGTCCTGCAACCCCCAACGAAGCGTTGCGGGTAAATGAGCTATTCTTAGAAATGCTTGATACCATCCACCCGGGTAAGGTTCACACCGGCTACGACTCCGGTGACCTGGACCGGTATTTCAACGGTGGGGAAGACCGTCTTTTTGTTGCGGAAAACGAGGGAAAGGTTGTGGCCTTCCTGGCATTGGAGGTCCACCGGGAGGAAATGACCTTCACCTACGTGGACGATTTTGCGGTCACCAACGCCTTCCGGGGACAGGGCATCGGCCACGCCCTGATGGCCGCGGCGGAGGATTACACCCGTTCCCTGGATATCCCCATCATCTCCCTCCACGTGGAAAAGCACAACACCGGAGCCCGCCGCCTTTATGATAGCCTGGGTTATACCCTGTATGAGGATCAGAACACCCGCCTGCTTTTGACGAAGGAAGTGTAATACCGGACCACCATCAAAAAATCACGGTTTTCTCCGTGATTTTTTTATTTTCCCCCTTGCAATTTGCCCTGGTTTGTTATATTCTACCCTTAAAGAAAGGTGGCGACACTATGATAACCAAAACCGATCGCTATGCCGTTGAACGAAAGTACCACATTCCGGAGGAGGAGTTCAACCCCTTCGCCCGAATGGCCTACCATGGGGAGGGATACCTTCCGGAAACCGGACTGGATGACGAAGGAATCCTTCAGGGATTACAAGCCCTTTCGGAAGAGATTCGGACCCTGCCCCACCCGGTAGCACGTGCCCGTGCCATCGCCTACGTTTTGGAGCACGAACGTCTTTATGTAAATGAGCATGACTGGTTCGTGGGGCTTTATTCCCTGAATCGGTTGGCAAATACCGTGACCTTCATCCCCTGGAACGTCGAAGCCGATGCCCTGCGGGATCCCGTTACCCTTTCCCGGGCACATGATTTCAACCAATCGGGGGCGGTGGCCATTTGGACCGACTACGACCACGTAGTACCTGATTGGAAAAGTCTGATGGAGTTGGGATTTCCCGGCATTCTGGACCGGGCAAAAGCCTACCGGGAAGCCCACAAGAAGGCCGGTACCCTGGACAAGGAAGCCGAAGACTATTTTGATGGCATTGAGATCCAATACACCGCCATACTGCATCTGTTGGATCGATTCATCGCCGCCAGCGAAAACCAAAGCTTTGAAAAAGCCCCTAAGATTGCCGCCTGCCTGCGGCATCTGCGGGAGGGAGCTCCCACCGACATATACGAGGCCATGCAGCTCATATTCCTTTACTTCATTATTTCGGAATCGGTAGACAGTTATCAGGTTCGTTCCCTGGGGAACGGCCTGGATGCCACCCTGCTCCCCTTCTACACCGCCGACCTGGCCGCCGGGCATTATACCGAGGAGGAGATCCGCGACCTGCTGTCCTATTTCCTGCTGCAATGGTCCTCCATCGGCAACTACTGGGGCCAGCCTTTCTACCTGGGGGGCACAAACGATGACGGCAGTTCCAAATACAATTCCCTTTCGCTGGCCATTCTGGAGGTTTACGACCAGCTCGAAATTTACAACCCCAAAATCCAGCTGAAAATCAACGAAAATACCCCCGATTGGCTCCTTGCCAAGGCATTTGACATGGTGCGGCGAAAAAACGCCAGCTTCGTCTTCTGCATGGAACCAGGTATGATCAAAGCCGTTATGGGCTACGGTGCTTCCTATAAAGAAGCCCTGCACATGGATATCCGGGGTTGTTACGAAACCGGGGTTCGCGCCAACGAAGTCTGCGGTTCCTCAGGCTATGTGAATGCCGCCATGGCCCTTTCCTACGTTTTCACCGATGGCTTTGACCGGGTCCTGGGGCGCCAGGTGGGCACCCACACCGGCCCTCTTTCGGATATGGAAACCTTCGACGATTTTTACCACGCCTTTTTGACCCAATGGTCCTTCCTGATTGCCGAAAGCATGAAGATCACCAATGATGCCGAGCGCTTCCTGGCATTCGTGAATCCATCCAGCATGTATTCCGCCACCATCGAAACCAGCCTGGCCCGGGGGCGGGACGGCTACGGCGGTGCGGTGAAATTCGCCAACAGCGCCATGCTCAACTGCAGTTTTGCCACCGCTGTGGACGGGGTTTTGGCGGTAAAAGAATTTGTGTACGATCAAAAAGAAATCACCCTTTCCCAGCTTGCCGCCATTTTAGAAGCCGATTGGCAGGGCTACGAAGTCCTTCGCAAAAAAATTCGCAAAAGCCCCCACAAATACGGCAACAACGATCTCTTAGCCGACCGTTACGCCGCCGCCATGACCGACTTCTTCTCCTCCATGGTCAACAATGCTCCCAATTCCAAGGGCGGGGTCTACAAGGCCATCCTCCACTCCGCCAGGCAATACGTGGAGCAGGGGTACAAAACCCCCGCCACCCCCGATGGCAGACGGTCCGGCGAGGAGCTATCCAAAAACGCCAGCCCCTCCATCGGCATGGACCGGGAGGGAGTCACCGCCTCCATTGCCTCCGCCCTGGCCCTGACGCCCAGCAATTTCCGGGAATCCTTCTGCCTGGACCTGGCCCTGCACCCCAGCGCCCTTGCCGGGGAAGTGGGTTTTGAGATTTGGAAGAGCCTGATTATGACCTACCTTCGTGCGGGAGGCATGTCGATACAATTCAATCTTCTTTCCACCGACGTCTTGCGGGATGCCCAGGAGCACCCCGAACAGTATCCCAATTTACAGATCCGTATTTGCGGTTGGAACACCCTGTGGAATAACGTGAGAAAACCCGAACAAGATGCCTTTATTGCTCGTTCGGAATCCATTCGGCCATGAATCGGGACGCCATATCCCGGGTGATGGCTATGGAGACTCTTTTTGACAGGCTGAGCGGGGCTAATCCCTATACAGTCACCACCACCCCTTCCCTTCGGGAAGAGTATCGACAGCTTTTGCAATACTTCGAAAACGGACAATGGATGCGGGATTTTCTTCTGGAAGAGAAGGGCCTTTTCCCCCATGACCTGAAGCGGGGCATCCTTTCCGAAGATGCGGTTTACGACCTGATTTGCCGGGTGGAGGAAGCCGCCAAATACAACAAGGGAGACCATATCATGAATTACCTGCCTTATGTCAACATCAAGCAGGGCACCAAATCGGTAGCCCGTTTTTCCCAGGGGAACACCCTGCCCCTGATTCAACGCCCCTTCGGCTTTGCAAGCTTTGCCCCCCAAACCAACGAATCCAGAGGTAACTGGTACTACCACCCGGAGGATCGGAGCTTTGAGGGATTCCGGCTAACCCACCAGCCCAGCCCCTGGATCGGGGAACATGGAGCCATCGTCATGCTGCCCCAGATGGGAACTCCCTACGTTGAATACGGCAAGAACTGGTCCAGCTTCCGCCCCGCCGATGCGGTGTTGACCCCAGGGTACGCCAAATACCACCTGCTCCGGAGCTTCTGCGACTTCGAACTGGCCCCCACCGAATACGGTGCCTGCGTGAAGGTTCGATTTGAAAAGGATTATGACCGTTTTCTTTCGATCCTGCCGGTATTTGACGCGGTCAACGAATACCGTTTCGAACCGGAAACCAACCGTCTTTACGCCAAAACCGACAGCAACACCATGAAAACCTACGACGACGGCAAGCTTGCGGCCTACTTCGTCTTCCAGTTTGCCCCGGGGACCATCGACACCGAAAAGACCCTGGTGGAAAGCGCCGAAAGAGGCACCAAAGAGCCCGGTCTTGCCATTTCCGGCAAGCACACCGGCATCCACCTGGCCCTGCGGGACAAGGAGGTCACCTTCACCATGGCCACCTCCTTCATTTCCCACGACCAGGCCCTTCAAAACCTTTTCCACGATGCCACCTTTGAAAGCTTCGATGCCCTGGTGGCCGAAAACAACGTCATCTGGAACGAATACCTGTCCCGGGTGGAAATTCAAGCCGACGAGGACCGGATGAAGGCCTTCTACAGCGCCATGTACCGGGCCTTCCTGTACCCCCACAAGGCTTACGAGCCCGGTTCCGAAGGGCCTATCCACTACTCCCCCGCCGCCGACAAGGTTCTGCCCGGTGTCCGCTACACCGATAACGGCTTCTGGGATACCTACCGGACGGTGTACCCCTTCTACTCCATT
>SVKS01000036.1 GCA_015068345.1 Oscillospiraceae bacterium
TCAACGACTGGCAGATTGGGGCAACCCCCATGATGCGTATCTACGATGATTTCTGGTTTGTATTCACCGACCGGATCGGTGAATATGGACTTTACAAATATGCGGTTACCCAACATAATGGAGAAACCGTTTTGAAGACCGACCCCTTTGCCTTCCACACCGAAACACCACCTGCCAATGCGGGCAAGATCTATGATCCCCGGGGATTCGGTTGGGAAGACCATGCCTGGCTTCAATACCGCCGAAACCAGGATATCCGTATGGGTCCCATGAATCTCTACGAGGTTCACATGGGTTCCTGGCGTACCTTTGCCAATGGATTCCCCTTCAGCTACCGCAAGCTGGCGGAGGACCTGATCCCCTACGTAAAGTCCATGGGCTATACCCATCTGGCGTTGATGCCCCTGGCGGAGTATTCCCGGGATGATTCCCTGGGCTATGACGTCACCGGCTTTTTCGCCCCCACCTCCCGCTACGGAGAGCCCCGGGACCTGATGCATTTTGTCAACGAGTGCCACAAGGCGGGACTTGGCGTTCTTTTGGATTGGGTGGGTGCCCATTTCCCCAAGGATGAATCCGGTCTCTACGCCTTTGATGGTACCTGTCTTTACGAGTACGCCGACCCTTATCCCGGGGAGCACCCCGTATGGAGCACCTGCCTGTTCGACAGCAATAAGGGCGGGGTCCGTTCCTTCCTGCTTTCCAGCGTGATCTACTGGTTGGAAAGCTTCCATCTGGATGGAATCCGGGTGGATGGAGTCACCGATATGCTTTATCGTACCCATCCCCATGAAAAATTACCCACTTTCGGAAGGAATATCCGTGAAAACGCCGCCTCCCTTTCCTTCCTGCAGGCCCTGAACCAGGCCATCCACACCGACTTTCCCGATGTGATCACCATGGCTATGGAATCCACCGGTTGGCGGGGTGTCACCGCCGATACCAAAGACGGCGGATTGGGCTTTGATTTCAAGTGGAATACCGACTGGGCGGAAAGTGCTTTGGACTATCTCCGACACGATCCTCTTTTCCGCAAGCACAGGCACGACAGCCTGACCCAATCGTTTTCCGCCGCCTTCACCGAAACACATTTGCTCCCTCTTTCCCATCATCGGACAAGCTCCGGCGGTTCTTCGTTGATTGACCAGATGGCCGGAGACTACGACGATAAATTTGCCAATCTCCGTTTGCTCTTTTCCCACATGATGGCTCACCCCGGCAAAAAGCTGGCCTTCATGGGAAGCGAAATCGCCCAATTTGCCGGGTGGGACCCCAAAAGGGGGCTGGATTATTTTCTTCTCGACTACCCTTCTCACGAGCGTTTCCATACCTTCGTCCGGGATCTGAACTTTTTCTATCTGGAACAGGAGGTCCTGTGGCAAAAGGATCACCACAAGGAAGGATTCCAATGGATTCTTCCCGATGACCGTGATACCAGCGTAATCGCCTTCCGCCGCATAGCCGGTAGCCAACGGGAGCTTGTGATCGTGTTGAATTTCACTCCGGTACCCCGGGATGCCTATCCGCTGGGGGTTCCCTATGGCGGCATCTGGCGGGAAGCTTTTTCCACCAACCGCCTGGAATACGGCGGCACTGGCAGTTACAATAGTCCCATGGAGGCCATACCCGACCCGCTCCACGCTCTTCCTTATCGCATCTGCGTGAACATTCCTCCCCTATCCGCCCTCTTCCTGGAGGTCAAACGAATCGGGCAGGATCCAAAAATATAATTATAGTATTCAATATGAAAGAGGTGCATCCAAATGATTCGGCACAACAAAGAATGTGTCGCCATGCTTCTTGCTGGCGGACAAGGAAGCCGTCTGGAAGTTCTGACCAAGAGCGTCGCCAAACCGGCTGTCCACTTCGGCGGGAAATATCGCATCATTGACTTCCCCCTCTCCAACTGCGTCAATTCCGGCATTGACACCGTGGGTGTCCTGACCCAGTACCGTCCCCTGGAGCTGATCAAGTACGTAGGAAGCGGCCGTCCCTGGAGCCTGGACCGCAACGACGGCGGTGTGCACATCCTGCCCCCCTATGCCAAGGCCAACTCCTCCCAGTGGTATTCCGGCACCGCAAACGCCATTTGCCAGAACATCGAATTCATTGATGAATTCGAACCCGAATATGTTCTGATCCTTTCGGGGGACCACATCTACAAGATGGATTACTCCAAGATCATCGCCCAACACAAAAAGACTCAGGCTGACGTCACCGTTTCGGTGATCAACGTCTCCCTGGAAGAAGCCAGCCGTTTCGGTATCGTGATCCCCGATGAAAACGGCCGCATTGTGGATTTTGAAGAAAAGCCCAAAAAGCCCAAGTCCACCTGCGCCAGCATGGGTATTTATCTCTTCAGCTGGAAGGTCCTGCGGGATGCCCTTCTGGAAGACGATGCCAACCCTGATTCGGGCAACGACTTCGGCCACGACCTGCTGCCCATGCTCCTTCGCCAGGGCAAGAAAATGTATACCTACGAATTCGAAGGTTACTGGAAGGACGTTGGTACCCTGGATAGCCTGTGGGATGCCAACATGGACCTGATCAACCCCAAGGTTCCCATGCAGCTGGATGATTCCAATTTCCGTATTTTTATGAAGACCCCCGCCCTTCCTCCCCAGTACATTGCAGAAGAAGCTGTTTTGACCAACTCCTTCGTTTGCGAAGGGTGTGAGGTTTACGGTCAGGTGGACTTCTCGGTGCTTTCCGCCGGTTGTCAGATCGGCAAGGGTGCCGTGGTGCGTGACAGCGTCCTTATGCCCGACGTCACCGTGGAAGAAGGTGCCGTGGTGCAGTACGCCATCGTTGGTGCCGGCTCCACCATCAAGAAGGGTGCCGTAGTCGGTTCCCGACCCGAGGATGCTGAAGACATCAGCAAGTGGGGTCTGGCCGTTCTGGGTTACGACCTGACGGTGGGCGAAGGTGCCACTGTTCCCGCCAAATCGGTCATCGCTGAAGATATTCCGGAAGGAGTGAAAACCAATGACTAACCGCATGGCTTTGGTATTTGCCAATATTGATAACTCCACCATGGACCTTTTCACCTCCGCCCGGTCCATTGGTGCCCTCCCCTTCGGCGGTCGTTACCGCCTGATCGACTTCACCCTTTCCAATCTGGTCAACGGCAGCGTTTACCAGGTGGGTGTTCCTGTCCGTGAAAAATACCAGGCTCTCCTGGACCACATCGGTGTAGCCCGTGAATGGGACCTGGACCGCCGCACCGATGGTTTGACCTTCCTGCCCCCCTTCGTGAAGGATTACGATTCGGCCTACGACACCAAATTGAAGGCCCTGCGGGGCAGCATGATGTACCTTCATAAGTCTGCCGCTTACGAATACATCTTCCTTTGCGAACCCGACGTCATCTGCAACATCGACATGGATGACCTTCTGGATCTGCACATCGAATCGGGCGCCGACATCACCTACCTGACGGTGGATCGGAATGCCAAGAATTACCACGGCACCTTCGCCCTGGCCCTGGCTGCCGACGAAACCGGCCGCGTCACCTCCATTGCCGATGATGAGGGCGATCCCGCCTACAATCACCTGGGCATGGGTATTTCGGTGATGAAGCGTTCCCTGCTTCTGGACCTTCTGGCAGTTGCCGAACAGTCTAACAGCATCCGCTTCTTCGACACCGGTCTCATCAATCGCTACACCACCTCCCTGGACATCCGTGTCATCGACTACACCGGCTATGTAGCCAAGATCCGTAACCTCTACGACTACTTCAAGGCCAGCATGGATATGTTCGTTCCTGAGATCCGCAAAGACGTCTTCTTCCGCAGCGGTCACGTTTACACCAAGACCCACGCCGACGTTCCGGTACTCTATGGTCTGCATTCCGACATTAAGGAAAGCCTGATTGCCGACGGCTCCTCGGTGGAGGGCAGCGTGAAGCACAGCATCATCTTCCGCCGGGTCAAGATCGGCCGGAATACCAAGCTGGAATCCTGTATCATCATGCAGGACAGCGTCATTGAAGAGGGCGCCGAGCTTCGTTACTGCATCGCCGACAAGAACGTCAGGGTCACCGCCGGAGCCAAGATCATCGGTACCCCTGAAAAGCCCCGTCTTTTGACCAAGGGCCAAACCTATAGCCACTAACCAGAAAGGATCTGTCCTATGAAAATTCTATTTGCCACCAGCGAAGCCCTTCCCTTTTTCAAATCGGGCGGCCTGGGGGACGTGCTTTACGCACTTCCCAAATATTTAGCCAAATCCAAGCACCAGGTTGCGGTGGTTCTGCCCTACTACAAGTCCATCAAAAACGAGAATCACGAGGACATTGAGTACGTGGCCAGCACCATGGTGGAACTGGCTTGGCGCCGCCAGTACTGCGGTATTTACACCGTGGTGCGGGAGGGTGTCCGCTACTTCCTCTTGGACAACGAATTCTATTTCAACCGTCCCACCGCTTACGGCCAGTACGATGACGGGGAACGATTCGCCTTCTTCTCCAAGGCGGTGCTTGCCATGCTCCCCTTCGTGAATTTCTACCCCGACGTGATCCATGCCAACGACTGGCAGACCGCACTGATCCCCCTGTTCTTGGATGCCTTCTACAAGGAGCTTCCCGAATATGGCAAGATCAAGACGATTTTCACCATTCACAACATCGAATACCAGGGCTTCTGCCAGCTTTCCTTCCTGTCGGATGTTTGCGGTGTTCCTGATCGCTATTACACCAAGTATGAATACGCCGGCTGCATCAACATGATGAAGGGTGCCCTGGAAATGGCGGATGCCATCACCACCGTGTCCCCCACCTACGCCAAGGAGCTTTCCTATTCCTTCTACGGTCATGGGTTGGAAAACATCATCCGGGCCAATGCCCACAAGCTCACCGGTATTCTTAACGGTATCGACATTGCCTCCTACAACCCCTGGACCGACAAAAACATCCCCTTCCGTTTCAGCCGCAACCAGAGGGGAGGCAAAGCCAAGTGCAAGGCCGCACTGCAGGCCGAGCTGGGTCTGGAACAGAATCCCGACGCCATGCTCATCGGCATGGTGACCCGTCTGGTCTCCCACAAGGGTCTCGACCTGGTGCGTGCGGTGTTCAACGACCTGATGAAGGCCAACGTGCAGTTTGTGGTTCTCGGCCTGGGCGACGCCCAATACGAGGACTTCTTCCAGACTGCCGAGTTCCACTATCCCGGCCGTGTCAAGGCCATGTTGGCCTTTGATGCCCCCCTCTCCCATCGGATCTACGCCGGCTGTGACCTGTTCCTGATGCCCTCCAAGGCGGAACCCTGCGGTTTGGCTCAGATGATCTCCATGCGTTACGGCACCCTGCCCCTGGTCCGGGAAACCGGCGGCCTGAAGGACACCGTCACCTCGGTGGACGACGAAGGCAATGGCGGTCGCGGTTTCACCTTCCAGACCTACAACGCCCACGATATGCTGGATTCCCTGTGGCGCGCCTGTGCCCTCTATGCCAAGCCGGAAAAGTGGGCTCAGACCATGACCGCCGCCATGAACTATCCCTGCGGTTGGGACCAGTCTGCCGAACAATACCTGGCTCTTTACAACAAGCTGATCTAAGAAAGGAACGTTTCCTATGCTGAAAGTTGCTATGCTTTCCCAGTGGCACGTACATGCCAAGGGATACGCCAATGAATTCAACCAGAGCGGCCGTGCCAAGATCGTTGCCGTTTGGGACGAAGAACCCGAACGTGGCAAGGCCTTTGCCGAAAGCCTGGATTGTCCCTTCTACGAAAACCTGGACGAACTTCTGGCAAGCGACATCGATGCCGTTTGCGTCACCACCCCCACCACCATGCACCGGGACGTGATCGCCAAGGCCGTCAAGGCCGGCAAGCACATCTTCACCGAAAAGGCCCTGGAGGTCACGGTGGAAGAAACCGAAGCTCTGGCAAAGGAAATTGCCAACAGTGACAAGACCTTCGGTATTTCCTACCCCCACAAGACCAACCCGGTCTACCGCTACATCAAAGCCCGCATTGCCGAAGGCGCTTTCGGCAAGCTCAGCCTGATCCGTTACCGCAACGCCCACAACGGTGTTTCGGGCAACTGGCTGCCGGAATATTGGTTTGACGGCACCAAGTCGGGCGGCGGCGCCATGATGGACCTGGGATGCCACGGCATGTACTTCCTGTGCGACATCGGCGGCAAGCCCAAGCGTATTTCCGCCCTGTTCAACCAGTTCTACGGTACCGGTTTGGATGAAAATGCCATCTGCACCGTGGAATTTGAAAACGGTACCATTGGTGTCAACGAAACCAGCTTCATTTCCTACTCCGCTCCCTGCGTGGTGGAAATTTACGGTACCGAAGGCAGCCTGATCGCCGTCGGCGACCAGATCACCTTCAATTCCGAGTTCTACAAGGGCAAGGAAATCCCCGCCCTGGATAAGACTCCGGTGGAAAGCCCCATTGAGCGCTTTATCACCGCCTGCGAAAAGGGCGAAAAATATCCCGCCGAAATGGGACTCGAGGAAGCGGTGGCCCTCACCGTTCTCCTGGACAATGCTTACAAGGCCGACGAAGCCAACAAGATCGTGGTTCTCTAAATCCAGCTTGACAAAAAGGCGCGTTTACACGCGCCTTTTTCCACTTTATCTACCGGGAGGTTTCACCCTATGATCCTTGTTACTGGTGCAAGCGGCTTTGTTGGCAGCACGGTATTGAAATTTTGCCGCGACACGGTAGCCTGTCCCTCTCTCCAAAACTTGTCGGAGTACCAGGTACATCGGTTGGTGGAAGAGAGTGGTGCCGATGTGATTATACACACCGCCGCCATTTCAGACACCGGGTTCTGCCAGTCACATCCGGATGCATCCTACCAAGCCAACGTACGCCTTCCCCTTTGGCTGGCAAATGCGGCCAAGGGCCGAAAACTCATCTGCTTCAGTTCCGATCAGGTATATAACGGCTCTCCGGAAGATGGTCCCTATACCGAAGTGCAGGCACACCCCAGCTCGGTATACGCTTCTCACAAGCTGGAAATGGAGGAACGGGTCCTGGGGCTTTCTCCCGATGCCGTCATGCTGCGGGCAGAATGGATGTACGATATGTACTTCAAGAAATCAAACTTCTTCATGAACCTTATACAAACCACCGACTCGGTTTTGGTCTCCCCGAAGCAATACCGGGGACTGACCTACGTCAGGGAGGTAGCGGAAAACATGGAGCGAGTGATCGGCCTTCCCGGCGGCATCTATAATTTCGGAAGTGAAACCACGCAATCGGTGTACCAAGTCACCCAGTTCTTTACCCTATCACTGGGAAAAAACCTGTCGGTGGAGGAAGGTCCACCCCGACATCATTTGTGGATGAACTGTGAAAAAGCCCGAAAATACGGCATAACCTTTTCCTCCGTGGAGGAAGGCCTTCTCCGTTGTGCCCGGGATCACGGGCTGCTTTCCTCCCAAGACCTTTGATACCCATACTCTCCTTCGCCTGACCCTTATCCCAAAAATCAACCCCGGTCTGTTTGAAGCCAGATCGGGGTTTGCTTATGCCTTTTGTTTACTCCACCACGGGATAATATTCCTCCGCAAAGGCAAGCATATCTGCCCGGGAGGCATGTCCATCCGCATCCTTGACGAAAAGGATATAGTGGTTTTCCACCCGTTCCTTCCCGTTTTCGGCGGTAAGCTTTACCACCACCGATCCGGATGACGGCATATTCAGCTTCCACTCCCCGGCGGCAACACTCTTCCCATCCCCTACCGTAGCATCAAGGTTCCTTTCAAAAAGTACCTTTCCTGCCATGGTTCGGATGATTACCCCCACCCGCCAGGCGGCAGGAGCATAGTCGGAGGTCATGTAAAGAACAAATCTCCCCTCCTCCCCAGGGGCAAAGAGGAGCTTTTCGTAGCGCAGGCTGGGATAGGCTTTTCGGAAGGCCTCCTTCACGGCATAGTAAGCCAGCTTTCTCCCGCCATAATAATCCACCAGATTGGTACCTGACACGTTGGGCCAGGGCTCGTTGAACTGCCATATAATACTGCCCACGTTTTGGAATGCCCGGCGGCGGTTGGCTTCAATGGCATACTTGAGGGCCTCTGCCTGGACAAATTGGCTGGAGCGAATAAAGATCTTCAGGGCATCCTGGGGCAGGGGGCCGAAAATGTCCCGATCCCGGTCGAAGGTATCCCACATTTCCCCGTGGAATCGCCAGGTCAGATTTTCCATGGATTGCACCCGTAAATTTTTCGGAGACAGCACGGTTTTGATGGACTCGTAGGGATTCATGCCGTCTATTCCAAATTCGCTGTGGAGCAAGCTATCGGAGCGATTATAAAGGTCGTAGTGTCCTTCCACACCTGCGTACTTCCAGGGACCGTGTACGTCGTAATTCTGTCCCACGTGATCGGGGTTCAGGTATTCGTAGGGACCGGTGGCAGAGGTGGGCAGGAAGAAGGTTTCCCCATCGTAGCGGCTGACGATTTCCTGCAGCATGGCGATGTTAGAGTCGGTTCCATCCACCGGCGTCCAGTTGGGTCCGGTGAGCTCATTTCCCCCGCACCAGAAGGTCAGGCAGGGATGATGCACCTTGGTCTTTACCGCGTGGATGGCGGTTTTACTGCACAAATCCAGAAATTCCGGCAGTTTGGAGGGTTCATTATCCACCCCGGAGCTGGATTGAATGAATTCCTGCCACACCATCAGGCCCAGTTGGTCACAGGTATTGTAAAACGTTTCGCTTTCGATGAGACCGCCGCCCCACACCCGGATCAGATTAACCCCCATGTCCCGGGCCAACGTTAGAGTTTCATGCACCTTCTCGGGGCGGATTGTGCCGTACATGATGTCCATGGGAACCATATTGACCCCCCGGATATGGACCCGCTCGCCGTTGATGGCCAGACCGTAGGGCAGTGCGTCCACCGGAGCTCCATCCGGCATGAGGTATTCCCGGGTGCGGAAGCCCACGTTGCAGCGTTTTTCGTCGCTTTTGCCCCCTTCGTCCAGCACCTCCACCGTCAATTCATAAAGATTGGGTTCTCCAAGACCGTTGGGGTACCACAGGGCGGGATTTTCCACCGTCAGGGTATGGGTAACGGTGGCACTTCCTTTTTCCAACGCATGGGTAATCTCCGCCTGGCAAACCACCTCTTTCCCCTGCCGCAGGGTATATCGAAGAGTGACCTCCCCGGTTTCAAAGACCGTAAGTTCACTTTGGGCTGTGATGGTATTCCCCTGGGTCTTCACGTGGGTGTATTCCAATGCCGCCAGGCCAAATTCCTCCAGGGTAACCTTGTCGTAAAGCCCCACCTGCACCAGACGGGTGGAAAAGTCCCACTTGTAGGGAAAACGGGCCTTTTGGGTGTAGGTGCGGCTGGTGTAGCCGATTTGCCCCATTTCCTTAGGCGCATCCAGCAGGAGTACCGACAGGGTATTTTCCTCCCCGAATTTCACCAGCTCGGTCACCTCCCGGACACAGGGCACGTACATGCCCACGTGTTCCCCCAGAGAGACACCGTTCAACGAAATCATAGCGTGGTAGTCCACTCCCCAAAGCTTCAGCCGCAAATGCCGTCCCCGGAGGGCCGGATCGGGGGTGAAGGTGGTTTTGTAGGTCCACCAGTAGCTTTCCACCCAACCGCTTTTCAAGGCATTCATTTCGTAATAGGGATCCTCGATCCATCCGGCCCGAAGCAGGTCGCTATGGACGCAACCCGGCACGGTGGCGGGGATTTCCCCGATGATACTCTGGAGCACCTGGCCGGTTTCGGCGGCTCCGGTGAGAATGGGTACGTAGGGATAATTGGCCGACAGGGTAAAGTCGGTGAGTTCCTGATATAGCATGGAGAACCTCCCTGTATCTTGATTGCTTGTATCATAACAGAGAGGAGCGTTTCTGTCAATGCAAAGCAAACTTTTTGTTGCTTTCTCCCTCTTTTCGGGTGTATAATGATGATATCTTACTAGGAGGTGGCAAAATATGCCTTACGTACAAGTACGCGTTTCCGTATCGCTCACCAAGGAACAGATTGAAAAGCTGGCCGCTGAAACCCTGAATTCCATTGCTTTGATCCCCGGCAAGTCTGCCCCGGTCACCATGGCGGAGATCGTTCCCGAATGCAACCTGTATTTCGGTGCGGTGGAGGGTGCTCCCTGTGCTCTGGTGGAGGTTGCCGCCAACAACTCCCCCGAGTCCACCCACCTGAAAGCCTATTCCAAAGCGGTTTGCAATGCCCTCCATGAGATTGCCGGCATTGAGATGAACCGCATTTACGTCAAGCATCACGCATTCCCCGAATGGCACACCGGTAAAATGTTCATCGAGTAATCTTCCCATTGCAAAACCCGTTCCGGCTGTATCCGGAACGGGTTTTCTTTTTATTTTTGCGGTTTGCGAAGGATATGCAAAAGCACGTAGACTCCCACCAAAAGGAGGATCGTCCCCACCAAAATCAAATACATGACTCCATCGGGAACGGTGGTGCCAAAGAAGTCGATGTTGCAATCCAGGGCGGATCGCATTTCGTCCAGGGTGCTTTCGGGGATTCCCGCCTTTCCCAACTCTCCAATGGCTCCCCGCAGGGAATGGGTTCTGACCAGGGCAGTACCGTAGGTGCCGGGCAGAAGAGAAATCACCTTCTGCAGTCCCTCCCCAAAGGAGGCGATGGGCATATAGGCACCGCAAATGAAGCCGTAACCCGAGCTGATGATGGTCCCCACCGCCGAGATCTGCCCCTGGGTGGACAGGAAGAAATTGATCACAGAGGAGAGAGCCGTACCGAACAGCACCAGAAGCAGCACGTCCAAAAGCAGCAGAAGCACGTCCATCAGGGTCATATAAAATCCCATGGTGGCCACGTAGGCCAGGCAGAGTCCCGTTGCCGCCAGGCAAATCAGCAAGGAGGAACAAAGGGTTGCCAGATAGTACGCCAGCGCCAGGGTGGCGGGCTTCACCGGGGCCATCAGCAAGTCCTGCAGGCTTCCGTTTGCCTTGTCCTGTACCATCAGGAAGTTGGCACAGAAGGACACCGTGACGCAGGATACCGCCAGGATGGAGGAAATCAGCTGTCCCCCAACCAGTCCATCCAGAATCGCTTCCTCCAGAGGAAAGCCCTGAGGCAAATTCTGGACAAAGCTATCCCGAAAGACATTTCCTAAGAAGCTGGCATAAAGCACCAGGAGAATGACCGGGGTGATCAGGGAGGTGAAAAACATCCCCTTATCCCGGAAAAAGAGTTTAATATTCCGTTTTACCAATGCCAACAGGATCTTCATACATCTTCTCCTTCCCTAAGCGATCTTCCGGTGACTGCCAGAAATACGTCGTCCATTTTACCCTTGGTGATTTCATAATCGGAAAACAGCTCGGGGTGCTCCAAAATCAATCCGGTGGCCGCCGCCGTATTGGGAAGAGCCAGGCGGATGGCCTCAGGAAGTTTTTCATAGGAAACTCCCAGGGATTTGACCGCCGATTCCTCCACTCCGTACAGGGTAACAAAGTCGCCGGTGTAACGGTTTTTCAGTTCCAGGGGCGTCCCCTCCGCCACGATGCGTCCCCGTTCCAGAATCACCACCTGGTCCGCATCGGCGGCTTCCTCCATGTAATGGGTGGTCAGGAATACCGTCATTCCCCGCTGCCGGCGGAGCATGGCGATTACATTCCACAAGAGCTTTCGAGTCTGTGGATCCAAGCCAGTGGTGGGCTCGTCGAGAATCAGGATCTTGGGATCGTGTAAGAGTGCCCGGGCAATATCGATTCGGCGGTGCTGTCCCCCGGAGAGTTTCCCCACCGGACGAGCCAAAAGCTCTTCAAAATCCAGGAGCTTGGCAAGCTCCAAAAGCTTTGCCTTGAAGGCGGCCCCGGTGATGCCGTAAAGAGCCGCCCGGCTTTCCAGATTGTCCCGCACCGAGAGGGCTTTGTCCAACAGGGAGTTTTGGAACACCACACCCAGTTCCCGCTTGACGGCGTCGGTATTATGGTCCAGGTCGGTGCCGTCAATGATGACCTGGCCCCCATCCTTTCGCAGGGAGCCGCAAATGATGTTGATGGTGGTGGATTTCCCCGCTCCGTTCACCCCCAAAAAAGCAAACAGCTCCCCTTGTGCCACCTTGAAGGACAGGTCATCCACCGCCCGTACATTTCCAAAAGCCTTTTGAAGATGCTCAATTTCTATGATGTTATTCATTTTAACTCTCCTTCCTCAAAGGGGTTGATACCAAGCCTCCCCAGATAGTGATCCAGGGCCATGCCAATGAAGGCCGAAGCCCCGGCAAACACCGCCGGGTCAAAATCTGCGGGTCCTGCCACCTGCCCCGATTCCATCATGCCCCCCATTTCAATAAGCTTTCCCAGCATTTGGGGGTCTCCCCGGGTGAAACGTTGGGTCATATCCCAAAAAGCGGCGGCAAAAACCTGCCCTGCCTCCCCAGCGGGATCGGCCCCGTCCTGGGACAGGGTTGTTGCCCGGTCCATCAGGTTGTTGTATTCGGCGGTAATCCCCTTCGCCTCATCCACGTCCATGTGATACTTGAAGCTTTCCAGGGTATCGTCGTCCATGTATTTGATCAGCCAGTAATCCTGGTTTTTGATTTGCAGATTGGTAATGATGGCGGCGTACTTTTCGAAATCCACGGTTTGCATGGCCATCACCTCCTGCCGCAGAGCGACTACCTCCCTAAGGGTAGCCTCCAACCGGTCGATCTGACAACGAAGCAATTTTTCCTGCCTCTCCAAGACCCCAGCCACCTCCTCCGGAGACTCCAGAGGGATCAGTTCCTCCTTGATTTCTTCCAGGGAAAACCCCAGGGATTTCAGCGACAGGATCTGGTGCAGTTTGATCATATCCCGATCGCTGTAGAGCCGGCGGCCTCCTTCGCTTTGGGCAGAGGGGGAAAGCAGACCCAATTGATCATAATACTGCAGGGTTCGTACGGTGGTTCCCAGCTTTTCGGCAAGCTCCCCCACCGTCATGTACCCCTTGGGAATGGCTCTTTCCCGTGGCATTGCCACCACCTTCCTTTCCCTTATAGTATAACACATGACGTAGGGTCACAAGCAAGACTTTTTTGCAAAAAAATTGCCCTCCTTTTCAGGAAGGCAAGCTTTGCTTTTATGCTTCGGGCAGGGGGATGGGGATGGGAACAAACTGGCCGTCAAAAATGGTGGCAAAGTCACCCCAGTCCCGCCAGATGTTATAGCCCTCACAGGACCATTTCATGGTGATCTTTTCGTAGGAGGATACGTCCAGGTTGAAGGTTTGGGGACGGGAGGTTTCATTGAAACCAGCGAATACTGCAATCTCCTCCCCGTCACCGTAGATGGTCAGGGTGGCGGAGCTTCTGGCCCCGTCGGTTTCCAGTCCCTTGGGGAAAGCTACCGTACCCGACAGGGTCTGGTACTTGAAGTTTACCAGGTAGGTCAAACTGCCGCACCCGGCACCCATGCTGTGGGAATAGGTGTTGCCATAGTTGTCTTCCTTGTAATCATCGGTGAAGTTGGTATTGGACGCCCAGCTACCGCCCTTGGTATTGTTGGCGAAGATCTCCATGTCCCCCAGAAGCACCGGCAGGTAGCTTCTGTAGATCACGGCAAGCTCGGTAACCCGAGTACTTTCAAAATAGGTCAAGCCGCTTTCTGCCAGGGACAGGGCGTGGCGGAATTCGCCGGTCTTGGCAAGGCGCAGCGATTCGGCGGTGACATAGGCTTCAAAGGCATCCAGGCAAGCCTGGCGTTTATCCATCAGCTTCGTTTCCTCCGGCAGGGTAAGCATATGCCCATCCAGACAGGTCAGGGCTCCAACAAAGTCGTTCTGACCCAGGAAAACATCCACCTCATCCAGCATAGCCTTCAGGTTGGCATCATAGAGGGCTTGGTCGCATTCGGCCTTCAGGGCCAGCAGGGCCGGATCCTCCGGCAGATCGCCCAGGGCGATCTCTGCCAGGTAGATGGCATCCTCGTAGTTGCCGTTATCCAGCTTTGCGCGGATATCGGTCTCCATCTGGGTCCGATAGGAATCCATTGCCTTGGTGTATCCGGCAGCGGCGGCTTCGGCATTTTCAAAATCATAATACATGATCTCACCATACAGGTACATGGCTTCCAGATAATCACCGTTTGCCATGGCGGATTCCGCCTGGGCAAAGTTGGAGCGGGCATACTGCAAGTCCTCCACCACGGTGTAACAGCTGTAGAGTTCATCGTAGAAAATACCGATCGATTCAATACCGTAGAGTTCTTCGGTCACCTGTTCGTAGGTAACCTCCTCTGCCCGGTAGCGATTCAAAAGGTCCTCCACGTAGGCAGACACTTCATCATAGACTTCCTGATACCGTTCGGGATCGGCCACTATTTTTTCCTGATAAATCTCGCAGGCTTCGGCGTACTCTTTGGATTCGATCTGCTTCATCACCCGGTTGACCGGGTTCAAAAGGGAGATCAGGGTAGTCAGAATCAGAATACCGATGGTCAGCATAGCCACGCCGCCGACCACAGCCAGGACGATCCACTTGGTGTTGGACTTTTTCTTGGTTTCCACAGGGGCAGAAGCAGGAGCGGGATTCTGGGGAATGGGACCCAACGCATTGGATCCACAGTTGCTGCAAAACTTGGCTTCGTCGGGGACGCGGGTGCCACAGGCATTGCATTGTTTCATTGCATTCTTCCTCTTTCTTATATTTGGTGTTTTCGTCGTATCTTGTGGGATATATTATAGCTTATTGCTATTGCATTTGCAATAGGAAGCCTTCACAAGATTGAGGTCTCCAATATAGCTTTTTGTTATACTTTATGTACAAAAAAGACCTGCGGCCTTCGGGTCGCAGGTTCTTTCTGTTAAAGGCTCAGGAAGTGCTTTAGAATTTGGGTACCATCTTCCACCCGGATGCCGGTGGCTTTGGCGGCCTTTTCGGAATATCCTTCGGCGTGGCCGGGGAGTTCCCGCCGATTGGACCAGATCACGTAGGGGATTTCGTCGGCGGTGTGAGTACGGGCTTCAATGGGGGTGGCGTGGTCGGGAAGCAGGAGGATCTTCACCTCGTCCTCCAGTTCCGCCATCCGGTCAAAAATGATCTTGACGGCACGGCCATCCACGTATTCAATGGATTCCACCTTTTCGGCAGCGTTTCCGTCGTGGCCGCACTCGTCGGGGGCTTCCATGTGCAGGAAGGCGAAATCGAATCCATTCTTCAGGGCATCGATTGCGGCATTGGCTTTGCCTTCAAAATTGGTGTGGATGTCGCCGGTAACGTTTGCCACCTTCTGCTTTTTCATGCCGGTACCGAATGCGATGCCTTCCAGGAGGGGTACGGCGGTAACCATGGCACCCTTCAGGCCGTAACGACCTTCGAAGCTATCCAGCATGGGGCGGGTACCGTCCCCCCACATCCACAGGCAGTTGGCCATTTTCAGCCCCTTTTCCGCCCTGGCCAGGTTTACCGGATGGGATTCCAGAAGTTTCACGCTCTTTTGGGTCAGTTCCCACAGCACGTCGGCACCATTTCCGGCAGGCAAATAGGCCTTCACGTCCTGTTCCAGAATATCGTGGGGCGGGGCCAGCTCCAGCTTATAGTCGTAGTTTTCAAGATAATTATGCCAAACCAGAATATTTCGGTAGCTGGCACCGGCATAAAGCTCCATATCCGGGGGCAGGATGGCCTGCAGGGCTTCCACCAATTCCAGGGCTTCGGCATCGGTTATTTTATCGGAAGAGTGGTCCACCATTTTTGCACTCATGGGATCCGATTCCGAAATATTCACCAGGTTGGCCCGAAGGACCAGATCCTTTTCACCAATATCCAGTTCCAGCCCCAGGGCTTCCAGGGGGGAACGGCCGGTGTAATATTTTCTGGGCTCGTAACCAAGCACCGTCAGGTTTGCCACGTCACTTCCCATGGGGTAGCCGTCGATAAGGGTCTTGAGAATGCCGCACTCCCCTTCCCGGGCCATTCTGTCCATGTAGGGGGTCTTGGCGGCTTCCAGGGTGGTCTTGCCTCCCAGGGCTTCGATGGGGCGTCCCCCCATGCCGTCGCCCAGTACAACGATATACTTCATACTCTATATTCCTTTCTCTTAACTGCGTTCCAGATTTTCAATCAAATGAGCAACAGCCCGTTTCATGTGTCGGTTTTCCTCAGCATCCATATTGGGGTCTTTTTTCAATACCTCCGCTGCCGCGGCCTGAGCCAAAGCCAAGGTCTTCACGTCCTCCGAGAAGGAGGCGATCTTCATTTCGGGAAGCCCCGACTGGCGCTTGCCGAAAAAGTCACCGGGGCCCCGGAGTTCCAGATCGGCTTCCGCCACCTTGAAGCCGTCGTTTGTGGCGGTCATCACCTTCAAGCGTTTGCGGGTATCTCCGTCTCCTTCCGAAAGCAGGAAACAATAGCTTTTCTCCTGTCCCCGGCCAACTCGCCCACGGAGCTGATGGAGCTGGGAAAGCCCAAATCGCTCAGCATTTTCCACCACTATGGTGGTGGCATTGGGCACGTCAATGCCCACCTCGATGACGGTGGTGGAAACCAGAATATCCGTTTCCCCACGGGCAAAGGTTTGCATGATCTCGTTTTTTTCGGCAGGCTTCAATCTGCCATGCAAAAGGGCAATGCGAAGATCGGGAAAGATCTCTTCCCGGAGTTTTTTGGTATATTCGGTCACGCTTTGGAGCTCCAGTGACTCATTTTCCTCCACCAGAGGGCAAACGATGTAAGCCTGGCGTCCCTCGGCAATTTTTTGACGAAGGAAGCCGTAAAGGCCCTCCCGTTTTTCCTCCCCAATGGCAAAGGTATCCACCTTTTTACGGCCCGGAGGCAGCTCGTCGATCACCGAAACCTGCAGATCCCCATACATCACCAGGGCCAGGGTTCGGGGAATGGGGGTGGCCGACATGACCAGAGTATGCACCGATTCCCCCTTGGCGGCCAGTTTAGCCCGTTGTTCCACACCAAAGCGATGTTGCTCGTCGCAGACTACAAACCCTAATTTTTGGAAAGCTACCCGCTCTTCCAAAAGGGCATGGGTTCCCACCACAAAGGGAATGGACCCGTCTCCAAGCCCCTCCAAAATCTGCTTCTTTTGGGTAGCGGGTGTGGAGGAGGTTAGCAAGGCACAATTCAACCCAAAGGGGGTCAGGAAATTCGAAAAAGTCTTGGCATGCTGCGCCGCCAAAAGTTCGGTAGGGGCCATCACAGCCGCCTGGAGGCCATTTTGGATGGCCACAAAAGCTGCGGCGGCGGCAACAGCAGTTTTCCCCGAGCCCACGTCTCCCTGTACCAAGCGGCTCATAACAAATCCGCTTGCCAGATCGGTACAGATTTCCCTAAGAGTTCTTTCCTGGGCTCCGGTAAGAGTGAAGGGAAGCTTACTTGTAAATTCGTTTACACAACGGGTATCCAGCTTTTTCCCCGCTTCCTCCACCCGGGCATCCTTACGTTGCTTCAAACCCGCCGCCAACAGGAAGAATTCTCCGAAAATCAGCCGTTTCCTGGCCATGGCACAGGCTTCCTCCGAAGAAGGGAAGTGGATGTTTTCAATGGCAAATTTTGCCGTGGCAAGCCCGTGGGTCATGCGGACACTGTTTGGCAGGGAATCGGTGATTTTGTCCAGACACTCATTCAGGGCCTGCCGAATCGCTTTTCGCAGGTCGCTCTGCCGCACCCCATCGGTAAGGGGATACAGGGGCAAAATCTCCCCGGAAAACTCTGTCGTGGCTGGCTGTACCTCCGGATTGATCATATCCCGCACGAAACGGCCACCGGTGGCCTTGCCATAAATATAATAGGATTCCCCCTCCCGGAGGACGTTTTTCATGTATTCCTGGTTGAAAAAACATAACTGGATGCTGCCCGAATCGTCGGCGGCATCCGCCTGGATCATCACCTTTCCCCCCCGGATTCGGATTTTTCGTACCGGGGCCGTGATCGTGACCAAGGCCAACTGGTTCATTTCCCCGGAAAGCTCATCCACCGGGGTGATTTTGGTGCGATCCTCATAACCCCGGGGATAGTGGTAGAGCAAATCCCGCACGTTATGAATGCCCAGCCGGGCCAATGCCCCGGCGGTTTTGGTGCCGATGCCCTTGCATTCGGTCACCGGTGACGAAAGCTCCATTCCACTCCCTCCTTCGGCTTTCACGCTTTCCTATATCATACACTTTTTCGAAGAAAAATGCAATTCCCCACTTGACTTTCCCAAAAAGAATGTTATACTGTTCTCGTAAAAAGATGCCTCTCTTTCCGACCCCTGCACCCTGCCCATTCCCCATATTTGCCGGAAAGAAGCATCCTTTTTTCTTTGATTACCCCACTATGGACGGTGCAACATGAAACTGAAACAAAAAATCGTCAATCTGCTTTCCCATTTTGAAAGCGTTCGCATCACCTTTTTTGACAACTTCGACGGATTGGCCTCCTCCCGGCGCAATTTGATTCTGGGTTCCTTCTGCGGCACCTCCTTTTCCAACCTGGTGGGCGGTATCTTCTTTACCAGTTTGATTCTTTTGATGCTGGAGGGGACCGATACGGTCACCCAGAACAACTTCCTGGGTACCGTCAGCATGATGGGCTTCGCCCTGGGGCTTACCCAGCTGATCGCCCCCCTGATCATGGAGCGATTCCCCAAACGCAAAAAGCTTCTTCTGATCCTGCGTGCCTTCTACCATCTTTTGAACATCGTTCTGATTGGTTTTGTCCCCATTCTTCCGGTTTCCAGTTTGGCCAAGCGATGGATCTTCATGATCATCTACGTGATTTTCTCGCTGATCACCCAGATTTCGGCCTCTGCCTTCTCGGTGTGGCACGTGGGTGACCTGCCCAACCGGGTCCGGGCCAACTATTTCTCCATCGTCAACATGGTATCCCCCATCATCTCCTCGGTGATTGCCACCAGCGCCAGCTTCTTCATCGACATTGCCACCGCAGGCGGTTGGCAATTCTGGGGATTGATGATTCTGCGTGTGCCGGCCCTCCTCTTTGGTATTCTGGAGATTATCGCCTTCTCCAAAATCGAGGAGCCCGATTATGAGCCCGCCCCCAAGATCAATCCCATCAAGATGATGACCCTTCCCTTCACCACCCCCCGATACCTTTTGACGGTACTCATCGTTTGCATCTATTCCTTCGGTGCCAACTTCACCGGTCAATATTTCACCGCCTACATACTGGAGGACGTGAAGCTTTCCTACGCCCTGATTTCCGGTCTTTCCATCCTGAACATTCCCATCAGCCTTTTGGTCTATCCCATTTGGTCCAAGGTAATCGGTCGCCTTTCCTGGATGAAGACCCTCTCGATTGCCACTATCCTTTACATGTCCCCCTATATTCTCAACTTCCTCACCACCGCCGATACCTGGGTGCTCTTCGTTATCTCCAACATTACCGCCTTCCTCTTTGGGCCGGGTATTACCCTTGTATTCTCCAACATTCCCTACATGAATATCCCCGCCACCAACCAAACCAGTTATATTTCCTTCTACTCCACCTGCAACAACCTGGCCGCCTTCTTAGGCAGTACCGTCTGCCGTTTCTTCGTGGAGGCCATGGGCACCAACACCTTTAACATTCTTGGAAGCACCTTTCAGGTGCGCCAGGTCATCAATCTGCTCCCCTGCTGCACCCTGATCCTCACCTCCCTGACCGCCATGGTAGTGGAGCGTTCCAACAAAAAGAGGGAGCTTCTGGAAGCGAAAGGATAAAAAAATGGCAAAACGTAAATCTTCTTCTACCAACATTTTTTCCCGCATTTTCCGTCGTTACTTCATCGACGCCATGAGTGCCATGGCACTGGGCCTGTTTTCCAGTTTGATCATCGGCACCATCATGAATCTGATCGCTCGAATTCCGGGGTGTGGAGTGCTTTCCACCCTGGCATCCACCATTACCGCAAGTGATTCGGTTGTCACCGGTGCCGCCATTGGCGCCGCCGTAGCCTGGGGCTTGAAGCAAAAACCCCTGGTGATCTTTTCTGCCGTTTCGGTGGGTGCCATTGCCTATGCCGCCGGGGGTGGCCCCGTGGGGGCTTACGTAGCCGCTGTGGTTGGCGCTGAATTGGGCGGCCTGATCAGCGGGCGCACCAAGCTGGATATCATCCTCTCCCCCCTTCTGACCATCGTTCCGGGCGGCCTGATGGGACTTTTCGTGGGCCCTTATCTGAATGATTTCATGCGGATGCTGGGCAACATGGTGAACACCACCACCGAATGGGCCCCCTTCCCCATGGGCATTGCGGTTTCGGTGATTGTGGGCATGGTGTTAACCGCCCCCATTTCCTCCGCCGCTCTGTGCATCTCCATCGGTATCGACGGTCTTGCCGCCGGTGCCGCCGCCGTGGGCTGTTCCGCCCAGATGATCGGCTTTGCCGTGGCAAGCTACCGGGACAACGGATTTGGCGGTCTGCTTTCCCAGGGCATCGGTACTTCTATGCTGCAGTTTGGCAACATTCTCCGCCGTCCTCAAATTTGGATCGCCCCCACCCTGGCAAGCGCCATTTTGGGTCCCATCTCCACCTGCCTTCTCAAAATGACCAACACCTCGGTGGGCGCCGGCATGGGTACCA
>SVKS01000037.1 GCA_015068345.1 Oscillospiraceae bacterium
TACAAACCACATACCATGTTACCTCCCAAAATTTGAGTTTTCTGGATAAATTATAACATATAAATCCATAAAAAGACAGGGGCAAAAGCCCCTGTCTTACATTTACCTCGCCGCATCCAGCATATTCTCAATGAATATCCCATACCCGGTGTCTGGTTGATTCACCAAAACGTGGGTTACCGCACCCACCAGCTTCCCATCCTGCAAAATTGGGCTACCTGACATCCCTCTGATCACCCCGCCGGATTTTTGGAGCAGGTCAGGGTCGGTGACCTTGAAGGTGATGTTACGAACCCGGCTTTGGGGGTCGGTCTTCAGGATCTCCACCCCGTAGGCGGTGGTGGTTCCGTCCAGGGAACAGAGGATTTGCGCATCGCCGGGGACTGCCTCTCCCAAGGGGATGGGATCAGCGGCGGTCAGGGGATCATCCAGCTTGCCGAAGATTCCCACCGGGGTGTTCTTTTCGGCGCTTCCCACCGGATCGCCTGTGATACTGCCGTGAAGCTCCCCTGCTTTGCCCGGGTGGCCCTTTTGAATATCACTCAGGGCTACCCGGTAAACCTCACCCCCGTCAATGGCCACCCCCTGGGTCCCAACCACACCGATGGCGTGGCCCAACGCACCGAACTTGCCGGTTGTGGGATCGTAATAGGTGACGGTGCCAATACCCGACAGGGTCTCCCCGGCGTTGATGCCCAGGCGGGTGATACCCAAAGCCGGGTCGGATACCGGGGTCATCGAAAGGGTGGCGGTACGCCCCTTCCGAAGGAGGGTCACCTCCACCGGGGTCCCCTCCTTTCCCACAAGGGCGGCGTTCAGGTCGTCAATGCCGGTGAGGGTTTCCCCATCCAGGGTCAAAAGCAGGTCCCCGGGCAGGATGCCCGCCTCCTCCGCCGGGGACACCTTCCCGCCCGGTCCCTCAAAAGGGGCCAGACTGTCCACCAGAACCCCCTGCACGTCCAGGAGAATGCCGATGGGTTCCCCCACAGGCACCAATTCCTCCCCCGTGGCCCATGCGCCCCCGCAAAGTATAGCACACAGGACCAGGAAAGAAAGGGTACGTGTTACGATTTTCTTCATTTTTCCAATTCCTCCCTTGGCGGCACCTTTTGCCGCCGACTTTAGGCTTCCCATGGGCGGATGGGATATGATGCGAAAATAATAGAAGGGGGGAGAAATTCTTCCTGCTCCCAAATTGCCTCTTGCTTTTTCAAAAGAAACAGGATAAAATATTACCATAATCAACAGAATTTGTTATATGTTCAAAAAGACAAGTGTGGTACAATAGCTATGGAAAAAAATCCGCTGAAAAATCGCCAATCCCCGGAGAAGGAAGCACTTCGGAATCAGTTTTCCCTGCACATGACCGAAATATCCCTTTCCATGGGGGTCAATTGCACCCTGGTGGACCGGGATAATGAGGCGTTGTTCCGTTCCGACCCCACCGGGGGAACCAACGCCATGCCCATGCGGCTATCCTGCCCTTTTTACATGGAGCTTGGAAGCCGTCTGCGGCATGAAAAAATTGCCGACGTGGTCACCTGCCCGGAGGGCTATCTCTTCGCCGCCGCCCCCATTGGACACATGGAAGGCTACCGGGGCATGATTCTGGCAGGCCCCTTTGCCACCACCGATCAGGTCAAATGTCCCAAGCCGGAGGCGGGTATTTGTTCTCTGGTGCGCAGAACCACCCACGCAAGAGCCCATGCGGTGGCCCACCTTTTGAATATTCTGATTGCCGAGCTTGCGGGGGACGATCTGTTTGATAAATACGAAAAGGAACGACTTTTCCAGTCCCGGCTTGCCATTCGGGCGGGTATGACCGCCCTGCGCCGTTCGAGCACGCCGGAGGAATATCCGGTCGCCCTGGAGGACACCCTGAAGGAGGCTATTCTGGAAGGGGACTCCGAAAAAGCCCGGGCCATGATCAACCGCATCCTTTCCCACGTGTTTTACGCCAAAACCACCGCCGAGGATCCCGACCTGGTTTTGACCCGGTTGGTGGAGCTTTTGACCCTGATGTCCCGGGCCGCCATTGCCGCCGGGGCCGATGGGGCCCACTGCCTGGACATGAATACCCGGGCGGTACACGATGCCATGGAATTATTTGGCACCGACCAAAAAATTGAAGAGGTGGCGGTTTGGCTTTCGGCTGTACTGGCAGGCTATACCGAGGTCATCAATAAGCTGGGTGCCACCCGTCATGGAGATATGCTTGCCGCTGTGAAAAATTATATACTTGCCAATTACATGCGCAAGCTTACCCTGGAGGACGTGGCGGCCCAGGTGTATCTTTCTCCCACCTACCTGTCCAAGGTGTTCAAAACCGAAGTGGGCGTGCCCTTTGTCCGCTACCTCAACGAGGTGCGGGTGGAGCAAAGCAAATATCTGCTTCTTTTCACCGACAAATCCATTTCGGAGATCTATAGTCTGACAGGATTTGAGGATCAAAGCTACTTTACCAAGGTTTTTAAGAGCATTGCGGGCTGTTCCCCCGGCAAGTTCCGGGAAAGCGCAGGCCGCCCTGCTTCCAAATAAAAAAAACAAAATTATTCAGGAGGAAATCCCCAATGAGCATTTTAGCTGAAATTTCCCAAGCCCTGCAGTCCGGCCGCGCCAAGATCGTCGTTGAAAAGGTCAACGCCGCCCTGGCCGAAGGCATCGCCCCTGCCACCATTCTGAACGAAGGTCTTCTGGCCGGCATGAGCGTCATCGGCGAAAAGTTCCAGAAGAACGAAGTTTACGTTCCCGAAGTCCTGGTTGCCGCCCGCGCCATGAATAAGGGTACCGAAATCCTCAAACCCCTGCTGGCCGAAGAAGGCGCCGAATCGCTGGGCAAGGCCTGCATCGGCACCATCCAGGGTGACCTGCACGACATCGGCAAGAACCTGGTTCGCATGATGCTGGAAGGCAAGGGCATCGAAGTCATCGACCTGGGTGTTTCGGTTGACCCCGCCACCTTTGTTGACACCGCCATTGAAAAGGGCTGCTCCATCATCTGCTGCTCCGCTCTGCTGACCACCACCATGGGTCATATGCAGGAAGTGGTGGAAATCGCCAAGGAAAAGGGCGTTCGCGACCAGCTCTTCATCATGGTTGGCGGCGCTCCCGTAACCGAAGCCTTCTGCCAGCAGATCGGTGCCGACTGCTACACCTCCGACGCCGCTTCCGCCGCCGACAAGGCCGCTGAATACCTGGCTTCCAAGAAGTAATTGCAACATCTGCCACCGTGGCTGTCGTATGACAGCCACGGTTTTTTATTCAGACATCCCCTGTACAAAAAAGAGCTTTTCTGGTATGATAGAATCAAGAAAGGGCGAAAACCGCCGATGGAGAAGGAGTGTTTTGATGAATCTGACCTTTACCAAACAGGGATTTGAACTGGACGGCAAGGATGCCTTCATGGTGTCCGGAGAATTCCATTATTTCCGAGTACCACACACCGATTGGAAGCGGCGCATGGAGCTTTTCAAGGAAGCAGGTGGCAACGTCATCGCCACCTACGTGCCCTGGTTGATCCACGAGCCGGAGGAGGGAACCCTCCTCTTTGGGGATACCCCCAACCGGGATCTGCGGGCCTTCCTGGAAACCGCCCGGGAGGTGGGCCTTGGGGTAGTGCTTCGCCCCGGTCCCTATCAGTATTCCGAGCTCATCAACGACGGCCTGCCCGAATGGTTGGTGCGGGACTACCCGGAGGTTTTGGCGAAAAACCCCGCCGGGGAAGCCTTCCGCTATTCCTCGATTTCCTACCTGCACCCCACCTTCCTTGAAAAAGCCCGCCCCTACTTCAAGGCCTTTGCCGACGTGGTGCGGGACTTCATGGGGGATCCGGTGGTCATGCTCCAGGTGGATAACGAAGCCACCGGCATCCATATCTGGTTCGGCTCCTTCGACTACAACCCCGAAACCATGGGCTTTGGCAAGCCCGACGGCCGCTATCCCACCTATCTCCGGGAGCAGTATGGATCCATCGAATCGCTCAACGCCGCCTACGGTACCGATTACGCCGATTTTTGTGATCTGCCGGTTCCCGACCCGGAGGGGATGAATCGAAAATGCCCCAAGGATGCCCGCAAGCTCCGGGATTACCAGAATTTCTACTACGATACCATCGGGGAATACCTGACCCTGCTTCGCTCCTGGCTCCGGGAAGACGGGCTGGAGGTCCCCATTTGTCACAATGCAGCAAGCCCCGATGCGGCGGCCTACTTTGTCAAAACCGCCGAAAAAATGGGGGACGACTTCCTCCTGGGTACCGACCACTACTACACCCTGAACCAGGGTTGGAAGCAGAATAACCCCACCCCCCAGCACGCTATTCGCTGCTTCGTGTCCCTGGAGACTCTGCGGCTCATGGGAATGCCCCCGGCGGTTCTGGAAATGCCCGGCGGCTCCCCCAGCGACACCCCGCCCATTTTGCCCGAGGATCTTCTGGCATGGTACCGGACCCACGTGGCCTTCGGTATGAAGGGGGTCAACTACTACATCTACACCGGCGGCCCCAACTTCCCAGGCACCGGCTCCACGGCGGATATTTATGATTACAATGCCCTGGTGCACGCCGATGGCAGTCTGAATGCCACCTATGCCGCCGCCCATGACATCGGAAATTTTATGGCTACCCACCCCTGGCTCCAGCGGGCAGAGCGGAAAACCGCCGTCCAGGTGGGTTACGATTGGGAAGGACTCTATGCGGATGAATACGCCCCCCGGGGCGGAACCAACGAACCCGCCCACAAGTTCCTCCACAAAGGTGTGGTACACACCCTGCTTTGTTCCAAATACGCTCCCGAGCTGGCTCTGCTTTCCGGGGAGCTGAATCCGAAAAAGCCACTCATTGTCCCCACCGACCGCTATATGGCGGAAGCTACCCAACAAAAGCTGGTGGAGTTTGTGAAAGCCGGCGGCAAACTCATGCTCCTGGGTCCTATTCCCACCATGAACGAAGCCTTTGAAGATTGTACCGTTCTGCGGGACTTCATGGGGGTGGGGGAAAGTGTGATTCCCCCTGCCTCCGACAAGCCGGTCACCTTCGAAAATGGACAGAAGGTTTACCAGATGCGGGTGGTGGAACGGCTGGAAAGCCTGCCTGCCGACTGTAAGCTCATGGCCACCGATGGCCAGACCGGCAAGCCGGTGGGCTTCCGGAAGGAGGAAAACGGAACCCTCCTGTGGTTTGGTCTGCAATGGGATATGTGCCTCTTCGTCCAGGCCCAGACCATGGAACGTCTGCTTGCCTCCCTGGGGGCCGAGCCGACTGTGGCCGCCAGCAACCGAAACCTCTTCACCTCCCTTTTGGCGGCTCCCGATGGCAGACAGGTGCTTTTCATCATGAATCTTTACAGCGGCGCCCAATCCACCGAAATCTCCCTGTTTGACGGGGCGGAGGAAAAGGCGATGGGCCGCTTTGATCTGGCACCCATGGAAGTGCGTATTGTGGAGCTGTGAACCATGGAGCCCATTCTGAACCAATCGAAAATCCCCCAGGATCGGTGGCGCTACGGCCTCCGCGGGAGCGCCGCCACCGGCTGTGGCTGGATCGCCGGGTATAACGCCCTGTTGCTTCTGGGAAAACCGGAAGCCCCGGAGGCGGTGCTTTCCTGGTTTGTTCGCCGCCGTCCCCTGTTGAACGGCCTGATTGGCACCACCTTCGGGAGTATGCGGGCCTTCTTCCGGAAACGGGGATACACCGTGATCACTGCATTCCGCAAAAACGACTTTGACCGGTTGGCCCGGGAAAGCGACGTGTGTGTCATGTTCTATTTCTGGCGGCGTGGATGGCGGGTGGGTGCTCATTATGTGGCCCTGCAACACACCCCGGAAGGGTTTGTGGGATACAATACTTTTCGGAATTCCACCGGCCTCGACCGGTATGGGGACAGCCTGTCATCCTTCCTGAAAGCACGGCATGGGGCCTTGCCTGCTCTGATTGCCCTGAAAAAAGTGTGAAAGGAGCCAATATGCAGCTTACAAAAATCGTCATCACCGGCGGACCCTGCGCCGGAAAATCCACCGCCATGAGCTGGATCGGGGAAAATTTCTCAAAGCTTGGTTACACCGTTCTCTTTGTGCCCGAAACCGCCACCGAGCTCATTACCGGAGGTATCGCTCCCTGGACCTGTGGCAGTCAGGACGATTTCCAGACCTGCCTTGCCAAGCTGCAGCTTGCCAAGGAGGAAGTGTTCACCCAAGCAGCCTCGACCATGAAGGTCGAAAAGGTACTGATGGTCTGCGACCGGGGGGCTCTGGATGCCAGGGCATACATGACCCGGGAGGGATACAGTGATATGCTCCGGGGGCTGGGACAGACCGAAGTGGAGCTCCGGGATGGATACGACGCCATTTTCCATCTGGTTACCGCCGCCCGGGGTGCAGAAGCCTACTACACCACCCAAAACAACACCGCCCGCACCGAAACCCCGGCGGAAGCGAGAGAGCTGGACGACAGGGTGATTGCCGCATGGACGGGTCATCCACACCTGCGGGTAATCGACAACTCCACCGACTTTGCGGGTAAGATCAAGCGGCTGATCGCCGAGATCGCCTCCTTTTTGGGAGAACCGGAGCCCTACGAGATCGAACGGAAGTTCCTGGTGGAATACCCCGATCTGGAGGAGCTGGTGCAAAATCAGCATTGCCAGCGTGTGGAGATCATTCAAACCTACCTGAAAACCGCCGATGGGGTGGAAATGCGGGTACGCCAACGGGGCTTAGATGGGGATTACACCTATTATCTCACCACCAAACGGAGAATATCCGACGTGAAGCGGGTGGAGGTGGAAAAGCGTCTGTCCAAGGACGAATACCTGCGGCATCTGATGGATGCCGATCCGGACTGCCGCCCGGTACGGAAAGACCGGTATTGCCTGACCTACGAAGGACAGTATTTCGAACTGGACGTCTATCCTTTTTGGCAGGACAAGGCCGTCGTAGAAATCGAGCTTTGCGACGAAACTACCCCTATCGCCTTCCCGCCGGAACTCAGGGTAATTCGGGAGGTCACCGATGATCCGGCTTACAAAAACGCAGCCCTTGCAAGACGGTAAGGACTGTGGTATGATAAAGAAAAAACCAAGGAGAAATCGATATGCAATACAGAAGACTTGGCAAGACCGGCCTGATGGTCAGTGAAATCGGCTTTGGCGGCGAATGGATGGAACGCCACAGCGTGGAAGAATGTAAAGCAGTCATGGACCGGGCAAGCGAGCTTGGTATCAATATTCTGGACTGCTGGATGTCGGATCCCAAGGTACGCAGTAGCCTTGGCAACGCACTGCGGGGCCGTCGGGATAAGTGGATTATTCAGGGGCACATTGGCTCCACCTGGCAGGATGGCCAGTACGTCCGCACCCGGGACGTGGAAAAATCCCGGGAGGCCTTCGAGGATCTTCTCACCCGCATGGAAACCGACTACATTGACCTGGGCATGATCCACTTTGTGGATGCGGTGGAGGATTGGAATAACATCATCAACGGCCCCTTCCTGGAACTGGTCATGGAGCTGAAGGAATCGGGCAAGATCCGCCACATCGGCCTGGGTACCCACAACCCCACCATCGCCAAGCTGGCGGCCGAAAGCGGCTTTGTGGAAATGATCCTCTATTCCCTGAACCCCTCCTACGATATGATGCCCCCCACCGAAGAAATCGACAATTACTACGTGGATGAATACGACCCCAACCTGGGGGGAATGCATCCCCAGCGGGCAGAGGTTTATGATGCCTGTATGGAAAACGACGTGGGTATCACCGTGATGAAGGGCTATTCCGGCGGCCGCCTCTTTGACGAAAAGCGCTCCCCCTTCGGGGTAGCACTGACCCCGGTGCAGTGCCTCCATTATGCCCTGACCCGCCCGGCGGTGGCCAGTGTGCTGGTGGGCTACGACACCCCGGAACAGGTGGACCAGGCCGTGGCATACGAAACCGCCACCGATGCCGAAAAGGAATACGAAAAGGTTCTGGCAGGGGCCCCCATGCGAAGCTACTACGGCATGTGCACCTATTGCGGTCACTGCAAGCCCTGCCCCATGGAGATCGACATTGCCATGGTGAATAAGTACTACGACCTTGCCACCATCCAGGAAGAGGTTCCCGCTTCGGTGAAGAGCCACTACGCCCTCCTGGCGCACAAGGCGGACGAATGCATCGGCTGTCAGGCCTGCGAAAGCCGCTGTCCTTTCGGTGTAAAGATTGCCGAACGGATGGCAAAAGCCGCCGAACTGTTTGCATAATTTTTGTAACCCATCCAAAAGCCGTTGCACCATGCAGCGGCTTTTTGTTTTGCCCTTGTTTTATGCCGTAATGCAGACCCTCCCGCCCATGCAAAAACCGGAGGAAAAGGGCTTGCCAAGAATACAAGAATGGTGTATAATACATGGGGAAAGAAAAGAAAAAAACCCAGATTTCACAGCACAAAGGTAACACGAATCCATGAATAAACGAATCATTTATAAAGACAACCAAATCATTCCGGCGGTGGCCCTGCGGGGGCTGACGGTGTTTCCCGGTGCGATCATGCACTTTGACGTGGGTCGGGAAAAATCCATCCGAGCCCTGGAGCATTGCATGGCTCACAATCTGCCGGTATTTCTGGTGACCCAGAAGGACATCCGGGAGGACGATCCCTCCCTGCCCGATATCTATAAATACGGCACCGTTTCCTATGTGAAACAGCTTTTGAAAATTCCCGGCAATAACATGCGTGCCATGGTGGAAGGCAGTTACCGGGCGGAAATCGACGAGTACGTCAGTGACGAGCCCTTCATTTCGGTCCGGGTCAACGCCGCCCCCGATACCCACAATCCCCGCATGATGGAACGCACCGAAGCCGCCGCCAGAGTCCTGCGGGATCGGTGGATCACCTATGCCAAGCTTTCGCCCAAGGTAGGGGATGACCTGAACTTTATGGTGGAAACCGAGTCGGATTACAGCAAGGTGGCCGATTTCATTGCCCAGAATATCCCCATGCCCTACCAGGAACGGCAAAAGATCCTGTCGGAACGCCGTCCCTATGGCAGAATGGAAGCCATGTGTGCCTTCCTGGCCCACGAGATCGAGATCCTGTCCATTGAGAAGGAGATCCAGGAAAAGACCCAGGAAGGAATCAATAAAAACCAGAAGGAATACTACCTCCGGGAACAGATCCGCGCCATCCAGTCGGAGCTGGACGAGGGGGAGGATGCCGCCGCCGAAGCAGAAAACTATCGCCGGAAGATCCGGGCCCTCAAGCTGGATGCCGAATCGGAAGAGAAGCTTTTGAAGGAAGCCAACCGCCTGGCCCGTCTTGGGATCAACAACCCCGAAGGCTCGGTGGCCAGAACCTGGCTGGATACCTGCCTGGAGTTGCCCTGGCATAAGTCCACCCCGGAGGTCATTTCGGTGGAGTCTGCCGAAAAGACCCTGGAAGGCATGTTCTATGGCATGGAAAAGGTGAAGGAGCGCATCCTGGAATTCCTTGCGGTTCGTAAACTCAATCCCGACCTGAAGGGCCAGGTCATTTGCCTGGCGGGCCCTCCGGGAACCGGTAAAACCTCCATCGGCACTGCCATTGCCACCGCCACCGGCCGCAAATTCGCCCGGGTATCCCTGGGTGGTATGCGTGACGAGGCGGACATCCGGGGCCACCGGAAAACCTACATCGGTGCCATGCCGGGCCGCATCATCCAGGCCCTGCGCCTGGCGGGCAGTAACAACCCGGTGATCTTGTTGGATGAAATCGACAAAATGGCCAGCGACTTCCGGGGCGACCCCGCAAGCGCCATGCTGGAGGTTTTGGATACCGAACAGAACCACGCCTTCCGGGACCACTATGTGGAGCTTCCGGTGGATCTTTCGAACGTCCTCTTCATCATGACTGCCAACGACGTGTCCCAGATTCCCCGCCCCCTCTTCGACCGCATGGAGCTGATCGAATTGGGAAGCTACACCGACGAGGAAAAGCTGGAAATTGCCAAACGTCACCTTCTGCCCCGTCAGCTGAAAAAGCACGGACTCAAGGCCGCCAACCTGAAGATTGCCGATGACGTGCTCCGTACTCTGATCTATGCCTACACCCACGAATCGGGGGTCCGCAGTCTGGAACGGGAGCTTGCCACCCTGTGCCGCAAGTGTGCCAAGCGCATTGCCTCCGGGGAAGCCAAGTCGCTGCGGCTCACCGATAAAAATATGGAAGAAATCCTGGGACCCAAAAAGTTCCGGGAAAAGCCGGATGCCAACCCCACCGAGGTGGGCATGGTCAATGGTCTTGCCTGGACCGCCGTTGGCGGGGAAATCCTGCCGGTGGAAATCAACGTCCTGCCCGGCAGCGGTAAGATCGAGCTCACCGGCAACCTGGGGGACGTGATGAAGGAATCCTGCGCCGCCGCCATGAGCTGTGTGCGCTCCCGTGCGGTTTCCCTTGGCATTGATCCGGAATTTTACAAGAAAAACGACATTCATATTCATTTCCCCGAGGGAGCCATTCCCAAGGACGGCCCTTCTGCGGGTATCACCATTACCACCGCCCTGGTTTCGGCCCTGACCGGCCGGCCGGTCCCCACCAACATCGCCATGACTGGCGAAGTCACCATCCGGGGCCGGGTATTGGCCATCGGCGGGTTGAAGGAAAAAACCATGGCCGCCATGCGCCATGGAGCTAAAACCGTCATCATTCCCAAGGAAAATGTGCGTGACCTGGCGGAGATCGACCCCAAGGTCCGGGAGGCTCTGCACTTTGTTCCCGCCGAAACGGTGGATACCGTGCTGGCCACGGCTCTGCTCCCGGCGGAGGGAAAAACCGAGGAGGCTACCCTGCCCGAAGGCGTTGCCCTGCCCAAGGCGGAGCCCAACCTGGGAGAAAGCATGGTCTGCTCGAAAGGAAGATAAGCATGATCAATACCAATAAAATCACCTTTATCACCTCGGCGGCGGACGTCCACGGCTTTGTGGAAAGCGATCTGCCCCAGGTGGTGTTCGCCGGAAAGTCCAACGTGGGCAAATCCTCGGTGATCAACAGCCTTTCCAACCAGAAAAACCTGGCCCGGGTGGGCAAGACCCCCGGCAAAACCATCCACGTCAACTATTTTGATGCGGAGGGCAAGGAGCTTTGGGTGGACCTGCCGGGTTACGGTTACGCCAAGGTGTCCTTTGAGGAAAAGAAGCGTTGGGCCCGGCTGATCGAGGGCTATTTCGCCCGGGAACAGAACATTGCCCTGGGAGTCCTGATCGTGGATGCCCGGCACGAACCGGGAGAACTGGATCAGAATATGCTGGAATTCTTTCGCCAGACCGGTACGCCTGTGGCAATCGTGGCCAACAAATGCGACAAGCTGAAAAAGAGCGAATTGGAAGAAGCCCGCACCCGAGTGGCAACCACCCTTGGGGTGGGGGAGGAATCGGTCCTTCTCTACTCTGCCGAAAAACGCATGGGTCGGGACGAGCTGTTCCACCTGATTTGCACCTTTGAAAAAAATAAATGAAATAGAGGGAGATCGCTTATGAAATTCTGCAAATTTTACACCAATCCTGAAAAAACCGAAACCCAATGGGGTATTGTGGAAGGGGATATCATCAAGACCCTGACCAAAGCACCCTACGACGAAGTCCTGCCCGACGGCGGAAGCGTCAAGCTTTCTGAGGTGGCCCTGGCCTGCCCCTGCGACGCCACCAAGATCGTGGCCATTGGCAGAAACTACTACGAACATATTCTGGAATTCAACAGTGAAGTTCCCAAGGAACCCCTGATCTTCCTGAAGCCCACCACCGCCCTCACCGACCCGGATGGCTCGGTGGAAAAGCCCGATTTCACCAATCGCTTCGATTACGAAGGGGAAATCGCTGTGGTCATGGCCAAAAAGGCTAAGAACGTGAAGAAGGAAGAAGCCCTGGACTACATTCTGGGCTACACCTGCCTCAACGACATCACCGCCCGGGATATTCAGTATGCCGACAGCCAGTGGACCCGTGGCAAGGGTCTGGATGGATCCGCCCCTGTGGGACCCTTTGTGGCAAGCGGCCTTGTGCACAACAAGATTGGCATCCAGACCTATCTCAACGGCAAAAAGGTCCAGGATGGCAACACCGAACTGATGATGTGGGATATCCCCAGCCTGATTGAATACGTGACCCGTTACATCACCCTGCTGCCCGGTGACGTGTTTACCTGCGGTACCCCGGTGAACGTGGGCCCCATGGTCCCCGGCGACGTGGTGGAAATCGTTGGCGAGGGCATCGGCACCCTGCGCACCACCATTCTGTAAGCCATGCTCAGCGGTTTTATGACCGACCCCACCGGCACGCTGATAGCCCTGCTTTTAAGCCTGCCGGGGGTCATTCTGGCCATCACGGTGCACGAATCGGCCCACGGGTGGATGGCCTATCTCCTGGGGGATGACACCGCCAAACTCACGGGACGCATTTCCATGAATCCCCTGCATCACGTGGACTTTTTCGGCCTTGTGATGTTGCTCTTCTTCCGGGTTGGCTGGGCGAAACCGGTGGTGGTGAACCTGCGCAAGTTCAAAAAGCCCCGGCGGGACGTGGTCCTTACCTCCCTGGCAGGGCCTGTGACCAACCTGATTCTGGCATTTTTTCTGTTGTTGATTGCCCTTGCGGTTTCCCTGGCATACAGTGCCAATTATATGAAGTTCGGGGATACCACCTTTTCCACGGTACTTTACGTGATCATGCAGCTCTTCCAGTATGCGGCGGTAACCAATCTGGGTCTTGGGGTGTTCAATCTGATCCCCTTCCCACCCCTGGATGGGTGGAAGGTGGTCACCTCCTTTCTACCCATGAAGGTCTATTTCACCCTGATGAAGTATGAACGCTATTGCATGATCGTCCTGATGGTGCTTTTGATCACCGGATTCCTTTCGGGTCCCATCAGTTTGGCTATCGATGGAATCTATGGCCTTTACTATCGGGCGGGAATGGGTATTTTGTCCCTGTTTGTGTGATATGAGTGAATTGAATTATAAGCTGGAGTCCTTTGAAGGGCCCCTGGACCTGCTGCTTTATCTGATCAACCGCAACAAGGTGGATATCCGGGATATCCCCATTGCGGAGATATTGCGGCAATATATGGAATATATGCCCATCATCCGGGAACAAAACCTGGATAACGTCACCGAATTTACCGTGATGGCGTCGGCATTGATCTACATCAAATCCCGGATGCTTTTGCCAAAGCCGGAGGAGGAAGAAGAGGAAGATCCTCGAAAAGCCCTGGCGGATGCCTTGATCGAATACAAAAAGATCAAGGAAGCGGCGAAGTTTTTCGCCTTACGCCTGCCGGAGGGTCAGCTTTCCATCACCAAGCGACCGGAAGAGCTCTCCCGAAACAAAAAAGCCCAGGTGGACTACCACCACGAGCCGGAGGATCTTCTGCGGGCCATGCAGGTCATGTTCCAGCGGGAAGAACTCCGCAAACCTCCGAAAAAGGAAGCCTTCGCCGGGATCCTGAAACAGGAAGTCATTTCGGTGGAGGAAAAAAGCGAATATATTGTGTCCCTTCTTCAAAGAATAGGAGAAATAGACATTTCCTCCCTGTTTTATCGGGAACGGGACAAGCGGCATGCCGTGGCGGCATTCCTGGCGGTACTTGACCTGATCCGGGATGGGGTAGCCCTTCTGGAGGAGGGAAAGGCCGACGGGGCCACCCTGCGGCTTTGCGCCGCCATTGTAAAATAAGGGAAAAGGGGGAAACGCATGAATACCGAAAAAACCCTGGTGCAAACCAAGGCAACCATCGAAGCCATTCTCTTTGCCGCCGGTGACCCGGTACACATTCTGAAAATTGCAGAGGTGCTGGGGGAAACCCGCCAGTCGGTGGAAGCCATCCTTCACCTGATGAAGGAAGAATACGACGCCGACGAAAACCGGGGCATCAAGCTCATCATCATGGATGACAAGACCCAGCTTTGCTCCAAACCCCAGTTTGGCGAAAAGGTGCTGGCAGTTTTGGAACAGCGCCGGTCGCCCACCCTGTCTCCCACCGCTCTGGAAGTGCTTTCGGTGGTGGCCTACCGCCAGCCGGTGACCCGTGGCGTGATTGAACAGATCCGCGGCGTAGACAGCGCCTACACCCTGACCAACCTTCTGGAAAAAGGCATTCTGGAAGAGTGCGGCCGTCTGGATGTTCCCGGACGTCCCATCCTTTACCGCACCAGCGAATCCTTCCTTCGGATTTTCGGCCTGACCTCCCTGAAGGATCTGCCCCCCCTGCCGGATGAAATGGAGGATGCCCAGATCACCATGCTGGAAGGGCTGGAACAGGTGGTTGAGGAAGCATGAAGATCCTGGGGTTGATCCTGCTTTCCCTCCTGGCTTTTGTGATATTGCTTCTCCTTCTGGTGCTCTTCGTCCCCATCCGGGGCTATGCGGAATACCGGGACAAGATCTTTGGACTCAAGGTGAAATTCCTTTGTTTCCACTACACCATCCTGCCCCAAAAGAAGAAGAAAAAAGAAAAAAAGAAAAAGCCCAAAAAGGAAAAAAAGAAGAAAAAAACCGATCCGGCTCCTGACAAAAAGGCAAAAAAGAAAAAGAAGAAAAAGCTGGACCTGGGCGCCATCAAGCAGGTTCTGGTCAAGCATCTGCCCCCGATCCTGCGGGTGTTCCGCATCCCCTCCCTCCACCTCCGGTGGGACGTGCACGCCGAGGATGCGGCAAAAACCGCCATCACTTACGGTGCCGCCTGCTCTGCCATCGGCGGTATGCTCTCCATCATGGACCGCTATTCCCGCTATTTTGGCAAAGCGGTGGTGGATATCTTCCCCGATTACGATGGGGAAGGAAAAGGAGTCGAAGGAGATATTACCCTGTCCCTGCGGCTGGGTCCCCTGATCTGGCGGGGAATCCTTTTGATCATCGACCTGATCCGCTATAAAATCCTGTAAACAATCACCTTACCAAAGAAAGAAGGCTACAATATGGAACAGAACAGCACCAAAAACGGCAAGATCAACGCCCTTATGGAAGCAACCCTGAATAAACTCAGCCAAATGGTGGATACCGAAACCGTCATCGGTGAACCCATGGTCATGTCCCCCAAGCTGACCCTGATCCCCATTTCCAAAACCTCCTTCGGCTTCGCCTCCGGCGGAAGCGATTTTTCCAAGAAGGATAACCCCCACATTCACTTTGGCGGCGGCAGCGGTGCCGGTGTCACAGTGACTCCCCTGGGCTTCCTTTCCATCGCCAACGAAACCGAAGTGACCTACATCCCCCTGACTCCCGGCAATGCCGCAAGCCCGGTGGAGGGTGTCATTGCGGGTCTTCCCGATATGGTGGAAAAATTCAAGGATATGTTTGCCAAGAAGAAGGAAGAAACCCCGGCGGATGCTGAATAAGATCCAGGCATAAGAATCCCCCCGTTTCCATAGGAATAGATGGAAATGGGGGGATCGTTTTGCGTTTTGCGGCGTTTTGTCTGGTACTTGGGTTGCTTTTTGGGATACCGGTTTTTGGGGATGGACCCTACGTGGTGTACGATCCCCTGACCCACCGGGTGGTGGAGGGGGACCGGCAGGAGGAATGGCGGCTGATCGCCTCCACCACCAAGCTGATGACCGCCCTGGTGGCGGTGGAGCGGGCCGATCTGTGGCGGGAAATTGAGATCCTGCCGGAATACGTGGGGGTGGAAGGGTCCCGGATGTACCTGAAAGCCGGGGAGAAGAGGACGGTGGAGGAACTGCTTTACGGGCTTTTGCTTTCTTCGGGAAACGATGCGGCCCTGGCTTTGGCAGGGGGGATCGGGGGCAGTGTGGGCCGTTTTGTCTGGTGGATGAACCAAACCGCCGCCAGCCTTGGTATGGAAACCGCCTGCTTTGAAAATCCCACCGGGCTGGATGGGGAGGATCACGGGGCATCGGCAAAGGACCTGGCTATTTTGATGGAGGCGGTCCTTCGGGAGGAGACGCTGGCAAAGATTCTGACCGCCCAGTACCGGAGCTTCGATGGGTACGTGCTGAAAAACCACAACAAGCTGCTTTGGATGCACGGAGAATGCATTGGGGGCAAGACCGGCTTTACCAAGGCGGCGGGACGCTGTCTGGTTTCGGCCTTCGAACGGTTTGGGCGGCGGGTGGTGGTGGTCACCCTGGATACCCCGGGGGACTGGAACCGGCATATATCCCTGGCGGAGGCATATCTGGATGGGGTGACATCTGTGACCGGTCGGGCTACCCTGACCCTTCCGGTGGTGAACGGGTGGGAGGATACAGTGACCCTTGGGGTGGACTATACCCTTCCCCTGTTGGCAGGGGAGGAGGAAACCCTGACCTTTCGTCTCTACGCCCCCCATTTTCTTTACGAAATGCCCCCGGCGGGGGAGACGGTGGGGGAGGTGGAGATCCTTTTGGAAGGACACGTGGCCGGCCGGATCCCGGCGGTGGCATTGGGACGGGAAAAAGTGCAATAAAACGGTTGACTTTTGGTGTTTTCCCATGCTATAATGGTTCCAAAATAAAGCTGAAAGGAAACATCACTATGCCTTCTTTCCCCAGAACTGAAGTGGGCGGCATCTCCCTGCCCCGTATGCTCATCGGATCCAACTGGATCAACGGTTATTCCCACACCAGCCCTGCCTCCGACAAGATGATCCGCAGTTATCATAACTCCCCGGAACGCATTGCGGAGCTTCTGGAAGCCTACCTGGAATACGACATCAACGCCATCATGGCTCTCTTTAAGGACAATCCCCAGCTTCTGGAAGGCATTAAGATAGCCGAAGAACGCACCGGCAAGAAGATCATCAGAATCGATACCCCCACCATGAACGTGGCCGACACCGCCGAAGCCCGCCGGGAAGCCCTGGAAACCGTCAGGTATTCCAAGGAAGTGGTCGGCGCCGACTTCTGCCTGATCCACCACTCCAGCGCCGAACAGCTGGTAAACAAGGGCAAGGGTACCATCGAACGTCTGCCGGATTACCTTTACATGATCCGGGAAGCCGGCATGCACCCCGGTCTTTCGGCCCATATGCCCGAATTGGTGCTCTATTCCGATGCCAACGAATACGATGTGGAGACCTACATCCAGATCTACAACTGCATGGGCTTCCTGATGCAGGTGGAGGTGGAATACATCAACCAGGTTATCTGGAACGCCAAGAAGCCGGTCATGACCATCAAGTCCATGGCCGCCGGCCGTTGCTCCCCCTTCGTGGGCATCACCTTCTCCTACAACACCATCCGTCCCTGCGACATGGTCACCATGGGTGCCTTCAACCCCGACGAGGTCCACGAGGACGTGGAAATCGCCCTGGCCGCCATCGAACACCGCCGTGCCAACATCGGCGGCCGCGCCACCCCCAACAAGACCGCTGCCCTGGGCGGTAAGGTCAAGTAAGATCGCCTTTTTAAAAGAACAACCTCCGGAATCGCTTTGATTCCGGAGGTTTTGTTTTTAGTTGTAATCCGCCTCGTTGACTTCCCGATCGGGGGAGAGGACCTCCAGGTGGGAGGGGGGCTCTCCCAGGTCGGGGATATCCACCGTTTTGCCGCCTTCCATGGCGCACTGATGGGCAATAAGCCCCGGCAGATTGTAACGAGCAGCCTGCCAGGCATTGGTGGGAGAGAGCTTGCCGGATACAAAGGCTTGGCAAAAATCATCCACCATGAATTTGTGGGTGCCGGCATGACCGGTGGAAAGGGAGTCGAACTCCCGGGGCAGCCGGGAACAGGCCTGAATAGGGGCTTCACCGTTGCCCCAGGCACCGTTGACTGCCTTTTGGAGGAAATCGGGTTCGTGTTTGTGGGGAGTCAAGGCAATGGGATTCAGAAGGTCGCTTACATCGGTGTAATCCACCTGACCCCGGTCATCCATTTTGACGTAGCTATGCTGCACCAGGGAACACTCGTAGGAGGCTTTTGTGCAGTAAAAATTGGAAATATAGGTTTCGGGAAAGTGCCATGCGATCCGTCGGTTTTCACTGATACGGACCACGGCGTTATTGGAAAGCTTCAGGAGCATGGAACTGTTGGAAAAGGGGTTGTCCCAGTAGTTGGCTCCTTTGCTGAAAATATCCGGTTCAAAGGGGTCCTCAAATCCAAACGCGGACACCTTCACCGCGTGGGCTTGGGCTGCCGACAGTACCATAGAGGTGGAATGAGTGGGATAAAGGAGGGGCGGCAGTCCCGCCATCCTCTTCCACTTGTCCCCTTCGGTATATTGGAATACATGGTAAAGGCGGGTCATGTCATGATTATACTGAGCCTCGGCATAAACCATTTGGCCCATTTCGCCGGTGGCATACTGCTTGCGGCAGAAAATGGAGGCGGGACGGTAGATGCCGGTTTCCCCCATCATGTAAGTCAGGCCGGTTTTCTTCACCAAACGCACGATTTCGTTGATTTCCTCTACCTTCAACGCCATGGGAACGGCGGAGTAAACGTGTTTTCCGGCTTTCAAGGCAGCAATGGCCATTTGACCGTGAAGATCCCGTTGGGTAAAAATGGCTACCGTATTGATCTCGCTTGAGGCGATCACATCGTCAAAACTGTCGAAGATGCGATCGGCACGGTAACGTTCCATAAAATCCTTTGCCCGTTCGGGGAATTTGTCGCACACCGCCACGAATTCCACGGCGGGATGTGAAGCAAGGCAAATATAAGGGGGTTTTGAATGAGGACTGTTGCATCCTCGTGCTCTTTCCTATGTAACGAGGAAATCTCCTCGATTTCCTCTAACTTGATAACGTTCTTCTTTTTCCGCCCCTCTACCGTGTATGTGGCTCGTGCCTTAGTGTTTCCACTCAAATTAACATACCAATGAAAAGAGGTGTCAGAAGTCGGTGTCACCATATATACAAACTTCTTGATTACATCGTGGTTAAGAGTCGCTTCGCTGAAATCCACGAGCGAATGTAAAGTTGCGGTGATCTCTGTCAAGTTCAATGTGGTTCCTTGTTCCTCGGCTTGCGGCGCTTCTTCCAAAGACTTCTCCAAAGCACGTATTTCAGCATCTACCGGGGAGCGCATTGCGTGGTACTCGTCCTTGGAGATTTCGCCATCAGCTCTCATTGCAATTAGATTTTGCAATCGTGTCGTGGCTTTATTGAGTTTTGCTTGAATGGCGGCGGTATCGCCCTTGCCACTCGTTACTCGTTCATCCCTATAATACCTCTTTATAAGGTCAAGCGCAAGTAAAACAGACTCTTTTCTGTCCGTCCATAGGTGCTCTAAAAGGGATTTTGCCATAAAATCAAGTTTCCAATCGGCAATCATACGGCTGTCACAATAACCTTCGGTATCCAAGCCAAGCTCAACTCGTTTCTTTTTATTGCCGTTATTTAATTGATTATAACATTGGTAGCCGTATGAAATACCACCGTCGTTTTTTGTGTGCCATTTGTTTTTGCGGAAAGAAGATCCACACGAACACCGAAGCAAATTGACCCATATATCTTTAGAGTCACGCTTGCTATGCGTAGTCTTGGTTGACGATACCAAAGACGGCTTAACACGGCTCATTCGTATCTCTTGTGCTTTGTCCCATACCTCTTTTGAAATAATGGCGGGGAAATCGCCCTCGACATATTCGTAAGTGGACATATCAAGGTTATTGATGCGTTTTTGTTCCAAGAAATTATTGCTTCGGGATTTGTTGTAACACTTGGTGCCGGTATAGGTGGCGTTGCGGATTGCTCTCATAATATTCGATATGCTCCACTTTACCAAGCCGCTTGCCGTTTTGCGTTTGCGCTCGGTGAGAATGTTCGCTATCTTCATTGAACCGTACCCCTGCAGGTAAAGGTCAAATATCATTCGCACCGTTTCGGCTTGCTCCTCGTTGATAACGTAAGTATCACCAACTCGGTCATAACCTAAAATGTTGCCGTTTCCATAAAGGACACCGTTATCACGGCTGATTTTCTGACCTGCCTTTACACGCTCGGATGTTTTACGACTTTCTTCCTGTGCCAAGGTTGCCATAAGGGACAAACGCAACTCTCCGTCGCCATCCATTGTCCAAATGTTATCATCAATGAAAAACACCTCAACGCCGATGTTTTTCAGCTCTCTTGTTACCACAAGGGTATCCACAACATTACGGGCAAATCGGCAACCGTCTTTTACGCTATCAATATACTGTCGCAGTACGGTTTCACGGCTGAACGCATTGACAAGTCCCGTTTCCACCGCAGACAAGGTGCGGTTGCCGGGTACAAAGTCAAATCCTTCATAATGATGCAGGATTTCCGGATGCTCCGTGACCTCGTTTCCTGCAACAATATCGTTCATACAGTTTCCGAGGGTCAACGGCATATCGTGGGGTTTGCGCTGTCCTAACATCTTGGTTAAATCGCCCTGTGGGT
>SVKS01000182.1 GCA_015068345.1 Oscillospiraceae bacterium
ATCATATGTTACCTCTATTTTACCACAAATCTTGAAAAATAGAAAGGGCAAAATCACACGATTCGTGTGATTTTGCCCGAAGGTTATCTTTGGTGAAAAACACTATGCAAAATAACAGTAGATCATCTCTCCCGAAAGGGCGATCTCTTCCGCCTGGGCAGGGACCAAAATGGTATCCCCCCGACGAAGGGGCAGAGTCTCCCCATCGAGGGTAACTTCCCCAAGTCCGTCCACCACGAACAGAACCGAAATCTTTTCGTGATTCTGTTCGATCCGTTCGCCATTCAGACGCACTTCCCACCAGGTAAGACCGGTGCCAAATTCGGTTTTCCATACCTCCGCATCCCCGTCCACCTGGGTCTTGCCGGCGTATTTGATGCCCCGAATCGTGGGGTCAAGAACTTCCCAAAGGTCTTCGGCTTTCAGGTCGTCCTCGTTCTTTTTCTCGTCCACCCCCACCGAAAGCACCAGGGACATCACCCCACCCCCTTGGGCGTGGAGCAGGCCACCGGGAAGCAGGAAGAGTTCCCCTCTCCGGGCTGGGTAGAAATGCATGGAGCGATAGAGATCCCGATCCCCCGCACGGCGGATGAATTCCTCCCGGTCCAGCTTGTCCCGGAGTCCGGCATAAATGCCGCTTCCCGGTTCGGCGTGGAGCATCAGCATCACGTCGTAATGCTCGAACATTCCCGCCATACGAAGGCTATGCCGTTGGCGGGGGGTGCGACGGGCGTGGGAGTCCACCAATTTCAGGGTGTAGGGGAAGGTTTTCTTATCACGGCCCAAAAGTTCCTCCCCAAACCGGGAGGCAAGCTGATTGACGGTGAGCCCGGCAAATTCGCCGTTTTCCACCTTGGCATGGGTGGAAACGAGCAACGCTTTGCCCCGGGGCTCGTCAAAATTGCCGATACCGAATTCCCGGTAGATCCGGTCTCCCCCCCAGGGGTTTTCTTCGGTTTCGGGCACTATTTTCATGGGATAGAGCTTCATAGCCCCTCCTTCACGTTCACCAAGGCCACAGCGTGGGCGGCAATGCCCTCCTTGCGGCCGGTAAAGCCCATGCCTTCCTCGGTGGTAGCCTTCACGTTCACCGGACAGCCGAGAATGGCGGTAAGCTTTTGGCGCATGGCGTCAATATAGGGGGAAAGCTTGGGGGCCTGGGCTACAATGGTAACGTCGGCGGAGGTGGGGGTTGCCCCCACTTCTGCAAGCTTTTCCAGGGTTTCATTCAACAATACAAGGCTGTCAATACCAAGGTATTTGGGATCGCTGGGTGGGAAATGCCAGCCGATGTCCCGCAGTCCCGCCGCCCCCAAAAGGGCATCCATCAGGGCATGCAGTGCCACGTCGGCATCGCTGACCCCCGCAAGACCCAGGTCACCAGGGACCTCCACCCCGCAAAGCATCAGCTTGCGTCCGGGGGCAAAGCGGTGGGCGTCGTAGCCGTGGCCAATTCGGATATTCATAGAGCGATTCCTTTCCATATCATAGGGGGTAGTAAGCTTGTAATTGTTTTCGTCCCCCTGGGTCAGGACAACCTTTCCTCCCATGGCGATCCAAAGGGAGGTATCGTCGGTGTAGACCTTGTCGCTTTTGGCGTAGGCTTCCAGAATTTCCTTCCGGCGGAAGGTTTGGGGAGTCTGCACCAAAAAGTGGGCATCCCGCTGAATACTGCCATCGGCAAAACCGTCTATTGCATGGAGAGTGGTATCCTTCAAGGGAAGGGCCGGGGCCGCCGCCCCATGGAGGAAGGCAGCTTCGGTGGTTTCCCGGATAATCTTCTGGGTTACGAAAGGACGGGCCGCATCGTGAATGGCGCAAAGCTCCATATCCTCCCCGGTGGCAAGCAGACCACAGCGCACCGAGTCGGTGCGGGTCTCCCCGCCCGGCACGAATTTCACCGGTATTTTTCCCAGGCAAGGAGCCAGGAGTTCCCGATTGGCCTCCACCCGGTCGGCCCGGGATACCACGATCACCTCACGGGTATGCTCGTATTTCAGAAATGCTTCCAGCGCCATCACCAGGGCAGGTTTCTGCCCCAGAGATATGTATAGCTTATCACAGCCCGCCCGGCGCGAAGAGCCGGCTGCCAGCAAAATGACACTTAAACGCATATGCTCTCCCTTGGAGAAAATTCAGATCAGTTCCTTCAGGGTTGCCTCCATTTCGGCATAACTCCGATCCAGAATCAGAGCCAGTTCGGAAAACAGGATTTTTTTGGCATTGTGGAGCATTTTCCGCTCCCCGCTGGCAAGTCCCTTTTCCCGATCAAACACCGAAAGGATCTTGATCACCTTGGCAACCTCTTCCAGGTCGCCACTTTTGATGCGGTTGATATTCTCGTGGTAACGGGCGTTCCAGTTGGAGCCGTAGGTTACCTGGTAATCCCGCAGGACCCCGAAAACCGCCTCCGCCTTTTGGGCGGTGCCCACCGGACGGATGCCGATTTTGTCGGCGGTTTCCACCGGCACCAGGACATCCATGTTGTTTTCCGGCAGGCGAAGCAGATAGTAGTCCCGTTTTTCCCGGTCCACCTTCTGGGTTACAATTTCTTCGATAATGCCGGCCCCGTGCAGGGGATGTACGATCCGATCGCCAATCTGATACATGGTTCATTTTGTCCTTTCGTGCCGGATTTGGATGTTTTTGCCAAAGTAGATAGAAAGCAAACAACATTCCCTACCTTTATTTTAACACATTGTCCAAAATAAATCAAGTACCTTTGAAAACTCAAATTATTGAACCCGATACATGGCAAATTGGCTCAAATTTTCCACTTTGAACAGAAGCCGTCCATCCTCGTACCAGCGTTCGGGAGTGGTTCCGTCGTCAATTTTGGTCACCGACAAAAGCTTGTCAGCCGCCAGGGAAATGACGAAGGGCTTGGTATTCACGTCCTCGTTCCCCGAAAGCAGGTCCACGGCGCTGACCAGGTACCCCTCTTCGGTTTGGAAGGCCACCACCTCTACCCCGCCGGGAGCGGTGGCGGTAACGGTGAAATCCTCCCCTGCCAGGGCTTTTACGATCCCCACAAGGATCTCGTCATACTGGAACCCCTCAAAGGCTTCCAGGGGCACAGCAGACCAGATGACCTTACCCTTGCCGTATTCAGCTTCCACCATCGCCGGATCCTCGGTCCAGATTCCCGGGGGATTGGAGTGGATGGAGGCAAATTCGTCGTCCCCCTGGACGGTGTAGGGCAGGGTGGTAGTACCCAGCACGGTACCCCGCTCCAGTTTGATCTTCGCCTGGCGCACATCGGCGGGCATGGGGCAATCGTAGGTAAATTCGGAGAAGCGCCCCTCCCCGGCCTTGGTGGGGGCCACGTAGGTATTTTTGCCACGGCTGATCTCCAGAATTTCGGCACCAAAGAATTCCCGAAGCAATTCGGGATCCCCGTTGCCGCTGAAATAGAGGGAGCCCCCTTCCCGGACGTAATCCAGCAGGGTTGCCTTGGCCTCCGGGAAGAGTCCCGCCACGGCGGGGGCCAGTATGGACTTGTAGCGATTCAGG
>SVKS01000183.1 GCA_015068345.1 Oscillospiraceae bacterium
GATGAAAAAACATTTCTTCTTTGTCTACTGCGGATCAATTTTTGATATAGAAAGAAAAAACAACCACCAGTGTTGAGAAAATTCAACGACTGCGAGGTTGTTTTTTGACCACAGTTTATCCCACATTTTGAATCGAAACAGGCGGAGACAACGGAAATAAAAGAACCAAAGAGGATGTGATTTTGAGCAGAAAGGGTTAGGAATAACCAGAAACGTCTATAAATCAGCTATTTTTTACCATTTGGGAAAGAGCTCCCTCCTCGGGAGTTCATACAGCCTGTGCACCATGGCGGCTACTTCGTATACGCCGCCATTTGCCTTCCGCCCCTTCCCTGGGGCGGATTGAAACCCTCTGCCGCAGAGGTATCGCAAGCCCTTGCATTCCTGCATTGTAGGGGTGGCGCTCTGTAGCAACGCCACCCCTACGAGGTACCATTCACCTTCTCACAACTCCTCTCCCTCCACACAAAAAACCTCCCGGGTATGCACCCAGGAGGTTTGATATTGTATTCAAAGGGATTTCATAACCTGGTCCAGAAGCTCCGCCGCATCCAGGATGGCGGGGCGGCACTTGTAAAGGAAATCTTCGTTGTCCAGGGCTCTCTGGTAATTGTCCCCTTCGGCAATGTTGTAGCCCAGGATATCCTTGCAAAGCAGGCTTCCCTGGCGTTCCAAAAAGCCCTTCATGACCACGTCCAGGGCATCCCAGGCCTTGTCCGGGTCCCCTTCAAACTTGTAGCCCAGGGCCATGGCGCTGCCGGTGATGGCTCCGCAGACGTTGCCACAGCACACCCCGCAGCCAAAGGCCGCCGCAAGCTGGCGGGCATCCTCGTAAGGCAGGTTCAATTCCTCCGCAAAGGCCAAAAGTACACTTTGGCAGCAGTTGTTCCCCGCCGCCGCAAGCTCGTTTGCCCGTTCTCTGGCTGTCATATTCTTACTCCTCCGTAAACACAATATTTTCGGTGAATTCGTTGATTTCCACGGTGGGGTCGTCGGCGGTAAGGGGACGGCCAAACTGGGTGAAATTGCGGATGGTGATATTTCTCATCATGTGTTTTTCGTCCAGCCCTAAAATACGGCTCCGGTGGACAATGGGAGCTTCCAGAGAAATATCCTCCATGGTGATATCTGTGGTTTCCCGGCCAATGCTTTCGGCAAACAGGGTCACATAGCGGAAATCAAACACCTGGCCATAGGTCATGCGCTCAATATGGATCCCCCGCCAGGTAATATTTCGTAAAATGGCGTTATCGGCACAGAAAATGGCCATAACCCCCATGAAATCGGGGCTCAGCTCCCGATGCTCCAATACATCGATATTTTCAAACAGAATATCCTCAAATACGTGGTCTCCGCCCCGGGATTCGGGCCCCACCAGCATATTGTGGGCACGATCGGTCCACATGACGGTATTGCGGCAGACGATGTTGCGGTTATCCAGCTTGCCGAAGGCTTTCAGGGAAATATTATCGTCCCAATTGCGAAGGAAGCAATCGTCGATCAACACGTCCTCGCAACCGCAAATATCCAACCCATCGCTGTTGCCGTTATGGCAGATCTGGCGCACATCCAGAATTTCAAGGTCCTTGGTATCATAGGTCGCCAGGGTCCAGGCGGGGGCATCCAGCATGGTGATTCCTTCAATCTTGACGTGGTTTGCATCCACCACCCGACAAAGCTGGTGGCGGGGGAAGTCATAATCGTGATTATACTCCACCCCGGTCAGGATTCCCCTGCCGGTGATGGTGATATTGTTTCCCTTGGCCACGACGCGACCGAATACCACAGCGTCACCGTCCAGATAAAGGGTTTCCCCGTCCGAAAGCACGATTTCCCCCACGTGGTGGCCGCCGGGGCCAAAGAAACGCACCTTGTCACCCACAGGAGCTTCCATGGGGGTTCCGCCAAACAGGAACAGGTTATGATACATATCCCCATCAAATTCCACCGAAAGCTTCATCGGCTCCGCCATGGTGATCACCAGCTCCTCCCCGTCGAAGGTATAGTCTACGTCCCGACGGTGGGGCCGCACATCCACGGTGGAGGCGGGATAGGTTGGTTTGATGCGAAGGGTCACGGGGGATGCGAAATCGCAATCAAAGGAAGCAAAGCTCATTTCGGTGCGGGCTTCGCAGAGGTCGCTGTAACGCATGGCAACCGTGGCGGGGGCGGTGAAGAGCTTCCCATGCTCCCCGGCGTATTCGTAAGTCACGACGTAATCCTGCATTTCCCCAAGGGCACGGGGAGCATGAGTCCGGAACATATTTGTTTCCTCCTTTTATAACGGCTTTTTCGCCATCATGTAATAGACGCAAATCTTGTACCCGGCGTAGCCGTACATTCGGTCCAGCCCCGAGTAGGTGTAGCCCAAAAAGCCCTCCCGAAGCCCCGCTTCCTTCAGGGCGCGGGTACCGATGCGGGTCATGTTGACCCCAATGTGTCGGCCACGGGCGGCGTTTACCACGGCGGTACAGCCCACGCTGCCCCGTCCGGGGCCTTCATTTTCAAAGGAGACCATCAGGTTACCGATGATCTTCCCCTTTTCCAGGGCCACCAGCACCCGCTGATCCCCGGTGCCGGTGTAGAGGGCGGGGTTTTGGTAATATTTTGTGAAGCTTTCCTCCGCGTCGTCGGTGCAGGCGGTGATTCCCGGAAGGTCCTCCAGGGTAGCCCAGCGGTAGGTGATCCCATCCACCATGTCCCCCACACCCGGCATATCCTCCGGCATTTCCTCCAGGGGGAAGCGCATATCAAAGCAGTTGCAGTCCCCCCAGGAATGGACGTAGCCCCGCTTTTTGAAAAAGTCTGCCCCTTCGGTGGTAACGCCCGGGTCAATGTTTTCGGGCTTGAGAGTTTCCTCAAATTCCTTTTCGCTGGTGGGCACCCCGGGGGTCAGGTATTCCTTCCCGGCACCAATGACGACGGCATCATATCCCGCCGCCTTGCAGATGGCTTCGGCTTCGGAAAGCAGTGCCGAACCGATGCCCTGCTTCCGGTATTCCGACAGAACCGCAAGCATATAAACGGTGTTCCCATTGAGCACCAGGGCGGCCATGAGCTTGTCCCCGTCGTAGCGGGCAAGCACCTTATTTTCCGGGTCGGAAAGGATCTTCCGGGCGGTTTCAGGATTTCGCACAGCGGTGGGGAAGCAGGTGTGGAAGAGTTCCATCAGCTGGTCGGTCAGGTTCATGGGGCGATTTCCTTTCGCATTTCGTCTTGCCCCGATTATACCAAATTCCATCCCGGGGTGCAAGAGAGTTTTTTTGGCTTTCTATCGACTTTTCCCTCCGAATGTGATATACTGGATACAAATAAACTGAAATCATCTTCCCTAAGGAGTTTTTGCCCTATGATTCCCAACCGTCTTGCCGCCCTGCGGGCCGAAATGGCCGCCCGGGGCATTACCTGCTACATCATTCCCACCGCCGACTTCCACGAATCGGAGTACGTGGGGGAATATTTCAAGGCCCGGGTCTACATGACCGGCTTCACCGGCTCCGCCGGCACCCTGG
>SVKS01000184.1 GCA_015068345.1 Oscillospiraceae bacterium
AAATCACATCACCGACCCCGAAAGCCTGAAATGGCAGAACCGTTTCGTCCGGGGCTTCGTTCACTACCTGAAGGACCGGCCGGAGATCGGCTACTGGGACCTGGGCAACGAATCCAATAACCTTTCCCTCACCGACAGCCGCGCCGCCGCCTGGATGTGGACCGCAAGTGTCCGCAACGCCATCCTGTCGGAGGATCAGACCCGGCCCATTATGTCGGGTATGCACGGCCTCAAGCTCTACGACGGCCCCTGGCAGATCGTGGATCAGGGGGAACTGACCGACGTTTTGACCCCGCACCCCTATCCGTCCCCCACGGTGGGCGGCGACGTGGACCCCATGAACCGGCCCCGCACCACCCTGGTACCCACCGCCCAGGTGGAGCTTTACGCCGGCATCGGCGGCAAGCCCGCCATGATGCAGGAATCGGGTACCTTCAGCAACATGATCGGCACCGGTCCGGTGGCCGCCGACTTCCTGCGGGCCAACCTGTGGTCCGGCTGGGCCAACGGCTCCTTAGGCTACTACTGGTGGTGCGCCCACGACCAGCTCCACCTGAAAAATCCCCCCAACACCTGGAGCATGATCGAAAACGAGCTGGGCATCCTGAAAAACGGTTATGAGCCCAAGCCGGTGGCCCATACCATGAAAGAGGTTTCCGACGCCATCGAGGCCATGCCCTTCGGCGAGCTGCCCCCCAAGGTTTACGACGGGGTCTGCGTCATGCCCAAGGACCTGGACCGGATGGAATATGTGGCCGACGCGGTCTATACCCTGGCCAAGCAGGCCAATATCGACCTGACCTTCTGTGATCTGGACCATGCCATTCCCGATGCCAAGTTTTACGTGATTCCCTCCGCCAAGGGCTGGGCGCCCATGAAAATGGACGTGCTCTACGCCCTGGAGGAAAAGGTGAAGGCGGGGGCAAGCCTGCTTTTCACCACCGCCAACGGCCTGATGGCCGAAAGCGAGCGCTATTTCGGCCTGATCTCCAACGGGATGCGAAAGGACAGCCGTACCCACACCATGCAGTTTGAGGGGGCGGAGCTTCCCTTCCGCTACGAAACCAAGTATATGATGGAAGGAAACGGTGCCGAGATTCTGGCATGCGACACCGACGGCACCGTCATCTTCAGCCGCAACAAGCTTGGGAAGGGCTACTTCTACTTCCTCAACTTCCCCCTGGAAGCCTACACCTTTGGGGAGCCCGAAAGCTTTGTGGACTATCCTTATTGGAAGATCTACGCCAGGGCAGCCGAAAACGTCCTTGCCAAAAAGCCGGTGATCAGCCAAAGCGATAACGTGGCGGTGACCATCCATCCCACCGCCGACGGCTTCCTTGCCATCGCCATGAATTACGATAAATACCCCGCCGCTCCGCTCCTCCGTACCCTGCCCGGGGTCACTCTGGAACGCATCTATGGGGAAGGGGAGGAGATTCCCCCCACCAGCCCCTTCATTTACAAAGCCATCACAAAATAAGGAGAACAAGCTATGAGAATCGTATTTTTCGGATCCTCCCACGGAGTTCCCGAGCCCAATCGCAAGTGCTCCGCCGCCATGGTTTCGGTGGGGGAGAACAACTACTTTATCGACATGGGTGTCCAGGTCATTGACGGGCTGATTACCCGGGGTCTCCCCATCACCTCGGTGAAGGGGGTCTTTCTGACCCACATGCACGGGGATCACACAAACGGTCTGATCTCTTTCCTGGACCTTTGCAGCTGGTATTTCAAGGATACCGACCCGGCGGTGTATATTCCCGGATCGGTGGAAACCGTCACCGCCGCCGCCCGGGGCTGGCTCGCTGTCAACGGCACCGAAATGCGTCCCTTCCGCTTCTTTGAAGTGAATGCGGGGGTCATCTTTGACGACGGCGCCCTGCGGGTCACCGCCTACCGCACCAAGCACATCGGCATTTCCTACGCCTACCTTCTGGAAGCCGAAGGCAAGCGGGTCTTCTTCTCTGGGGATATGTGCCACCAGGGCCCGGCAGAGGATTTTCCGGTGGAAATCTTCGAAAAGCCGGTGGACCTGGCGATATGCGAAGCCGCCCATTTCTCCCCGGTGAAATACCTGCCCATTCTGGAAGGCCAGCCGGTGAAGAAGGTCTGCATCAACCACTATTCCGAGCGCTTCCGCCAGGGCATGATCGAATTCAAGGAAACCAGAACCGATATCCCGGTGGTGTTCGCAAGCGACAATATGGAATTCAATGTTTGATGCGAGTCGTTCCGAAACTCTGCGGATCGCATCGGCTCCTACACCCAAATCCTGAAACGAAAGGAATCAGGGGACGTTTGTGGGAAAGATTTCCCCCTCGTACCGCATCTTTTTTCTTGCAATTCCGCCCCAATCATGATATGCTATTTTTATGATACAAAACCCGCCGGGGTGCGGGAATCATCATAACGGAGGAACTATCGTATGGCAAAGAACAGATACGTTGGCGATTATCCTGTCATTGGGATTCGCCCCATCGTGGACGGCCGCCGGGGCCCCATGATGCTTCGCGAAAGCCTGGAACCCATCGTTTGGGCCATGGCCAACGCCGCCAAAAAGCTTTTTGAAGAAAACCTCAACTACTCCAACGGGGAACCTGTGAAGGTTGTCATGGCTGACACCTGCATTGGCCGTGTTCCCGAAGCCGCCGCCTGCGCCGCCAAGTTCAAGAAGGAGGGCGTGGATATCACCCTGTCGGTGACCCCCTGCTGGTGCTACGGCTCCGAAACCATGGACATGGATCCCCAGACCATCAAGGGCGTGTGGGGCTTCAACGGCACCGAGCGTCCGGGCGCTGTGTACCTGGCCGCCGTGCTGGCCGGTCATGCCCAGAAGGGTCTGCCTGCCTTCGGCATCTACGGTCACGAGGTACAGGATCGGGACCAGATCACCGAGATTCCCGACGACGTGAAGGAAAAGCTCCTGCGCTTCGGCCGGGCCGCCGTGGCGGTGGCCACCATGCGTGGCAAGAGCTACCTGCAGATCGGTTCCCAGTGCATGGGTATTGCCGGGTCCATCATCGACCAGGACTTCATGGAATCCTACCTTGGTATGCGGGTAGAATCGGTTGACGAAATCGAAATCATCCGCCGCATGGAAGAGGGCATTTATAACGAAGAAGAATATCAGAAGGCCCTTGCCTGGACCAAAGAACATTGCAAGGAAGGCCGGGACGATAACCCCGAATCGGTGGAATTCCTGGGTGAAGAACGCCGCATTCAGTTTACTCCGGAAGAAAAGGAAAAGCAGTGGGAATTCACCGTCAAAATGTACTGCATCATCAAGGACCTGATGGCGGGCAACCAGAACCTGCCGGATGCCTTTGAGGAAGAAAAGGTTGGCCACAACGCCATCGCCGGAGGTTTCCAGGGTCAGCGTCAGTGGACCGACCATTGGCCCAACTGCGACTACCCCGAAGCCCTGCTTTCCAGCACCTTCGACTACGAGGGCGCCAGAGAACCCTACACCCTG
>SVKS01000038.1 GCA_015068345.1 Oscillospiraceae bacterium
CCCTCCTCCCCCGGGGCCAGCAGGCTTTCCTTGCCCAGAAGGGTATTGGTGTAGTTCTGCAGAATTCCCCGGTGGGCGGTCTCTTCCCGATCGGGCAGAATCGTTTCGGTGGTGAGGGGCAGATTGGGGAAGCCTTCCTTCACGGTGAAGCAAAACTCCCGTTCGGGTTCGGGCAGAAGCCAGAGCTTCAGTTCACCGTTTTCGATAACCAGCTTACCCAGGTCCCCGGCGATTTCCATGCGGTTGGTGCCGGGGTATTCCCCGGTGGTGGCGATAAAGGTAGCGGTGGCACCGTTGGCGTACTCCGCAAAGACGGTCACGTCGTCCTCCACCTCGATGTTATGGTACTTGGCTTCGTAGCAGAAGCCCCGGACCCGGGTGGGAAGCCCGGTGATCCATTGCCAGATATCCAGATTATGGGGACACTGGTTCATCATGACACCGCCCCCTTCTCCCCGCCAGGTGGCCCGCCAGGAGCCGGAATCGTAATAGCTTTGGGAACGGTACCAGTTGGTGATGGTCCAGGAGAAACGTTTCAGCTCCCCAAGGCCGCCCCCCTGCACCAATTCCCGGGCTTTGGCAAAGAGGGGGTTGGTGCGCTGGTTGAACATGATGCCAAAGAGCTTGCCGCTCTTTTTGGCCTCCTCATTCATAAGCCGCACCGACTTTACGTCAATACCGGCGGGTTTTTCGGTGAGGACGTTGTAGCCCATCCGGAAAGCCATGGTGGCAAACACCGGATGGAGGGGATGGGGCACCGCGATGATGAGAAAATCAAAACCGCCGGCTTCCAACATGGCTTCGATATGGTCATAAACCGGGACCCCGGGCAGATGTTCTCCTGCCCATTCCCGCTTTTGAGGGTCAATATCGCACACGGCGGCCAGAGTCAGGTTTTCCACCTGTCCCCCAAAAATACAGTTTGCGTGGGCACTGCCCATATTGCCAAGGCCGACAATGGCGGCACGAATGCTATTCGACACGGAACAACACATCCTTTCTTTCCCCTATTGTAATCCCTTTGGATCAAAAAAGCAAGGGGCCAACAAGATGTTGTCTTTGCAATTTCTTGGATCTTGTGATATACTATAAGAAAAAATCACGGAGGAACCCATGGAATACCGAATTACCAAGGTACAAAACTCGGCCGCCGACTGTTTTGTATGCGGCGTAGAAAACGAAAGCGGCCTGAAAGCCCGGTTTTACGAATTGGAGGACGGCTCCCTGGGGGCTTTGGTGACCTTCCAGCCCATCCATCAAAGCTACCCCGGCAGAGTTCATGGGGGTGCCATCACCGCCCTGCTGGATGAAGCCATTGGAAGAGCGGTGCAAATTCCCGAGCCCGACAGTTGGGGCGTCACCGGTGACCTGGAGATCAAGTTCAAGCAGCCGGTACCCTACGGCGTCCCCCTGCGGCTCCATTGCCGCCTGATCCAAAACAAGCGACTGCTCTTTTCGGGTGAGGGACGGCTCTATCTGCCCGACGGCACCCTTGCCGCCGTGGCCACCGCCCGTTACCGCAAGCTGGCTCTTTCGCAAATTGCCGAATTCTCCCCGGATGGACGGGATTGGTCTCCCCATCCCAGAGAGGACGATCCCGAAACGCTGGACCTTCCTCCCTGGGCCTGATTCCCCTCCCGTTTACTAAAAAGAAAACAATTGAAAAAAGGACGAGGAATTTTGCAATTCCTCGTCCCTTTTTATGTGGTAGCCTGTTGTCACCTATTTGATTTACATGACCACCACCTGGTCACAGATCTCCACGTCCCGCTGATCGTGGGTAATCAGGAGGACGGTTTTCCCGGCGATGGCTTCCAGGGTTTTGGCCACCACCCGTTCCCGGGTAGCTTCGTCCAGACCCTTGAAGGGCTCATCCATCACCAAAAAATCCCAATCGGCAAGCAGGGCCCGGGCGATAGCCACCCGCCGCCGCATACCGCCGGAAAGCTTTTTCACCGGCTTTTCCTCCCCATGGGGAAGACCAAGGGCGGTGAGGAATTCCAGAATCTCGCCCCGGCTCCGCTTCCTGCCGGTGACTGCCCGGACATTTTGAAGGGGGGTGCGCTCCTCCAACAGGCGATCCTCCTGGAAAACAGCGGCGCGTTTTTCGGGAAGGCCGGTGATTTTGCCCCCATCGGGCTCCAGAAGGCCCAAAAGGAGATTGCCCAGGGTGGTTTTCCCACAGCCCGATTCCCCCATGATCCCCACCAGGGTACCTGCAGGAATGGTCATGGAAAATTCCCGAAGCACAGTATGTTCGCCGAAGCGTTTGGTCAGATTGTTGATTACAATATCGGTCATATTCTTTCCAATCGGGCAAAGGCCCACCGCACCAGGAGTAAAAAGATCTTTTCGAATACAATACTCAAAAGCACCACCATCAGGGTCCAGGCAAACAGGTCGGCTGTGGCAAGGTAGATTTTGGCATTATACAGTGCCTCCCCCACGGTGCCTTCGGGAATGCCGATGACCTCCGCAGCAATGCCCGCCTTCCAGGAAAGGCCCAGGGCCAAACTGCAGGCCGAAAGCAGATAGGGCTTGATTTGGGGCAGGGTGATGGTCAAAAAGCGCCGTCCCGGCCCCATACGGAAAACCTCAGCCATTTCCCACAGCTTTTCGTCCCGGGACTTGATCCCCTGGAGCAGGTTGGTGTACACAATGGGAAGCCCCATCAAAAAGGAAATAAACACCGAAAGGTCCCGGCTGGACAGCCAGACCAGGGCGATCACGATGAAGCTTGCCACCGGCACCGTCTTGATGGTAACCATATAGGGGGCCAGCAGAATCTCCACCACCCGGCTTTTCCCCGCCGCCACGGCCAGCAGGGCTCCAAGCCCCAGGCTGAGGAGAAAGCCCCAGGTAATATCCAGAAAACTGCCCAACAGGGAGGTCCAAAAACTCCCTTCCCCCATAAGGCTCACCAGGCGGCAGGCCACCTGCCAAGGGGAAGCCAGGAGAATATCACTTCCCAGGAGCCAGGCGGCTCCCTGCCACACCAAAATGGCACACAGGGCCGCCGCCAGCTTCCAGATCCAGTTCTTATTCAGCACAATAGTAGAAATCATCCCCGGGGAGCTTGCCGCCCACCGATTCGGGTTTTTCGGCATGGAGCACCGCCAGGAAACCCGGCAGAGCCGCCTTCATGTCATCCCCTGCCACAAAGACGATGTTGCAGTGGGGCATGGCCTTTTCGGCCACGGCGGCCTTTACAATGCCGTATTTTTCCACCAGCTTGGCGGCTTCCGCCACGTCGCTGTTGGCATATTCGGTGGATGCCTTATACTCTTCCAGGAAGGCATTCACCAGGGCGGTGTGTTCCTCCACAAATTCCCGGCGAGCCACCATAACCCCGGTGATCAGGGTGCTTTCCACCCCCAGGTTGTTCCATTCTTCGGTCAGGTTCAGGGATACTTCCAGCCCCTCCACGCTTCCCTGGGCCACGGTAACGAAGGGCTGGGGCAGCATGGCGACCCCGGCTTCGGCACCGGTCAGGTGGGCCACCACTTCGGTGGGCTCACTCTTCCATTCCATGGTCACGTCGGTATCGGGATCCAGGCCATTCTGGGAAAGCACATAGCGCAGGGCGTATTCGGGAATGGTTCCCTTGCCGGTGGCGTAGATGGTTTTGCCCTTCAGGTCGGCCACCGAGGAGATTTCTTCATTCTTGTCCACAATATACACCACGCCCAGGGTGTTCACCGCCAGGACCTCCACGGCCCCTTCGGTTTTGTTGTAAAGCACCGAGGCCAGGTTGGCGGGGACGGCAACCATATCGATTTCCCCACGGATCAGCTTGGGGGTCAGCTCGTCGGCGGCCGCGGCGATGGTGAATTCATAGTTGTTTTTGGCATTTCCGGTCGCCGCATCTTCCATCAGCTTCACAAGGCCCATGGAGGTGGGGCCCTTCAGGCCGCCGATGCGGATGGTGGTGTCGTCGGTGACTTCTTCGGATTCCTCTTCCCCTTCGCTCTCCTCTTCGGAGGCGGGTTCGGAGGTTTCTTCGTTTACCGGTTCGGATTCGCTTTCAGGGATGGTTTCGCTTTCCTCTGCCGGGGCGGCTTCGCCGCACCCCGCAAACAGCATGGCACACAGGGCCAAAACCATCATCAGAGCAAGGATACGTTTCATAACAGGGTCACGCCTTTCTTTTTGCTTTGCATTTCGCCCCCTTTCCGGAGGCCAAGCCTATATATTATAACCCGGGGACCGCATTTTTGCAATCCCCGGGTTGGGCTTTTTACTTGTTATTTTTCGGGCTGAGCTTCCGCATGAGTGCCAGTTCTTCCGGATCATAGGGGGTGTGGAAGGTATCGAAGAGGTCGTGCTGCCACCGGTTCAGGGGCAGGTCCCGATTTTTCCACAGTTCGTCCCAGGGCAGGAAGTGCTGGGTTTTTCCGGCCACCAGACCCCAGCTGTAGCTGCCGATGCCCTCCTGGTGATAGAGGGGCAGGTTGTCAGCCACAAAGTTATCCAGGACACGGTTGAGCCATTCGGTGTTGAGCATGGGGCGTCCCTCTTTTTTCAGGCCGTTGACCACGTTTTTCACCCGGGCAATGTTGGAATACTGGTGGAAGGTGACGATATCCGATTCGTCCAGGGCCACCCGGCCGATCTCTTCCACGTCCTCATCCGGATCCACCCCAAAGTTTTCGGGGTACTTCCACACGCCGGCGGTGAGGGGCTGGATGGGATCCAGGGAACGGGCCAGCTCGAAGCAGCGCTTCAGGTAGGGAATCGACATGCCATGGCGATTGGAGTTACCCGGTTCGTTCCACAGGTCCCAGGCATAAATCCGCTCGTCCTTTGCAAAGCGACCGATGAGAGCCACCAGGAATTCCTCCATCACAGGACGCCATTCGGGTTCGTCCCAATGGATCCAACCCTTCCGGAGCTTTTCCCCAACGAAGGGGTTGGCCTTGTGTCCCCCGTGGTGGCCGATGTCGTAGGGTTGCCAGCCGCTGGTTTTTGGGGGAACCAGGTCGGCGGGGCGGTCAAAGCCCACGCAGTCGTTGTAGATGATCACCATCATGCTGATGCCCCGGGCAGAAAGCTCGGTGAGGAAATTGTCTACCCGATCCAGGAATTTCTCCCGGTCGTGATACCACACCTCAAAGGGCAGGTGCATCCGGACGCTGTTGATGCCCACGTCCTCCATCAGGTCAAATTCACGGCGAACCGAAACCATGACTTCCTCGTAGGTATCCTCCTGCCACAGTTCCCGGGACCCCAGGGTGATGGAGGGCACGTAGTTGACCCCCAAAACCCAGGGTTGCTTTTTATACCAGGCCCAGGCTTCTTCTTTTGTCCAGCGGTTTCTCATGGGGTTACCTTCCTTTATCGAATATTTTCAAAGTGGAGCAAAAGCTCCCCAACGTGATTTTTGTTCACCAGGATCCGGCTTTCCCCATTGAAGGACACCACCGAAAAGCTCTGGTCATAGGGGTGAATGGAGAAGGTCATTTCGGCAAATTCGTCCCCGGTGTTCCGGTGGAACACCACCGTGATTTCCGGTTCGGCAAGCTCCCCGATTCCCTCCACCGTGCCATCGGCTTCCATGTAGGAAAGATAGTCGATGAAGGTTTCGGTAAGGGTGTCATCCAGTTCCACCTCGTCTTCGTGGAAGGCGTAAACCTCCACCTTTTCCCCATCCTCATTTTCCTTCAGGGTGTAGGAAATGTCGATTTCCCGGGCAAGGTCACCGGCGGTTACCTCGATCTGGTCCACGGTGGTCCAGTCCATACGCAAAACGTCGGTGGGCCGTAGGGACAGGGGATCCAGCTTCCGGAAGGCATCCGCCACGGCGGCGTCCAGGGTGTAAACCAGGCCCGAGTCACCGCAGGTGGCATAGACCAGCGACTCCCCGTTTTCCCCGGTGAGGCTGCGGCCAAAGGTAATTTGGAAGGTTTCTTCGGTTTCGGTGGTTTCCCCCTCCTCATCGGTTTCGGCGTGGATATACCCCAGCTCCACCGGATAGGCGGAAGACCCCAGACCGTATTGAATCAGTTCGGCATCATCCGGCTTGTAATCCACCAGGTCGGTCCAGCGAAGGGAGCTGACCTTGGCAAAGAGTTCGTTCACCTGCTCTTCCCCCACCACCAGGTCGGTGTGGGTCTGGTCGGTGAGGAACCATTCGTATTCGGGGGTATAGACAAAGTCCTTGCCCCCCTCCACCCACTCGATTTTGGTATCCGGGGTGGTGAGCCACAGGTTGCGGCTGAAAACCGGGATGGTATCCTTCTCCGCCATGACGAAGAGGGAGTGCTTGGCGGCATTTCCGATGGCGGAATCCACCAGGTAGACCCTTTCCCCATCCGGGGACAGGTAGTAGTTATTCTGGGGGCCGTTGGCACTGCCGATGGCCATGGGGTAATCTACCCCATCCGCCCGGTACACCAGGGTGCATTCGGCAGGCTCCAGACCATATTCCCCCTTGTTTTCCACCGTCCCCAGTTCCCGCAGGGCAACCAGGTTTTCGGCGGCGGATACCATGCTTTCGGGGTAGGATTGGTCGATCTTCAGACCCGGATATTCCTCCACCCACCAGACCCCTTCGGCGTCGGGGGCGAAGGTCAGGGTTTCCCCACCATAGGTGAGGGTGAGTTTTTCGATCTTATCGGCAGGCAGAGAAAGGAGAGTAACGCTTTCGGGGGCTTCCTCCCCCTTCGCGGCGGCATTTTTGATCAATTTGACTCCCAGAAAAACCAGGAGCAAAACCAGGGCGCTGATCCCCAGGATCAGGGCCGATTTGGTGCGTTTATTCATCAGCTCTTCTTCCTCCGGATCCAGACGAAGATGCCGGCCACCAGGAAGAGCATGGGCACCACACCGATGATGATCAGGCTCATGCGGCCTACCTGGGCGGCGGTCATGCTCAGGAAGTTGTAGCTGAGGGTTTTGGCCCGGATGGACACGCTTTCACTGCGGCCGCAGACCGAGCTGATGGCATTCAGGAACAGATCCCGGTTGGCCCCGGACACGTAGCCGTCCAGGTTTTCATCCAGCATTTGAACCGAAGAGAACCAGATAAAGTTGGTTTCCACTTCATTATAGACTTCGGTGGCACGGACCCCCACGTAGAAGGGACCGTCTTTGTCCGCCGCTTCCTTGGAAAGGGCATCCCCCTCGCTGACTTCGGCCTTGGCATAGGCTTTGTCGGAGGTGGTGAGAAGGGGCTTGATGGTGATGGTGCTGCGATACTGATCCAGTTCGGTAATGCCATCCGCAAAGGGGATCAGCACCGAGTAGCCCGCATTGGCAATGGGGGCGGTGATTTCATCCGATTCCAGGGTGGGCAGCAGGTAGTAGCTGAAGCCCTGGAGATGGTGATTGTCATCCCCTTCGATGACCAGGCCGTTGCCGGCGGCAAGGCCGTACTCCCTGGCGATGTAGGAAAGATTCTTGAGAGAGCCGTTCTGGTAGTCGCTGAAGAGGATCACGTTGCCCCCAAGCTTCATGTAGGAAAGGATCATATCCCGTTCCCCCTCCGAAATATCGGTGGCGGGAGAAAGGATCAAGAGACAGTCGCAGTCGCTGGGGACAGCGCTGGCGGTCAGGAGGGAAAGTTCCACGTATTCCACGTTTTCGTCCCCCAGGGCGGCCTTGAAGCTTGCGGAAAGGGTGGCTTCCCCATGACCCGACAGGGTGTAGACCTTGGGCAGGACGTCACTTGTGACGTAGTCGATGGCAGAGGTGACCTCGTTTTCCCCATTGTAGGTGGTGGAGGAGGCCAGCTGGCCGGTGGTATAGTAGCTTTCGTAGTCGTATTCGGTGACGTAGATATCGGTGTAGGGTACGTAACGGAAGCGCTTGGCGCTTTCCACCACCAAGGAGTTATCGTAAACACTCTCGTCGGTATAGGCGGCGGTGAAGCTGGGGTAGATCACCGGGTCCTTGTGGACGATTTTGATGTGATCCGAAAGGTCGGCATAGCGCCGGAGCATTTCGGAAAGGACTGCATCCTCCGACCCGGTCTGGGCAATCAGGTAGATGGTCACATCCTCCTCCACCCCCCGGGTGATCTTTTCGGTCTGTTCCGAAATGGAAAAGAGGGCTTCGTCGGTCAGGTCGGTTTTCTGGACGCTTGCGGGAAGCTCGGCAAACAACAGGTTGACCGCCACCACAATGGCCAGCACCATCAGGGAGATAAAGGCGCTGTAGGTGCCCACCCGGAAGGTACGGCTCTTGAAATCCTCCTTGAAGGAGGGCAATTTGAAGTTTGGCTTTTTCATTCGCCCCACCTCCTTCTTTCCATGGATTGAACGGTGTAAAATACCATCAGGGCAATCACCGACAGGAAGTACACAATGGCACCCAGGTCGAAGACCCCATCGGTAAAGCTGTAGAATCGGTCGAATACCGAAACCGAGGACAGAATGGCGGCAAAGAGCCCTTCAAACATGGTTTTGTCGATGCCGTAGGCAATCAGCAGGGCCGCCACCCCAAGGATGGCCACCACCCCCGCCGCCAGGTTGCTGGCGGTGAGATAGCGCACGATCAGGGCCACCACGAAGACCAGAATTGTCAGGGCGCCCAGGGATGCGGCGGCTTCGGCCGACACAAAGGAGGCCAGGTCGCTGATGAAGAAGTTAATCAGAATGATCACGAAGCACACCGCCGCGGCAATGGCCTGGTTATCACAGAAGGAGGATACCAGCATGCCGATGGCAATGAGTACCGCCCCCATCAGGAAGAAGCCCAGGATGGCGCTGTAGGCCACCGCCATGTTGATTTCCCCATACATAGAAAGCAGAATGGGGTAAACCGCCATCACCCCCATGGGGACGGCAAAAACGGTGAGCATGGCAAAATATTTGCCCAACACGATGGCGGTCATGCTCCGGGGCAGGGAGTAGAGCAGAAGATCGGTCTTTTGCTTTCTTTCCTCCGCCAGTACCCGCATGGTCAAAACCGGCACCGCAATGATGAAAACGAAGGACATATTGCCCAGCACGTATTCAAAGTTGGTGATGCCGTTGGAAAGGTTGATCACCATGGTGTAGATGCCGCCGAAAAGCAGGATAAAGGCGGCAAACACGTAACCGACAAAGCCGGTGAAATAGGAACGCAGTTCCCGCTGATAGATCGCAAGCATTTATGCCTCCTCCTTTCCGCCGACCCGGTGGCTGTCCCGACGGAAGGCCACTTCTTCCTTGTTGCCGGTGAGTTCCAGGAAGATGTCCTCCAGGCTGGACCGGATGGGCCGCATTTCCAGAATGGGCTTTTTCGCCTCCGCAAAGGCGAAGAATACGCCCTCGGTAATATCCAGGTTATCCTCGGTGGTCAGGCCGATTTCCACGGTGCCGCCCCGGGGGGTGATTTCAAGCTCCCGGATGCCTTCCAGGGAAGCCAGGATTTCCTCCGCCTCCCCCTTGGTGGCACGGGCCACCAGCTCCAGCCGGAAGTCGCCCCGCATGCGCTTTTCCAGATTGTCCGGGGTGTCGTTTGCCACAAGCCGCCCCTTGGAAATGATCATGATCCGGCTGCAGACCTCCTGCACCTCCGAAAGAATGTGGCTGGAAAGGATGACGGTGTGGTCCTTGCCCAGCTCCTTGATCAGTTCCCGGATTTCGATGATCTGCTTGGGGTCCAGACCTACGGTAGGCTCGTCCAGAATGATGATTTCCGGATCGCCCAATAGCGCCTGGGCAATGCCCACACGCTGTTTATATCCCTTGGACAGGTTGCGGATCAGCCGGTTTTTCACCCCATGGGTGCCGGTGACCTTCATGGCGTGGTCGATCTGCTTTTCCACGTCGGGGCCCTTGACCCCCTTGGCCCTGGCCACAAACCGCAGGTATTCCTCCGGGGTCATGTCCTGGTACAGGGGTGGAAGCTCCGGCAGATAGCCGATCTTTTTCTTGGCCTTGGTGGCGTCCTCGAAAATATCCAGCCCGTCGATGGTGACACTGCCTTCGGTGGCCGAAAGACAGCCGGTCATCATGTTCATGGTGGTGGTCTTCCCCGCCCCGTTGGGGCCCAGGAAGCCGTAAATTTCCCCATTCTCAATGCGGAAATTCAGGTCGGAAACCGCCTTGTGGTCGCCATATTTTTTGGTAAGATGCTTGACCTCAATCAATTTCTTCTCACGTGCCTTTCTTGGAAGGAATGTCTCCCCCGGCATCCCCGCCGCGGGAGCGATCCATAATAAGCTATTGTAATACTACCACACCCGATTGTCAACCCGGTGATGCATTTGTGATGGTCTTGTGAATTTTTTTGCGCAGGGCAGTAATACCAAAATCCCCATGTAGGGGCGATCTGTGATCGCCCGCCGAACCTGCCAACACGGGCGACCGCAGGTCGCCCCTACGATGGGAAAACGAACCGGGTATGGCATAATGACCTGGTTTTGCGTTAGCAAAATTTTCGGGCCGGTGGGGCTCGAAAAAACGGTCATATGCGATCGATCCGCATTTGCGGAGCGATCACGTAAAAAATCATTCTGTGGCACCGGGTACGGCATAATGACCTGGTTTCCCGCGTAGGGAAATTTTCGGGCCGGTGGGGCCCGAAAAAACGGTCATATGCGATCGATCCGCATTGGCGGAGCGATCAAGTAGGGGCGGCCATTGGCCGTCCGAAAAGTTGCGGTTTGCAGAAATAACCGGATATGTGCATGCCGGAAGGTTCCGGATGACCAATGGTCATCCCTACGGAGAAGACATGGCATTACATAGTAGGGGCGACCTGCGGTCGCCCGCCGAACCTGCCAACACGGGCGACCGCAGGTCGCCCCTACAGTGCGAAGACCTACCGGGTAGGGCATAATGACCTGGTTTCCCGTGAGGGAAATTTTCGGGCCGGTGGGGCCCGAAAAAACGGTCATATGCGATCGGCCGTCATGTAGGGGCGATTCACGAATCGCCCGCCCCGGGCCGCTTGCGGACCGGGGAATGGGAATTTGTGCAAAACCAAATCCGCCGCACCGATGGTGCGGGCGGCGGGACGGGGAACCCGTCCCCTACTACCCCTCAGTCGGCGTTGCCGACAGCTCCCCTGACAAGGGGAGCCAAGGGCGGATGCGTGGAGCCAAGGGACGTCCGGTGCATGATCGCCCGCAATGCGATTGACCATGCCGGGGGTTATTGACAATCCCTCCGTCATTTGCTTCGCAAATGCCACCTCCCTTTACACAAGGGAGGCTTTGGCGGGTCCGCCGCGCCTGCGGTACGTCGGCGGGCGACCGCAGATCGCCGTCCCATCGCGTTCCACTTTCAACTTCCCCCGCCGTCCGCCCTCTGTGAAACAATAAAACCGCCCCGGGGTGGGGCGGTTTTCCTCATTCGTGCATCCGATAATCCAGCTCGTAAGGCAGGGGATAGCGGGCAAGGACCTCCTTGTCGGTTGCTCCCGGCTCCATCATGTGTTTATGGATGGCGATCCACAGATGGGAAACCGAAAATTCCCCTTCCTTGATGTCGGGCATCCGGAAATCCTTCGTAATGATTTCCAGGGCTTCCCGGTAGCCGCCGGTGGCCTCCAGGGACATGGCATAGAGCATTTTGACCCGGCCGTCCTCCCGGATGGCATCCGGCAGGGTGGCAAAGCAGGAAAGCCACTTTTCGTGGAGCCCCGCCCCCACCAGGGTTTCGGCGTAGTTCACCACCAGGGGCCGGTAGTCCTTCTTCAGGGCAATGGCCCGGTCAAAGGCTTCCACGCCTCCCTCCAGGTCGCCGTATTCGTTCCGCCGGATCTGGGAAAGATTCCGCCAGGACCAGGGGTTGTCGGTTTCCTTTACCGATGCGGCAAAGGAAGCTTCGGCTCCCGCCACGTCCCCTGCCATATAGCGGCAGACCCCCAGCTGGTAAAATTTGTACCAGCTATCAGGCTGGGCTTCCAGCAGGTCGATCCACACCTGTCCCTTGGCGTAGCTTTTGATGGGTTCCATGGGATCGGGTACGGGGAGAACGCCCCCCGCAAGCAGGGTATCCCAATCCTCGGTTTCTCCATTCAGGCTTTCCGGCGGGAACTCCAGGAAAGCGCTCACCGGCTTGCCCCGCTTTTTCGATTCGATGGCACCCCATCCGGAGCCCATGTAAACCAGAGGGCCCTCCGAAACCGCCGAAAAGTCTGCCCCTTCGAGAAGGGCCTTTTTTCGCCCGATACGGCTCTTGACCTCTTCTATGGCCTTGGTATAGTCAGACCCATGGATCGTTGCAGGATGGGCTTCTAAAGCGCCGTATCCTTCGGTCCAGGATATTGTGCTTTCCCCCTTCATCAGGAAGTGCTCCAGCTGGGTACGCAGAAGTCCCGCCTGGATCTCAATATATCCCCGGCCCAGGTCGGAGAGCCAATTGTTCCAATGCTTGCCCCCCTGGCCCTGGCCCCAGGCAAAGAGCTTGCGTCCCTTCAGTACATCATCCGAAAGCTGGATCAGGCCGTAGCCGTCCTCCTTCAGGGCGGTGACCCACTTGGTTTCGGTGTCCGGGAGCTTGTAGAAGAAATCACGGGAGCGTTCCAGACTGGCGGAATAGGTGACGTCTTTGCCGCCCATGATGGGAAGGTCGGTATTGTCCAGGAAATAACGTCCCTCGTCGTAGGCGCAGACGAAGCTTTTGGTGGTGGGCACGATGACCCGGGTCCCCGGGGTCTCGTCCACGGCAATGTTGCTCCACCAGTACATCCAGGTGTCCTCTGCCTTGCTGTTTTCGATGGTGATGTGTACCAGAAGGAGATCCTCCACCAGTTTGGCCTCCACCGCGTAGGTAATCTCCCGGATGCGTTCGAATTCATACATCCGCAGGATGGGCTCTCCATCCTTTCCGGTCATTTCCCTGGCAAAAAGGGGACTTGCGGTGAGGGGATTGTGACCCTTGATGCCCACGTTCCATTCCACGCCCCCGGAAAACCAGGCGTTGCGAAGGGCCAGGTTGCAGGGTTGGAAGACGTTATTAGCATAAAGCAGCTCTCTTCCCGCCTTTTTGTCATAAAGCGACCAGAGGCGGCCCCCAAGCTGGGGAATAAAGGTGGCCCTCAGATATTCGTTTTCCAGAATCGCCCCATCCAGGGCCAAATCACGACGGGCCCGGTTGTATTCGCTCTGGAGGGTGTAGGGAAGCAGGGTGGGGATCATGCCCTTACCGATGAGGGCCTTTTCCTCCTGGCTCACCCGGTCGGATACCGCAATGGGAGATCGGATATAGCTGTCGTTTTTAATGTCGGGCAGGCAGTTGAGAATCCCCAGATCCGCCCCGGACATATGGATTTTTGTAAAGGTCAGGTTTGTCATATACGATAGTTCCCCTTCATGGATTCATTCCGGTCGTTTCCATCATTATAGCGAAGCTGATGGGAGATTTCAAGAGAAAAATACCCGGCATAAAAAAACAAGCGGGATTTCTCCCGCTTGTTCTGTGCGTTATCCCACGATCTCGGCTTCCATGTACTTCCAGTCCATGGTTTCTCCGTTTTCCAAATACAGACCCTGTTTCATTTGCGGTCTCCGCCTTTATCCCTATCGTAATCAAACGAGATTCCGCTATATGATACCATCTTTCTTTTTGTTTGGCAGGTTGTTTCTTGGTACACATCCCGCTTTTCCACAGGGGGCTCCGGTTGTCATCCCGGCATACTAAGCTAACATAATCTAATATAATCTGATATAGTATAATCTAATCTTCGGCAACCGGAGGACAGCATTCCCGATTTCTCTGCATTTTTGAATTCGTCCTTTTCACACCTCGTTTCCCTTCGTATTTTCAAGTTGCAAACAATTCCCGGAACTTTCCTCCCATATAAAAAAAGCATCATAGCAGCCGTTCCGGTGTGTGATCGGTGTGTGATGAGAACTTGATTCATTCTGACTCCCACGCAAGTGATTCTGACTCCATCTCACACGGTTCTAACCCGGCGTAACCCATCACAGCTTCAGCGTAATCGAATCTGCTTTTGCTCTGCCCCCTCCTGTGGCAGGTTGATTTTTGGAGTTTTCCACAGGGGGGCTCCGGTCCGCGGGGCGACATACTTACTTTGCTTTGCTTTCCATTGCTTTCCATTGCTTTACCTTACCTTCGTCCGCAAGCCGCCGTCAGCCACAGCATTTTTCAAAGACCAAGCCCGGAACTTTTTTCATTTGTTTTTCCGTGATTTTTTGACGCTCGGAAAGATATGCCGTATTTTCTGCAACCCCTCCCAACCTGCCGTGACCGCCATTTTTGTGTGACAGGATGCTTCGCTCCCGCAGAGACGTGTCCTGGTCCGTCCTGTCCATGCCCTTTGCTGCTCAGATCGGTTCCCTCCGTGCTCCCATTCTTCCCTGCCCGTTGTAAAAAAATTCGTCTTTGCGTTACCCCCACTCCTTCCCGGGCGTTTTCGTAGTCTCAAACGGCTTTTCCACAGGCATCCCTTTTTGAATTTGCCTCTTTCGGCAAAAAAGCCGCCCCCAACGGGAGCGGCATCTTTACGTATTATTCTTTTCTTATTCTTCCCAGTTGTGCCAGACGTTACCCACGTCGTCGTTTTCTTCCAGGGCTTCCAGGAGGCGCTGCATCTTCTTGATGTCGTCCTCATCGGTAAGGGCCACGGTGTTCTGGGGGATCATCTGCTCTTCGGCTACCACGAAGCTGTAGCCCTGGCCTTCCAGGTTGCTGCAAACCTCGTCCAAAGCATCCACCGAGGTGGTGATTTCGAAGGATTCTTCGCTGGCTTCGAAATCCTCGGCGCCGGCGTCCAGGGCGATCATCATCATATCGTCCTCTTCATCCTCGAACTCTTCACGGTCGATCACGATCACGCCCTTGCGCTCAAACTGCCAGGAAACCGAGTTCTGGGCGCCCAGGTTGCCGCCGAACTTATCGAAGTAGTGACGCACGTCGGAGGCGGTGCGGTTGCGGTTGTCGGTGGTAGCTTCCACGATCAGAGCAACGCCATTGGGGCCGTAGCCTTCGTAGGTGACGTTTTCGTAGTTGCCGTTCTTGCCGCCGGTGTACTTGGCCAGCATGCGCTGAATATTGTCATTGGGGACGTTGTTGGCCTTGGCCTTGGTGATAATGTCCCGCAGTTTGCTGTTGGATACCGGATCGGGTCCGCCTTCCTTGATGGCGATGGCCATTTCACGGCCGATACGGGTAAATACCGCTGCCTTCTTGGCGTCGGTACCTTCTTTTTTACGTTTGATGTTGTTCCACTTGGAATGTCCAGACATACATTCACTCCCTAAGAAATTTTCGCCTTATAGTATAACACATATTCGCCGCTATTTCAATACCCAAATCAAGGGCATTTCCCACAAAAACCACGGCAGGACGGTCGGATTTTTCTTTTTTGTTCCAACGCTTGACGGATGGAGCCGGGCATGGTAAGATTAAGAAAATCCATTTTCAACCCAATTCCTTCCTTGGAGGCAAGTATATGAAAGAGACCATCCTGCAATTTGGCGAGGGCAATTTCCTTCGCGCTTTCCTTTGCGACATGGTGGACGGATTACGCCGTGCGGGACTTTACGCAGGCTCCATCGCCGTGGTCCAACCCCGGGCCGGGGGCAAATGCCACATGCTGGCCGACCAGGGGCTTTCCTACCACCTGTTGACCCGGGGCATCCAAAATGGTGAAACCACCCGGGAGCTTCGCAAAATTGAAGCCATCACCGCCGCCATTGACCCCTACCGGGAATACGACCGTTTCATGGCCTACGCGGAAAGTCCCCATCTGCGCTTTTTCGTTTCCAACACCACCGAGGCGGGCATTGCCTTTGCCCCGGAGGACAAACTCACCGATGCCCCTCCCCTCTCCTTCCCGGGGAAGGTAACCCAGTTTTTGTGGCGGCGCTACCAGTCAGGGCTTCCCGGTCTCATTTTCCTGCCCTGCGAGCTTATCGACCAAAACGGCGACAGGCTCCTGGAAATCGTCTGCCGCTACGTTGCCCTGTGGGGACTTCCCGGTGAATTTGAAGCCTGGGTCAGGACCGAATGCCGCTTTGCCAACACCCTGGTGGACCGAATCTGCTCCGGTTTCCCGGAGGGGGACAAGGAAGCCCTGTGGGCCGAGATCGGCATGGAAGACAAGCTCATGACCGAAACCGAGCCCTACCACCTGTGGGCCATCCAGGGAAATTTCGAAGATGAACTTCCCCTGCGCCGGGGTGGCTACAACGTGGTCTGGACCGACGACGTGACTCCCTACAAAAAGCTGAAGGTGCGCATTCTCAACGGCTCCCATTCCTCCCTGTGCCCCATGGCACTTTTGATGGGGGTGGAAACCGTGGGGGACGCCATGGCCGACCCGGATCTTGCCGCCTACCACCAAAAGCTCCTTTCCCAGGGCATCCTGCCCACCCTGGAAAGCCCCGACGCTCCCGCCTTTGCCGCCGCCACCCTGGAGCGCTTCGGCAATCCCTTCCTTCACCACAAATTTGCCTCCATCTCCCTGAATCAATCCAGCAAGTGGCCGGTGCGTGTTCTGCCCACCCTGCGGGAGGCCGACCCCGCCGCCCGGCCCCTTTTCACCCTGAGCCTTGCGGCCACCATCGCCCTTTACCGCACCGCCGCCCCCTCGGATGATCCGGCGGCCATCCAAAAGCTTTCCCAAAACACCACCGCCGAAATTCTGGCGGATAAAACCCTGTGGGGCGAGGATCTCACCGATCTTCTGCCCCTGGTGGAGGGTCAGCTTGCCACCATCGAAGAAAAAGGAATGCGGGAGGCCCTGAAATGCATCTGATTACCATTCATCCCCGGGACAACGTGTCGGTAAACCCGGATAACGGACAAAAATACGCCCGGACGCCCATTGCCGCCGGGGAGCAGATTATAAAATACGGCAGCCCCATCGGCATCGCAACACGCGACATTGCCCCCGGGGACCACGTTCACCGCCACAACATGCGTACCGCCCTGAAAACCGGGGAGGCCTACCGCTACGAGCCCGACTTTGCCCCCCTGGAACCCCGCACCCCCGGCACCTTCCGGGGCTACCTGCGGCCCGACGGCCGGGCGGGCATCCGAAACGAAGTCTGGATCATTCCCACGGTGGGTTGCGTCAACGGCCCCGCCCAGGAGATCGCCCGGGCCACCGGTGCCATCCCCTTCCCCCACCCCTACGGCTGTTCCCAGCTTGGGGAGGACCACGAAACCACCCGCCGCATCCTGCGGGGACTGGCCCTGCATCCCAACGCCGGGGGCGTTTTGGTGCTGGGTCTGGGGTGTGAAAACAACATTCCAGCCGACTTTCGGGAATTTGTCGGCGGAGAATACGGAGGCCGCATTCGCTACCTGGTTTCCCAGGAGGTGGAGGACGAGGTGGCCGAGGGCATCCGCATCGTCCGGGAGCTCCAGGAATTCGCCGCAAAAACCAAGCCCACCGACATCCCGGTTTCCAAGCTTTCCATCGGTCTCAAATGCGGGGGAAGCGACGGCCTTTCGGGCATCACCGCCAATCCCCTGATCGGCCGGGTATCCGACCGGATCCTTGCCGAAGGGGGCAGTACCGTCCTGACCGAGGTGCCCGAAATGTTTGGAGCAGAGCGGCTTTTGATGAAACGCTGTGTTTCGGAAGAGGTCTTCCGGGATACGGTTTGGCTCATTGATCATTTTAAGGAGTATTTCGTAGCCCACGGGGAGCCCATCAGCGAAAACCCCTCCCCCGGTAACGTGGCGGGAGGCATCTCCACCCTGGAGGAAAAGAGCCTGGGGTGTACCCAAAAGAGCGGCTCCGCCCCGGTTTCCACCGTGCTCCGCATCGGGGACCAGATTCCGGGACCGGGCCTGCACCTTTTGGACGGACCGGGCAACGACCTGGTGGCGGTAACCAACCTGGCGGCCACCGGTTGCCAGCTGATCCTCTTTTCCACCGGTCGGGGTACTCCCCTTGGCGCCGCCGTTCCCACCATCAAGATCGCCACCAACACCCCCCTGGCCCAAAAGAAGGCCAAATGGATCGATTTTGACGCAGGACCCTGCCTGGAGGGCGACCTGACCGATGAACTTTACCAAACCATCCTGGAAGTCGCTTCGGGAAAGCCCACCCAAAACGAGCTCCGGGGAGCCAGAGACATCTCCCTTTTCAAAAATGGTGTCATTCTATAAAAAATTCGGTGCTCCAAAACGGAGCACCGATATTTTTGTTTATAAGCTGAATATCACACCCACCACCGCAGAGGCTACGATCAGCAGGATGGGGTTTGCCTTCTTCCAGAAGGTCATCACCAGGGCGATCACCGCCGCAAGGATCAAAGCCTTGTAGTCGATGACGGCAAAGAGCATATTCCAAAGGTTCCCGGACCCAAGTCCCTGAGGGAAGAAGACCTTCCAGGCCACCCCCAGTCCCGCCGCCGTAATCAGGGCGGTGGAGGCGGGCCGCAGAATACCAAAGGTTCCCTGCACCAGGGAATTGCCCTTGAATTTTTCCAGGAAGCCCGAAATGATCAGCGAAATGATCACCGAAGGAAGCACCAGTGCCAGGGTGGCGCAAATTCCACCCAGAACCCCCGAAACACCAAAGCCGGCGTAGGTGGCCATATTGACCCCGATGGGGCCGGGGGTGGATTCTGAAATGGCCAGCATATCCAGCACGTCGGTATCGGTGTACCAGCCGGTTTTTTCCCCGATTTCATAGAGGAAGGGCAGGGTGGCAAGACCGCCGCCCACGGCGAAAAGACCCGTCATAAAGAATTCGGCGCAAAGCCGCAAAATCGTCATCATTTCGCCTGACTCCTTTCCCGAAGGGCGGTAAATACCACCCCAAAGATACCCACCGTAATCACCAGAAGCACGGTGGAAATATTGGTGAACATCGCCAGGGCCAAAACCACCAGGAAGACCCCCCAGGTGAGAAGGTTCTTCACCGACTTCTTGCCAAGCTTGAGCACCGAGAAGAAGATCAAAACGCAAACGCAGGCCCGGATGCCGGCAAAGGCATGCTGGACCCATTCAATTTCCGCAAAGTGGGTCACAAAGGCCGCCAGGAAGAGAATGATCACGACGGACGGGAAGATCACGCCCAGGGTGGCAAAGATGGCACCGGGGATCTTTTTCAGCTTGTGCCCCGTGAAGGTGGCGGTGTTCACCGCAATGATACCCGGGGTACACTGACCGATGGCAAAGTAGTTTGCCAGGTCTTCCTCGGTGACCCAATGCTTTTTTTCCACCAGCTCCCGCTCCAGCATGGGCAGCATGGCATACCCGCCCCCGAAGGTAAACAAACCGATCCGGGCGAAGGTCAAAAATATATCGAGAAGTAATTTCATGTTCATCCTCCCAATCCATAGTACCCGACTATTGTATCATCCCCCGCCGAAAAAGGCAAGAGGAATTGGATTGAAAGTTGAGAGTTGAAAATGGAAAGTGGAAAGTAGGGTGCGGCATAATGACCTGGTTTCCCGTGAGGGAGATTTTCGAGCCGGTGGGGCCCGAAAAAACGGTCATATGCGATCGATCCGCATTTGCGGAGCGATCACGTAGGGGCCGTACTAAGGGCCGAAAGGCCCGCATGTCGGCCTGTCCCGGGCCGTTTACGGCACGGGGGAATGGATTTGTGCAGATTTGGGTCCGCCGCACCTATGGTGCGGACGGCGGGACGGGAAATGTACAGTGTAGTAAGATAGTATACAGGTAGTGCAAGAGGATGGTATACAGTTTTGTGATATAATGAAAGGCAAGAGAATAACCGAAGAGGAGGTTGTTGGAATGCCTTGGA
>SVKS01000185.1 GCA_015068345.1 Oscillospiraceae bacterium
TTTCGGGACGCACAAACCAAAGGCTCCCTTGTGTAAAGGGAGCTGTCACCGAAGGTGACTGAGGGATTGTTTTACGAATAAATTTTGCTTTTACAATCCTTCCGTCTCGCTGCGCGATCCACCTCCCTTTACACAAGGGAGGCTCATTGCCGCCCGGCAGTACACCTAAGAGATATAAAACACTATATCTTGCAGAGTAATGCGTATGAAAAAAGGACAGAGAGATCACGTTCTCTGTCCTTTTGGCGTAGGGGCGAACTGCGTTCGCCCGCGGGCGTTCACAGAATGCCCCTACGAAGGTGATTTTCTATCGGTCGTGAAAACCTGCTTTATGGAAGACACCCGTTTGGGGCTTTTTTGTTTGGGAAATCCACGTTATTTGGGGTGGTACGTAGAAAAGAATACGCTTTTTACTAGGACAACCAAAACATTTCCTTCAAGGCTTCGGTGTTGTCTTCGGAATACTCGATTTCCTCCGAAAGGATGCGGGCGGCATCGAAAATATCCAGATTGGGATTTTTTGTGATCATGGAGCAAAGGAGACGCTCCAGCATCATGGCAAAGCCTAAACCCACTAACATTTCATCAGGGGTGACCGCGGGGGAGAGGTGCCGGAAGGCGAAGTAGGCCAGAGCCCGGGTGAGGGTGGGGGCCAATTCATCCGGGGTGGTGGTGTCGGAGGAATAGGTCGAAAGGAGGGCCTTGTGTTCCTGATTCAGGTATTCCAGCCTGGAAAGGGCTTCCTGCCAGGCGGCGTCCAGATGAATGGTGGGGGAAATGCCAAAGCTTTCGGCAATGTAGGCGAGCGTTTCCCTGTGGGTGAAGTTCTCGCTTTTCAAAATGGAGTAGAGATAAGCCCGGTAGGGCAGGGGATCGAATTCGGTTTTTTCGGTTTCGCCTTCGGTTTTCCCAATGGGGAGAAACTCGTCGAAATCATCGCTTTCCAGAATGATGCGGTTTGCTTCCTCGCAGGACATACCGAGCCCCACCTCCATCCCCTGGGGGGTGAGGTGGTAAAACCGGGGGTGTTCCCGGCAAATCTCGCACAGGGCATCCTCCCCGTGGTGCAGGATGATGCGGCAAAGTCCCCGCTCGTCCAGATGGGGACAGCGCTGGTCTTCCCCCAGACGGAAGTGGGACGGGTCCTCCTCCACAATGCTCCCCCGGATGTCCTCCATGGTTTGGTAGCGGGCGTGGGTGGCCGGGTCAATATCGATTTCCCAGCCCACACAACAGCTGTGACGGCAGGCGTCGGCAATGCAGGCAAAGCGGGAATAGTAGGCAGGGGCAAAAAGCTTCACAAAGATCCCTCCGGAAAAGAATGTTGTTCCTATTATAGCAGATGGAGCCTTTGTTGCCAAGGGAAATATTGCAGAGCATAAGAGGGGGATTTTGGGGAAAAACAAAAATATCAGGAACATCTGCCTTGCATTTCACCCGGGGTGTGATATAATAATGAAGACAAACCAAGAAGGGGGTTCTCTGGAATGAGCCTTTCGGATTATCGGAAGCAGCACGACTTCCTGATCTGCGTGGACAGCGATGGCTGTGCCATGGACACCATGGATATCAAACATTTCACCTGCTTCGGTCCCTGTATGATCGCCGAGTGGGGATTGGGGGAGTGGGAGGAAACGCTTCTCAAACGGTGGAATGACGTGAACCTATACACCATGACCCGGGGCATCAACCGGTTCAAGGGGCTGGCCATCCTGCTTTCGGAGGTGGATGCCAACCTGACCCCGGTGCCGGGGGTGGCGGAATTTGTCGCCTGGACCGAAGAGAGCCCCGAGCTTTCCAACGACGCCCTGGAGCGGGTGATTGCCGCCGGGACGGAAAATGGTATTTTCGGAAAAGCCCTTTCCTGGAGCAGGGCGGTGAATGCCAAAATCAAAACCCTGCCTCCCGAAGAGGTCAAGCCCTTCCCCCTGGCGAAGGAAGCCCTGGCCTTTGCCCACGAAAGAGCCGACGTGGCCATCGTATCCAGCGCCAACCCCGGTGCGGTTTTGGAGGAGTGGGAGCGGTTCGGTCTTTTGGACCACACCGATATCGTCATGGCCCAGGACGTGGGGAGCAAGGCCTTCTGCATTGCCCAAATGCTCCAAAAAGGGTACGACCCCAACTGCGTATTGATGTGCGGCGACGCCCCCGGGGATCTGCAGGCGGCGGAGAAAAACGGCGTCTTCTATTACCCCATCCTGGTGGGACGGGAGGCCGAAAGCTGGCGGGAATTCATGGACAAGGGCTTTGATGCCCTGCTTGCCGGCGAATACGGCGGAGACTACCAGAACAAAAAGAAAAATGAATTTTTAGATAATCTCGGAGGGAAATAACATGGTTGATCTGAAAGCAAGACCCTATTATCTGGGTGAGGATGACATTGCCTGGGTGAAAAATACCATCGCCGCCATGAGCGACGAGGAGAAGGTGGGCCAGCTCTTCTTCCAGCTCACCGCCGACATTCGGGAGGAATACCTGAAGGAACTGATGGAGAAGTACCACCTGGGTGGCTGCCGGTATAACAATATGCCCTCCGGCGCGGTGCAGATGCAGAATGCTACCCTGCAGAAATATGCCAAGGTGCCCCTGTTCATTGCCTGCAACACCGAAAACGGCGGCTCCGGTGCCTGCTCCGACGGCACCCTGATCGCCCCGGGCATCAAGATCGGCGCCACCGGCAAAACCGAATATGCCTATAAGCTTGGGAAATTCTCCAACGAGGAAGCCGCCGCCATGGGTTGTAACATGGCCTTCGCCCCGGTTTGCGACATTCATTACAATTGGGAAAATACCGAAGTGGTGGCCCGTGCCTTCGGCTCCGACCCGGGCCGGGTGGCGGAAATGAGCAAGGCTTACCTGGAAGGGGCTCACACCATCCAAGGGTTTGCCTGCGCCGCCAAGCACTTCCCCGGCAACGGACAGGATTTCCGGGATGCCCACATTTCCAACAACCTGAATGCCTTCGGCAGGGAAAAATGGATGGAAACCTACGGCATGGTCTACAAGACCCTGATTGATGCCGACCTGGACGCCATCATGGGCGGCCATATCATGATGCGGGAATATATGAAAGAGGTTTGCCCCGGTATCAAAGATGATGAACTGATGCCCGCCACCCTGTGCCCCGAGATCATGACCGGTCTCCTGCGGGATACCCTGGGCTTCAACGGCATGGTGGTCACCGACGCCAGCCACATGGTGGCCATGACCAACCGCATGACCCGCCGGGAAATGCTCCCCGCCGCCATCAACGCCGGGTGCGATATGTTCCTCTTCTTCAACGATCCCGAAGAGGACTTTGCCACCATGCTGTCGGCCTACCAGACCGGCATCCTTTCGGAAGAACGCATGGTGGAAGCCCTGACCCGCATCCTGGGTCTGAAG
>SVKS01000039.1 GCA_015068345.1 Oscillospiraceae bacterium
GGCTCTGTCGGGAATAAAGGCCTTGGCGCAGTGATAGGCTTCCACGTCGCAAAGCTGATTCTGGTCGTAAAAGACGCCGTCCTTCCCCTTGAGCTGCCAGGCGCCGATGTAGTTGCCATCCTTGTCCATGGCAATGCCCCTGGGCCACCAATCCACCCGATGGGCACAGCGCACCCGACGGGTGTCGGGAATCTTTTCCGCAACCGAACGGGGGATCACGTCGGTATATACGTCGTAGGTGGTGGTCAGGAACCCCAGGGATTTCACGTGGTCAATGGCTTCCTTGTTGAGGTTTTCGTCAAAAATGCTCCACAGAACCCGATCCATGCCGTTTTCCTTCATGTCATCGGCAATGGCCATACGCCGGGCAATCTGCTTTGCATCCGGCACGTGGTATTCCGCATCCGCATCGTAGAGCTTGTGCATGGCATCGTCGTTCCAGAGCCATACGTTGGAGGCCCCACGGAAACGATCGCTGTTGGGTACTGTCCCGGTCTTTTCGGTGATGGTGCGAACGAATCCCCGCTTTGTCACAAGCTCCCGGTAGCTGGCCGCAAGACCGGTAAGTCCCCCAAGTCCCAGGGCAACACGAAGGATGCGGGTATAGCCAAATACGCCCTTTTCCCCAATCCAGCGGGGAGACTGGTGCCACAGGCCATCCTTTCCCCGGTCCGCCACCAGCTCGCAATCCGAATTGGTCAGGGCGCTTTGGTACATCCACCCCTCTCCCCGCAGGACACCCCACAGGCTCATGGAGGAGTCACCGGAGGAACCCAGGCGAATTCTTTTGGGGAAAGGAAGCTCCGCCGGGTCGTCCGCCCGGAAAGCCAGCCCTTCTCCAAGGGCCATGATCTGGATATCGCTTTCCAAAAGCTCCCATTCCCCGGGATAATCCAATTCGTCTGGCATAGGAGTATCTTCGGGAGCCGAGATCGCCAGCTCCATCCCGTCATCCGCCGGGCGGCAGATTACGTCAACCGGAGTTTTCCCAAGGGTGAAGTGCAGGAAAAGTTTCTCCCCTGCCCTCTCTCCGCCCCGGTACGTCAGGTTTCCGGTGCCTTTTTGGGCAAAGGTGAGGCCACCCGGCCCGGCAAGGGTCAGGCGGCCAATCGAATCGACGGTGACTTGAAAGGTTTTGGTTTGTAATTTCATAATCGATCCTCCACATGGATTCTTGAAAGAGGAATTCTTTCGCTATTTCCACATTTTTTTCAAATTCAGCTGTTGCTTGTCGCCGGTATAGCCGCAGGCCCGATAGAATGCATGGGCCCCGGTGCGGGTCATGCCGGAAACCAACCGGATTCCCGCTGCCCCCGTCTCCTTGCCCCAGGCTTCCGCCGCCGCAAGCAGAGCACGGCCAATGCCGCCCCTTCGGTGAGTAGATGCCACCGCGATTCCCATGATGTTTTTCATGTGAGGCGCGTAGATGACGTCGTAGTCGCAAACGTGGACATACCCCGCTACCACCCCATCCAGGACTGCCACAAAAATACGGTCGCTTTCCCGCCCCAGCAGAAGGGAAAGCTTCTCCCGGGTTTCCTCCAGAGAATAATCATATCCCAACTCATCCCGATTGAGACGCCATATCGCATCCAGATCCGATAACTCTGCTCTTCTGATTTCGATTTTCATCGTCTCTCCTTACTGAGCTACCTTTCGACGTTTCAAGCTGTCAATGCGTTCAATGTCGTCGTCCGGGGTGAATTTGCGCCAGGAAATCGCCATCCAAAGCCCCAGGGACACCAGGAAAATGCAACGCATGAGGGTGGTAAACTGCACTGCGAAGAGCTCCCTGCCAAGGAAGGAAATGGTTCCTTCCCCACCGATGGAGCTGACCAGGGTGCCGGTGATCATGCCAAGGAAAGCAAAGAGGTTACAGCCGATGGTGTTGAAGGAAATGCAGGCGGTGGATTCCTCCCTGGGAAGGTTCAGGTAAAGGATATTGGCATAGGCCAGGTTGAAGCCCACACTGCAGATCTGCTGTACCACCGAAGCAATGGCCCACATCCCCTCGTCCCCGGGGGTCAGGCTGAACATGAGGAATTCGGTGGGTGCAAAGGCCACGCAGGCGATGCCGAAGGTCTTGATCCAGGAGAAGCGGTGAAGCAGCCTCTGCCAAATCCCCACGGTACACAAAAGCCAGATGGTGCTCATCATGCCCACCGCATTGATAACGGTGTAGGAAAAGCCCAGATTATTGAGCAGATGGAAATTCCAGATGCCATTGTTGAGGTTATTCAGGTAGTTCCAGATAAACATCACCGCCATGCAGAGCATGAACTTTTTGTAGCCAAAGGGAATGGTGAATACCTTTTTGAACTGGAGCTTGGGAACCTCCGCATAGGGATATTCCTTAGCCATGGCCTGGAGACCCACGTCCACCAGCACCAGGACAAAGGCAAAATAGCGGAAGATCAGAATGAGCTGATTCTGCATGGCACTTCCCTCCACCGCATCGGTGAGGATACTGCTGCCAAGGAGCATCAGGCAGGAAAGAACCGAAGAAAACACCTGGTTATACTTGAAAAAGCGGGTGCGGGAATCATTTTCCGCAGGATAGAAGTTATAGAACCAGGTGGTAAAGCCCGGGCTGAAAAGGGCATACACCCCATAAGCCAAAAAGAGCAGGATTACAAACCACAGGAGTCTTTGATCCGGATCGGTAACGAAGAGGGGCATAAGGGTGGTGGCAATGATATACATGGCGTAAAAGTAGATCTTGGACCCCAAAAGAATCCATTTTCGCCGTTGATAGCGTCCCAGAATACGGGGAGAAAAAAGGCTGAAACAGCTGGCAATATAGGGAATGAAGGTGACGATACCCACCCCGGTGATGGAAATATCGTACATGGAAAGGAAGCCGGTATAGAAGATGCCGGTGATGAAGACGTTGTAAAAGGCCGCCACCATACCGCTTGTGAGGGTAATCAGGCGTCCCTTACCCTCCGGCGTGCGGGGGCTGTAGATTTCGCTGACCGAATGCTTCAATTGGTTCCAGAACATAATATTCTCCCTTTTCTTCCGTTCTCTTTTGCTTATTGTAGCACATCCCCCGGTCTCCTGACAAGTGTGTGTGCAGAAATTTTTGCGGGCTTTTCAAGGGATTGTTTTTGTGCTATACTGGTACCATCCCCCGAAAGGAACCCTTATCCCATGAAACAAAAAAGTCTTTTCCGCCTGCTTGCCCTTATGCTTTTCGCCTGTGCCATCATGGCGGTGGTGGATGGTATTCTACAGCCCGGTTATATTGTCAAGTCGGCCATCAAGATCATCCTTTTTGCTCTGCTCCCCCTGCTTTTTTCCCGATGGGACGCAAATTTGGACGTAAAAAGCTTCCTGAAACCCCAAAAACGGGGGTTTCTCATTTCCCTGGCCCTGGGGGTGGCGCTCTACGGCGTGATTCTGGGTGCCTATTTTCTGATCGGCCCCTTTTTTGATTTCTCCTCCATTGCAGGAAGTTTGACCCAAAATGCAGGGGTCACCCGGGATAATTTTCTTTACGTCAGCCTGTATATTTCCTTTGTGAATTCCTTTTTGGAGGAATTCTTCTTCCGGGGATTCTTGTTTTCCAATTTGAAGGGGCTTCTCGGCCGGGGCAGTGCCTACCTCTTCAGTGCCCTCCCCTTCTCCCTTTACCACGTGGCTATGATGATCGGGTGGTTTTCCCCCTTCCTCTTCCTCCTTGTGATGGTGGGGCTTTTGGTGGGCGGTATGATTTTCAACCGGCTCAATGAATCCCTGGACAGCATCTACGCCTCCTGGCTCACCCACATGTTCGCCAACTTTGCCATCAACACCATTGGATTTATGCTTTTGTAAACAAGCACCCGCCGTTGGGAACAGGTGCCGTAAATCAATCAAAACCGACCTATCGTTACGATCATAGGTCGGTTTTTGTTATGTACTGGCGCGGTAACGTCCAAGGCTCCCCTTGTCAGGGGAGCTGTCAGCCTGGCAGGCTGACTGAGGGGTAGCCCTGCGCCAACGAAGTCAACCCCTCCGAGCAGCCTGACGGCTGCCCACCATTTGTCATCTTCGATGACGACCCCGTCGTTGCTACGCAACGCCACCCCTTACACAGGGGAGGCTTTGGTTCGGCGCAAGCCTATACATCACGCACTGCACCGAATGGTGTATAGAAGCGGGCCATTATACCTGTTCAACAAATTGGAATTTATCTTACTAATCCAGCACCGTTGTACTGCCATTTTCATTTGTTCGCACACTTACAGATGTACCATCTGCATTATATACAGTGTGTATTCGTCTGCCATAGTTATCATAGCCAAAGGTTTCTGTTATTGTGCCGTTCTCATCATAACGGTATATCATCTCCTGGCCATTATGGGCATAATAATCTACAGTTTCAGCTATTTTACCATTTGGATGGAAAGTATTTTTTATTGTATGGCCTTCAGGTGTCAGACCATAAACATTCTCAATATAAGGCTTGCCGTTTTCATATATCAGTTCTGACCAGGAGCCGTCAGCATGATTATCTTTACCACTTATAGCCACACCATCAGAGTTATAATAAACCTTACCTGAAGAACCATCTGTATTTGTAAAACTGTATAGCTTAATTACACCGTTTTCATATAATGCAATACCGCTTATACCATTATCTGTTGTATGCTCTTCACATATAACGCCGTCTTTATCGTACAGTATTTTCTGCGTACTACCATCGGTCCTTGTAACTTCTATGCTTTTAAGTACGCCATTCTCATATAATGCTATGCCGCTCTCATTGTTATTTACAATATGTTCTTCATATATAACACCATCTTTATCATAAAAAGATTTCTGTGAACTGCCATCTGGCCTTATCAATTCAACCGATGCATGATTCCCATTGTCATGGTATGTGTACAGTACAGTATTTCCGTTTTCATCAATAATACTATCTGGTCTGTCTGCTGTACTTTCTGTATGGGTAAAATTATCAGTACTGCCCTGCGATGATGATTGTGTGTCTGTATGGCCTTCTACAGTTATCGTTTCATTCTGTATGTCAAAACCTATGGAAACAACATTTGAAGTAAAATCAGATACTATTTCGTCTGTGGCAAAAGGTACATCGTATTGAGCGGTAGATTTGCGCGCAGCAACAATACTTACTCGTGAATCCTGTGTTATATACCCCTGATTGTATGCCGTTGTCAGCAGTTCCATCACACCATCTTTGTAGTTCTTACCTGTTATACTCAACACACTGCATATTGCCTGTGCATCATCATTAAGGCAGATTACATTTTCGATAACACCATCATCATTTACATGAACTTCAAACTCGGGATTTATAGAAATCTGCACAACACAGGTTACAGAGCTTGGCAAGTTGCTGAACACATCCTTACTTCCGGTCTGTTGTTCTCCTACTGTCTGCTGTTCTTCTACTGTCTGTTGTTCTCCTGCTGTCTGCTGGGAATTGCCACAGGCTGCAAGAGATATACATAATAACACTGACAATAGAATAATAATTATCTTTTTAAGCATAAAGCCTCCTGTTCGTCAAATTCAAGTTTATCGAACTTTACACTTCCATTTTCACACACAAATGTGAATTATCTTATAAATCCCGCCTTTTCGGCGGATTTTTTCATTATTTTACCCGATGCTCTCCCCGAATGGTACTGCGAAGTCCGATTTCGGTTCGATTCCAGATGCGGACGTAGTTTTTGCGGTGTTTGAAAATAATCACTGCCGAAACCACCAGCATCACAAGGGCAGGAATGACGCTATGCGCAGTAAGTGCCTCCCAGGCGGGGAAGGCAATCACCGTCAGGGTGGTACCCAGTACCAGATAATCGGTAATGACCGTCAGGAGGATCGCCATCCCGAGAATCGCCAATGCCGCCACCCAATTCAGGGCAAACATCATGCCGATGAAGGAGGCAAAGCCCTTGCCGCCCCGGAATTTCATAAACACAGGGAACATGTGTCCCAAAACGGCGGCAACTCCCGCTACCACCCCGATAAATTCCGTTTCCGGGAAGAGCACCCGGGCCAGGATGACCGCCAAAACAGCCTTTCCGATGTCGTGGAGTGCCACCAGCACCGCCGCCCGCCAACCAAGCAGAATGGCGGCGTTGGAAGCCCCCAGGTTGCCGCTTCCTCCCTCCCGCAGGTCCACCCCACGGGCTTTCGCCAGGTACAGGGCCATATTGGAACACCCCAAAAGGTATCCCATCAGGATGGCAATACAGTAGAACACAAGCTCGTCCCCCTTTCGCTTTTATCATAACCGAAAAAGGGGACGGATGTCAATCCTTTTTCGTTGTTTTGCCGGGTTCATTCGCCTTGACAAAATCCCCCAAATATACTACAATAATCCCTGTCAGCTTTTGCCGTTTCTTTTTCAAACGGCAAAGGCTATTTTTTCGGTAAAGGAACGTTTTCCATGAAGAAGATACAAAAAACCAACGAGCTTTTATGGCTCTTCGGCATTCTGTTCGTGGCCCTGGGGGTCGCCATCTGCAGCAAGGCCGACCTGGGGGTATCCATGATTGCCGCCCCGGCCTTCGTGGTGTACGATGCCATTGCGCCCCTGTGGTCGGGCTTCAGCGTGGGCATGACCGAGTACATCATCCAAGGGTTGATGCTCATCCTGCTGTGCGTCATCGTAGGCCGCTTCAACTGGCGTTACCTGCTGGCTTTTGCCGTTGCGGTCATCTATGGCTACACCCTGAATTTCTTCCTGTGGGTCATGGGCCCCATCTCCTTCGATACGGTGTGGCTGCGGTGGGTCATGCTGATCGTTGGGGACGTGGTCACCGCCTTCGGGGTGGCATGCTTCTTCCGGACCTATATGCCCCTGCAGGTTTACGAGCTGTTCGTGGCGGAGCTTGCCAACCGTTTCGGGCTGAACCTGACCAAGACCAAGGCCTGCTTTGACCTGACCCTGCTTTTGCTATCGGTGGTATTGGCCCTGACCCTCTTCGGGGATGCGGCAAGCTTTGACTGGTCCACCATCACGCACCAGAGCTTCCACAGCATCGGTCTGGGCACCCTGGTGACCACCGCCATCAACTCCCCCATCATCGGCATGATGGGCAAGCTCATTGACAAGCTGTTTGATCCCACTCCCCATTTCCCCGGCCTGGAAAAGGCCCTGAAACGTCACTGAAGGAGGTTTCCCCATGCAAAAGAAAGGCAATCCCGCCGCCCTTTTCCCCATCCTGGTATTTCTGGTACTTTATTTGGGGCTGGGGCTGGTATTTGAATACGTTTTGAACATCGAGATGGGCTTTTACAAAATCCCCATCGTGGTGGTGTTCCTGGTGGCCCTGCTGGTGGCATTCCTTCAGAACCGCAAGCTAAAGTTTGACGACAAGCTTGTGGTGGTGGCCCGCAGCATTGGGGACAAGGATATCATCACCATGATCCTGATTTTCCTTTCCGCCGGTATCTTCGTGGGTGTCACCGGTCGGGACAGTGCCGAAGCAGTGGCCTACTTCCTGCTTTCGGTGACGCCCCCCTGGGCGGCTGTTGCGGTGCTTTTTGTGGCATCCTGCTTCGTCTCGGTGGCCATGGGCACTTCGGTGGGTACCATCACCCTGATCGCCCCCATTGCCGTGGCGGTGGCGGGTGTTTCCGGCTTCTCCCTGCCCCTGTGCATCGGGTCGGTAATGGGGGGCGCCATGTTCGGAGATAACCTGTCCTTCATTTCGGATACCACCATCGCCGCCTGCAATTCCCAGGGCTGCCCCATGGGGGACAAGTTCAAGGCCAATTTCAAGATTGCCCTCCCCGCCGCCATCATCACCCTGGGGATCATCCTGGCATCCTCCATGGGTGCCGGCGCAGGCGAAATGGAAATTCCCGATTACAACCTGGTTCTCCTGATCCCCTACGTTTTGGTGCTTTTGGGTGGAATTTTCGGGCTGAACGTTTTCCTGGTGCTTCTGGCAGGCATCGCCTCCGGGCTTGTGATCACCCTGCTTGCGGGTACCACCGACCCCATCACCCTGCTTGCCAGCATGGGCAGCGGCGCTTCCGGTATGTTTGAAACCATCATGGTCACCCTTCTGGTTTCGGCCATGTGCGGCCTGATCCGGGAATTCGGTGGATTTGACGCCCTGCTTTCCTTCATCCACAAGGTTTTCCGAGGCCGGGTGGGCGGAAGGCTTGGGGTTGGCCTCCTGGTGGGTACCATGGACATTGCCACCGCCAACAATACGGTTGCCATCGTCATGGCGGGTCCCATCGCCCGGGAAATCAGTACCGAATACGGCATCTCTCCCAAGGAATCGGCCTCCCTTCTGGACACCTTCTCCTGCATTTTCCAGGGGATTATCCCCTACGGTGCCCAAATGCTGGTGGCCATCTCCACCGCCGTCAGCCTGGGAAGCAGTGTTTCGGCCTTTGAAATTCTGCCCTGCCTTTTCTACCCCTACGCTCTGGCCCTGTGCTCGATGGTGTACATTCTGGTTGGTGCCGGGAAAAAGAGAACGAAATAAATAATACGCAACCCCCGGCTTGCCGTTACGGCAAGCCGGGGGTTCTTTCATTGTCCATTTTCAATTTTCCATTATCCATTGGGAAAGGTCCACGTACTCGTGGCGAAGCTCCTTGACACCCGTTTCATCCAGGGTGATCACGGTGCCGCCGTTGATCTCCGGATCCCAATAACAGCCCTTACCAATCTTGATGGCGAAGGTCATGCGGATCCCCTTGTAGGGGATGCTCCAATTGTTGGTGTGGTTGTGACCTGCAAGCAGATTTTTGGTGTGTCCGCATTCCAGAAGCACCGGCAGGACCCCGTCGTCGTAGTTGGGGCTTGCCACACACTCCCGGAAGACACCGAAGGAACCTGCTTTATATTCCTCTCGCCAGCCCACTCCCCGGTAGCTTTCCGAAAGAGTGACCTTACCGGGAATCCGGTATTCCTCCTCCATGGCGTCATACAGGGCTTCCCGGAAGCAATAGGGAGGAATGTGGAGGATCAGGGTGGATTCGGTGCACCCCATTTCCCGTAATAATTTCACCTGTTCCCGGTACCAATCCAGCTGGGCGGGGGTCAGGGAGGCATAGGAGGGGTATTTGTGGGGCACGCAAAATTCATCCAGCAGCACCCGGTCGTTACCCGAGTGGGAATTCATCATGATCAGAGCCTCCACCGGTTTCTCCCCTTCCATGATGGTAATGACGTAGTTGCCGCTGCCAAGGGAAAGGTCTCCCCGCTCGTAGAGGAAGGTGGGGTAGCCTTCGTAAAGCGTCACGATGTTTTCCACCACCGCCGGGCTTTCGTCATCGTGGTTACCCCACACCGGTGCCCAGGGAATGCCGGTGGGAGCCAGGAGGTCGGCAAAGGCCTTGTAGGAGGGCAGATTTTCCCCGCCCCAGGAGATGTCCCCGCTGACGGTGATCAGATCGGGCTTCACCCGTTCCACCAGTTCATCAAAGGTGGTTTTCAGGAGCCGGAAGGCAATGTGGTCGGGTTGGGATTCCGCCACGTCCAGTTGGAAATCGGTGAGGTTGAGGATGACAAAATCCTTCCCCGGCTTCTTTTGCAGTCTGATCAAGCTTTTTCCTCCTTCCAAAGATGGGATGCATCCACGTAATGGTGGTAAATCTCCTTCACGCCCTCATCCCCCACCGTCATGACGGTGCCGCCGTTGAGATCGGTGTGCCAGTAGGCCCCGGTTCCAATTTTCAGGGCATAGCTCAACCGGATCCCGTGATAGGGAATGGAGCAGTTATTGATGTGGTCGTGACCTGCAATCACATGTCGGGTATGGCCCACCTCTTCCAGTACAGCAAGCACCCCGTCGTTAAATTCAGGGCTTCCCACGTTTTCCCGGAAAACGCCGAAGGAACCGGCTTTGTACGCCTCTTTCCAGCCCACTCCTTGGTAGCTATCCGAAAGCGCGACCTTTTCCACCGCCCGAACCTCTTCCTCCAGGGCGTCGTACATGGCTTCCCGGTAGCAATAGGGCGGAATGTGCATCAGCATCACCGACCGGTCACAGCCCATTTCCCGAAGCAGGGCCACCTGTTCCCGATACCAATCCAGCTGGGCGGGGGTCAGGGCGGCATAACTGCCGTAGGTTTTGGGAACCAGGAAACGGTCCAGCAGGGTGGTGCGCAGATGGTTGTGGCTATCCATCATAAAAAGCGATTCCACCACCTTCTCCCCCTGGGTGATGGCAATGACATAGTTGCCGTTGCCCAGGGCGGGATCCCCCTTTTCATACAGGCAATGGGGATGGGTGAGATAGAGGTCAGCCATTTGATCCACGAATTCCGGCCAGTAACCGTTATCGTGGTTGCCCCACACCGGCGCCCAGGGGACACCGGTGGACTCCATGATCTCCCCAAAGAGCCGATAGGAGCCTTCAAACCCCTCCCCCTGGGAAATGTCCCCGGTAACGGTGATCAGATCGGGCTTGACCTCCTCCAAAAGCTTATCCAGGGTATAGCGAAAGATCTCCTCCACGAAAACCTGGCCCATGGAACCGTCCCGGTCCTCCCCCTGGCGAAAATGGGGGTCGGTGAGGTTCAGGATAATAAAGTCCTTGCCGGGTGTTTTTTTCAGTTCAAGCATACAATCATCTCACATATCTTTCTGGTACGCCAGGGTAAGCTTTCCCGCCTCGTTGGGAATGGGAGAGCGGTCATCCCCCCGGAGTATTTCCCGGTCGGTTTTGTCCCGGACGTCGGGAATCCGGTAGGTTTTACCATCCAAATTCCCAAGATGGGCATAGATGCCCGCCAGGGAGAGGATGACACTTTTATAAATATCAAAATCAGGTTCCCGCTCCCCTGCCAGGTACTGGCAAATACGGCGGCAGGTACGCCCATCGGCACCCCCGTGTCCGGTGGCCTTTTCTTCCTCAGTCAGTTCCACCATCGGGTCGTAGAGGCTTGTTTCTCCCGAATTTTTCCGCAGGAGAATCCGGTCCTGGTTGGTGCGTTCGGTTTCCACCGTTCCCTTCTCGCAGGACAGACGGAACCACTTTCCGTCAGGACCCATTTTACACCAACCGGTGGAACGGAATACCGAGCCATTATCCATCTTGTAAAGAGCTACGCCTCCGGCGGATTTGTTTTTCATCAATCCGGCATGGCGGGATTCACAGCTTTTTGTGGCGATTTCCATACCGCAAACCTCCCGGGGTTCCAACCCGGTGGAGGCCATCAATACTCCAAGGGAGTGCATGTTATAATAGATCCCCGGCAGGTAGCTTCGCCAATGCTCCGGCGTTGGGACGATGCTCAGCACCTCTTTGTCGGTCAGTAGCGGATGAAAATACTCCGCCTCGGCATAGAGTACCTCCCCCATTTCCCCCGATTGATACACCCGGGTCAGCTCTCCGGGACCGATCATTTCGGGGCAATTGGCCGCCAACATATACCTTCTCCCGGTGCGTTCGACACACTCCAGAAGGTCCAGACATTCCCCCGGGGTCATGGCCGCGGTGGTTTCGCTGATAACATCCACCCCTGCCTCCATAGCACGGATGGCAAATGGAGCGTGCTGGTGGAAGAAATTGGATAAAATGACAGCATCCAAACCTACATCCAGCATTTCATCCAGACTTTCGCACACAGCCACCGCTTCTCCGGCCCACTCCCGGATTTCTTCCCGTATGCGAGGGTTGGCATCGGCAATGGCTACCACCGAGAATCCGTTGGTTTTCGCAATGGGTTCATAGTAGGCACTCCCCCTGCGGCCCCCCAGGATACCGATTCTAATTTCTTTCATTTTTCCACTTCCTTTTGGGTATCTTTTATCTTTCTGTGGCAAATATAGCACAGTTCCCTCCGCTTGTCAACCGCTTTCCCGGGTAAAGGTTTGGGGCAAAGAAGGAAGAAAATCAAAACTGCATCTTGCAATCGGTGAAAAATCATGTATAATAGAGTTACACAATATTTTTTGTAAAGGAATGAAGACACATGCTGTTTAATCTCCGTAAAAAAGAAGAATGCACCTTCGACATGATCGCCCTGGGCGAAATCATGCTCCGTCTTGATCCGGGCGACACCCGCATCAAAACCACCCGTTCCTTCCGTGCCTGGGAAGGTGGCGGCGAATACAACGTAGCCCGCGGCCTGCGCCGTTGCTTCGGCATGAAGACCTCGGTGGTCACCGCCTTCGCCGACAACGAAGTGGGTCGTCTGATCGAAGACTTCATCATGCAGGGCGGGGTTGACACCTCCCTGATCAAGTGGGTTCCCTACGACGGCATCGGTCGTTCGGTCCGCAACGGCCTGAACTTCACCGAACGTGGCTTCGGCATCCGTGGCGCCGTTGGCGTTTCCGACCGTGGTAACACCGCCGTTTCCAAACTGAAGCCCGGCGACATTGACTGGGACTACATCTTCGGCACCCTGGGCGTCCGTTGGCTCCACACCGGTGGTATCTTTGCCGCCCTGTCCGAAACCACCGCTGAAGTGGTGATTGAAGCCGTGAAGGCCGCCAAGAAGTACGGCACCTACGTTTCCTACGACCTGAACTACCGTCCCTCCCTGTGGAAGGGCATCGGCGGCAAGGAACGCGCACAGCAGGTCAACAAGGAAATTGCCCCCTACATCGACGTTATGATCGGCAACGAAGAAGACTTCACCGCCTGCCTGGGCTTCGAAATTGAAGGCAACGACGAAAACCTGAAGGAACTGAACCTGGATGGTTACGTCAAGATGCTGGGCGAAGTTTGCAAGACCTACCCCAACTTCAAGGTCATTGCCACCACCCTGCGCACCGTAAAGACCGCCACCGTCAACGACTGGTCGGCTATGGTCTACGCCAACGGCGAAGTCACCATGGGCATGTCCCTGCCCGGACTGGAAATCTACGACCGTGTTGGCGGCGGCGACTCCTTCGCCTCCGGCCTGATCTACGGCCTGATGACCTTTGACGATGCCGCCAAGGCTGTCAACTACGGCATTGCCCACGGCGCTCTCGCCATGACCACCCCGGGCGACACCTCCACCGCAAGCCTGAAGGAAGTGGAAAAGATCGTCGGCGGTGCCGGCGCCCGCGTGGACAGATAAGTATCCCCCCGAAAACGATATAGAAAGCCCGTATCCGAAAGGATACGGGCTTCTTTGTTACAGTGTTTTCTTATAAAAGAGGATCACGTCTTCTTCCCCGTCGTAGGTGCGTTCGATGACGGTTTTGAGATATTCGGTGTAGCCCAGGTGGAAATAGATCTGGATATTCCTCACCGCTTCGGGACCTACCCCAAGGCACAGGGAGGTGTAGCCCCGGGATCTCATGTCGTTTTCCATGAAATCGTAGAGCTTCCGGAAATACCCCTTTCCCTCGTATTCCTCGTTGGTTCGGAAGGCCGCCAGATACCCCATGGAATCGGTCAAAAGTCCCTCCGGTTGGCTGATATCATCCACAAAGGCCGAGGGTTTGACGTAAGCCGAGGCTTCGCAGACGATCTCCCCATCCAGGAATCCCAGGTAGGTGATGGTGCTGCCATCATCAAAATTCCGCAGGGCAAAGCCCCGATATCCCATCCACTCCTGGCTTCCGGGGTGGATGGCATTCAGGTAATCCCACCTTTTACAAAGCTCTTCCCGGGTGGCAATTTTGCATATATAGCCTTCCATCGGGGCTTATTTCTTTTCCTCGGTGGCGGCTTCGGCTTCCTTGGGTTCTTCAGCAGCTTCCTTGGCCTTTTCGGCCTCTTCGGCTTCCTTCTTCTTGGCTTCCTCGGCGGCCATCATCATCTTCTTGCCCTTTTCCAGCTTTTCCACAACAGAATCAGCCAGCTTGCGGGGAATGGGGTTCACGGGGGCATTGACGATGCCTTCGGCCAGTTTGGAAACGAAGTTAATGGTGATCATGAAGGAATCGGGGTCCAGGCGATCCATGACGTCGTTGTGATTATGGATCTCAGCGCCGCCACGGGGAGAGAGACGGGCAAAGGAGCAGGCGGGAACACCGGCACCCGCAAAGCTACTGGAGTCGGAGGAATAGGTACCAAGCTCGGTCTTGAGGGGATAACCGTTGATCTTTGCCATATATTCGATGGCGTGGAGGGTATCCTCGCTAGTACTGCAGCAGCACATTTCGTAGCCGATGGTGACACCGGTCATGTCAAAATTGATGTTAAAGATGTAGCTTTCCAGCTCGTCCTTGTGGGCTTCGCAATACTTCCGGGAACCCACCAGACCGATTTCCTCGGCCCCGGCCCACAGGAATTTGATGGTTCTTCTGGAGCCCTTTTCCTTGAAGTAGTGCATCAGTTCCATAATGGAGACCGAACCGGTGGCGTTGTCCCAGCTGCCCTTGGAGTAGGGAACCGAGTCGCAGTGGGCGCTGAATACCAAAATCTCGTCCTTCAGGTCGGTGCCTTCCAGGGTGGCGACCACGTTGTGAGCGGTGGCTTTCTTGGTTTCGTTCTTCAATACCAGCTTGACCTTGGTGGGCTTGCTTCTGACCAGGGCTTCGGCTTCCGAAATGTGGATCCGCAGGCCGGGAATGGGATGGTCGGGGCCAAAGGCGTTGGTGGGACGCAGTTCGTTTTTGATGCTTTCATCCTCATAAAGGTTGCCGCCGATGGAAACGTAGCCCAGGGCGCCCTTTTTCTTGAGCTTTTCGGTAACTTCGGGGGTCATCCGGCCCTGGAGCAGAACAATCTTGCCTTCCACGTCGGAAAGGTTGGCGTCGTAAGCATCTTCGATATACTGGAAGCCGCCGATGACACCCTCGTCGGGGGTGGAGGCGGTTTTACCGATGCCGATGACCGGGTAGGCGTGGTATTCGGGTTCCAGCACTTCCAGGGTGGCGGTGGCAATTTCCACCACGTCGATTTCAAAATCCTCGATAACGGCGGGCACACCGGCCTTGTCACATTCGGCCTTCAGAAGCTCGGCGGTTTTCAGGTCTTCGGGGCTTCCTGCCACACGCACAAAGCTCATTTCCTCCAGAAGCTTCCATGCTCTCATTTTGTCCATGCTCATTGTTGTTTCTCCTTTTATGTATGTTTATTTTTTAGGCGAATCGTTACAGGGCGAAATCACCCTGATCAAAGACCACCACTTCCTCCCCAGATTCGGTGGTGCCCACGATGCGAAGGTCGGGGGTACCCACCATGAAGTCGATGTGGATGGTGGAATTGTTGAAGGTCCAGGGGTCATCCTCCGGCAGGGGACGGCCCAGCGCCCGGCCCAGGGCCAGGTGGCAGGAGGCATTTTCATCGATGAGGGTGGTATAGTAGACCACGCCGGACATGGAAATGGGGGAATGATATTCCACCAGGGCGACCTCGCCCAGGTAGCCGGCCCCTTCATCCATGGCCACCAGGGCTTCCAGCATTTCCCGGCCCTGGTCCGCAATGACCTCCACAACCTTCCCCTTTTCAAAACGGAAACCGAAGTTTTCGATGCTTTTGCCACCCAACACCAGGGGCTTTGCGGCGTAAACCACCCCATCGGTGCCGTATTTTTCCGGAGCGGTACAAATTTCCTCGGTGGGAATGTTGGGCTGGTAGGGAATTTTGGGGGTCCAGCCGCTCATACCGAATTTGGAATAGGGGGTCAGGGTTACGGTCAGGTCGGTGCCGTTTGCGGCGGTGTAGTGGAGCTTACGGAAATGGTAGGAGTCGATTTTCAGGCCCCGTTCGTTGTTCTTTTTGCTCTTTTCTTCCCAGGTTGCCACCACGTCGTTGGTTTCGTCAATATAGCAGATTTTCAGGATGAGCTTCCAAAGCTCCTCCAGGGCATCCTCCTTGGGCACGTCCGGAAGGATATATTCCGCCCATGCCTGGGTGGGAATCATGGCAATAAGCCATTGGCAATGCTTTTCCCGGCTGGCCTTGCGCATAATGTTGCGCACCGCATCGGTGTGGGCAAAGATGGCGTTGGCCTGTGCCTCCGGCACGTCGGCCATCAGGGCGGGGTTGACCCCCTCCAATCGCACATAACAAGCCCCCTGGTCCAGGTATTTCTGATTCTGCAGTTCTTCCCAGTCCTCCACCCTTCTCACGTCGGCATCGGGACGGTACTTGGCGGCGATTTTCATATTGGGTTCATCCAGGTAGTGGACGATCACGTTGGACGCCCCAAGCTTGTAGCATTCTTCCGCAAAGATCGGGGTGAAATCGGCCCCCTCAATGGCGGCCTCCACCAAAACCGGCTGGCCGGGCTGTACGTTCAGCCCCACCCGGGCCAGGGTATAGGCATATTTTCGTTTCATGGCGTCAAGATTCATGTTCTTTCCCTCTTTCGACCTTGTTTTCTCTTATCATACCACGAATCGACAGGATTCGCAAGAACCTATTTGGCGGGAAGGCAGGGGGCAGCATTCGAAGGTTCTTGCGTCCCTTCCTCTCCAAGCACCGCCATGGCCTGTTGAAGGATGGGTTCCTCCCGGGCGGCAATGAGACGGCCCAGGGGATAGACCCGGTTGGCCCGGTATTCCGCCGCCGCATCCTGCAGGGAAAGCATCCATGGGGAAAGGTGCAGCGATTCCCTCTCCGCCCGGGTCAGGTGGTTTTCCCCCGCCGAAATCAGGCGGCAAAGGTAGTAATGATTCACGTTGTGTCGTCCGATCAGGTTGTACTCGTCTTCCACCACCCCCAGGTGGCAAAGGATCTCCACCCGGGCGCCCAGCTCCTCCAGAAGTTCCCGACGGAGGGCCTCCTCCAGGCTTTCCCCGGGCTCCACACCGCCCCCGGCGGTTTCGATGAGCTGGGCCTTTCCAAATTCATCATCCCGGTCCATACGCATGAAGTACCCCATGTTCCGGTGGTCCACCACAATCGCCCGGACGATCTCCCGGGTGTGTGTTATTTTTGTTTTAGGCCATTCCCCGTCCGCAAGGGATAGGCGAAGGGGCGGCAGAGGGCGATATTTCATGGTCTTTTCTCCTTTTGGGAATCATTTCCCTATGTCATTGATTCGCCGCACTTGTTCATTCACGAAAACCGCCCCGGCACAGTCGGGGCGGCAGAATCTTATGATTTTTTCCAGGCAGAGGGGGAGAAAAGTGCCAGCATGGGGAAGATTTCCAATCGGCCCGCCAGCATATCAAAAATCAACACCAATTTTGAGAACGGAGAGAAACCGAAAAAGCTTCCCATGGGACCTACGTCCTCCAGACCGGGGCCGATATTATTGATGCAGGCAGCCACTGCAGTAAAGTTGACGGTCAGGTTGAACCGATCCAGACACAAAAGCAGGGTCGAAATCACATAAATGATCAGATAGGCAAACATATAGGCGGTGATACCGCTTCGGGTTGCCGGGCTGAGAATGGTTCCTTCCAGCTTGATGGGGTTAATCAGCCGGGGATCAATTTGACGCCGAACCTGGGCAAGAGCGGTTTTGCAGATCACCATCACCCGGGAGATCTTGATGCCGCCACCGGTGGAGCCGGCGCAGGCTCCAAAAAACATCAAAAGCACCAGAACCCCCTTGGAAAGGGTCGGCCATAAATCAAAGTTGGTAGTGGCAAAGCCCGTAGTGGAAACAATGGAGGACACCTGGAAAGCCGCATCCCGCAAGGCCTCTCCAAAGGAGTCGTAGAGAGGCAAAATATCCATAGTCACAATGCCTACAGCCACAAGAACAATGCAAAAGAACCAGCGTAACTCCTCGTTCTTGAAAAAAGAAGAGAAACCACCCACCAAAAGCAAATAAAACAGGTTGAAGTTTATACTGAAAATCAGCATGAACACGGTGATAACCCATTCAATATATGCATTGTCATACGCACCAACACTCAGGGCGCGATTGGAAAAACCGCCGGTACCGGCAGTGCCGAATGCATGAATAAGGGAATCGTAAACCGGCATTTTGCCGGCAAGCAACAGTAAAAATTGTATTACCGTCAGCACCATATAAATAATATACAGAAGCCTCGCGGTAAGGCGAATTTTGGAAACCAGCTTACTCACGTCGGGTCCGGGCATTTCGGCCCGCATCAGGTGCATGGATTTGGTATCGGTGGCAGGTAGAATGGCCAGGGCAAACACCAAGACCCCCATGCCCCCGATCCAATGGGTGAAGGACCGCCAAAAAAGGCCAGACCGGGATAGGGCTTCGATGTCGGTAAGGATGGACGCTCCCGTGGTGGTGAATCCGGATACCACTTCAAACACCGCATCCAGATAGTTTGGAATATCCCCCGTAAGCCGCAAGGGCAACGCCCCGAACAGACTTACTACCACCCAAGCCAGGGCCGCCACCACAAGTCCCTCCCGGGGACGGATGATATTTTGTTTGATAGGAAACATGAAACTGATCCCGCCTACCAAAAACAGAAGCGCAATGGTGATGGCGTAGGCAAAAACGGTTTCTTCCCCGTAATAAATGGCCACCGCGAAGGGTGCCAGAAGCAGAAGAGCCTCCACAAAAAGGATCTTCCCCAAAATGCTGATAATATAGCGTATATTCATAACTCAGTTCAAAATATCATCCAGGTCGGAAAGCTTTTCCTGGGTAGTGGTGATAATCACATTATCCCCGGGCAGAATCATATCGTTGCCACCAGGGAAGACGATGCTGTTATTCCGGATGATGGTGCAGATCAAAACGTCCTTTTTCAGCTGCAGATCCTTCAGGGGAATGCCGGTCACGTCGCTCTTTTTGGATACGTAGAACTCCACCGCCTCCACCCGGTCGTCCACCAGCTTGTAAAGAGTCTGTACATTACTTTCTTCGCCGCTTTGCATAGCCCGCACATAGCTGAGAATCAGGTTTGCGGTAACCGTCTTAGGTGCCACAATGCTGGAAAGGCCCACACTCTGGAGCATATCGATAAGGGAGGTTTTGCTGACCTTGGTAATGATCTTCGGGGTCTTTTGCTGTCTGGCATAGAGGGAGAGGATGATATTTTCCTCGTCAATACCGGTCACCGCCACGCAGGCATCGGCATTTTCAAAGTTTTCCTCCTCCAAAAGGGCCAGGTCGGTACCATCTCCCAGGATGACCCGGGCTTTGGGCACCATTTCGGTGAGTTCACTGGCGTTTTGACGGTTCTTCTCGATGATTTTCACCGACATCCCCGCATCGATGCAAAGTCGGGCCAGGTAGTAACCAATACGGCCGCCGCCGACAATGAGGATATTTTTGAGTTTTTCGTGGTGATCCACCTTCTTGAAAAAGCTGAAGAGGTGGTCGTGGGAGGCGGTAAAATGGATCCGATCCCCGGCATAGAGGGTGTGATCCCCCTTGGGAATATAAACCTCTATGCCGGGG
>SVKS01000040.1 GCA_015068345.1 Oscillospiraceae bacterium
CCGGGGTTTTCTTCGTTGTAAGCAGCTACCATTTCAGCGGCGGTCAGGTCGTCGATGACCCAAGCGTCAACCTTGCCGGTGATGAGGGCGGACTGAGCGTCAGCGTTAGCGGCAAAAGAGGAAACTTCGTAGCCTTCTTCCATGCAGAAGGATTCGGCGGTGGTACCGGTCTGAACCGATACGGTCTTGCCTTCCAGGTCAGCCTTGGAGGCGATGGGGCTGTCGGCGGTGACAACAATGGCCTGAGCAGCCAGGCAGTAGGCATCGGTGAAGAGGGTGTTCTTCATTCTCTTTTCGGTGACAGAAATGCCGGAAACGCCAACGTCATACTTGCCGGCCTGGACACCCGGGAGAACCGAGTCAAAGTCCATCTGTTCGATCACCAGTTCAACACCCAGTTCATCGCAGATGAGGTTGAGGATGTCGATTTCGATGCCTTCTACAGTGCCTTCGGCGGTGAGTTCTTCAAAGGGAGGGAAGTCGGGGCTGGTGGCAATAACCAGGGTTCCTTTTTCCTTGACGGCTTCGACAGTCAAAGCGTCACTTTCGCTTTCGCCGCAGGCGGCGAAGAGAGAAACGCAGAGGCACAGGGCCAGGAGTACACATACAATCTTTTTCATTTTGGGGTTCCTTTCTCGGTATTGACCGGGCAAATAATTATGCAAGCATCTCGCTTCTTGTGTGCATATTATACAGCGGTTTGATTGATTTGTCAAGCTCGCAATATCGATGATAGTAACTAAAAACGGATACAGAAAATAGTGCAAGGTGCACAATAAAGAGGGAAAACTTCGTGAGAGACAGGGGGGATCAATCCGTGACCAAATTGTATAACATACAATGAAAGATGAATATATGCAGCAACTAATGGGATAAGGAAAAATAATCGGAAGCGTGCAGCATATCGGCGTCAATCTGGGACTTTAAAGCATTAGGGGAATCAAATTTCAACTCCGGACGTAGGAAAGTGAGAAATTCCAGGGTGACCTCCTTCCCATAGAGGGAAAGATTTTCGGTGAGGAGATGGGTTTCCAAAACCTCCGGAGCACCGTCACCAAATGTGGGATGTACGCCTAAATTTGTGATAGCAGGGTAGGGAACGCTTCCATCCACATAAGCATAGGTCAGGTAGACACCCCGGAGCATGGGAATTAGATTTTGGGGATAGGCCTGGTTGATGGTAGGAAAGCCAAGGGTACGGCCTATTTTACGGCCATGTTCCACGATGCCGGTCAGGGTATGACGATGCCCAAGCAGTTTGTTTGCTTCTTCAATCTGTCCGGCCATAAGAACGTCACGGATCCGGGTGGAGGATATTGCTTCTCCATCTCCGGTTAAGGGCAAAACGGTACAGCCAATGCCAACTTCATTGCAAAGAGAGAGCAATTCTGTAGCACCGATGCGGTCGGAGCCGAAGGTGAAGTTTTCGCCGATGACAAGATGTCCTGCATGATAGCTGCCAATGAGGGTATCGAAGAAAAAGTCTTCCCCCTTTGTGCGTTTCAAGGAAGAAACAAAGGGCAAAAGATGAGTAGTTTCGATATGGCACAAAGACCGGATCAAACGGATGCGATCGGAGGGGGTATTCAAAAGGAAAATCTTCTTGGTGGTTTCCAACCCATCAAAGGTAACGGCCTCCACCGGAAGCGAGAGACGTTTCCCAATCCGTACGGCCTCTTGCAAAAGAGATTGATGTCCCAGATGGACACCGTCAAAGAGTCCAACAGCAATCACAGGATTCAATCTGCGTCGCCTCCTTTGGTTTCGTAAAAGCCTTTTACCAGGTGAAAAACGCCATCCTCCACCTGACAAAAACCAATGAATTCGTCCGATTCCGAGTAGGCTCGATAATTGCCATCGGAAAGCTCGGTGGAAAACACACGCCCAACCCGCATATCTTCTTCTTCCTTTACGGAAAGCGTATAGGAAGGATAGCTATGGAAGATGCTGTCCACTGGACGAATGCAGGATTCCAGAGTTCCCGCATCCTTATGAGCCCACAGTTCCTCAATGGTCAGGCAATCGGAAATGGGGTAATAGCCGTTCCGTTCCCGGCAAAGGGAACTCATGACAGCACCGCAACCAAGGGCAGCACCAATATCATGGCATAGAGTACGGATGTAGGTACCTTTGGTACAATCCACCAGGATTTCGGCTTCCTGCTTTTCTTCGGAAAAAGCAATCAGCTCCAGCTTCAAAATGGTAATGCGGCGGGGTTCCCGATGCACCTCAATTCCCTCCCGGGCCAAAGCATAGAGACGGACACCATTTTGCTTCAAGGCGGAAACCATGGGAGGAAGCTGATCCTGGGGCCCCATAAAGGAAGGGAGAACCTTTTCCAGAGCTTCCAGGGTCACCTTTGGACCGCCTGTTTCGGTAATCTCTCCCCATATATCCTGGGTGGTGGAGGTCATGCCAAATCGCAGGGAAGCGCGATAGGTTTTGTCGGCGCTTTGGGCATAATCGCAGGCCCGGGTAGCCCGGCCAAAGCAAACCGGCAGAACGCCGGTGGCCATTTCGTCCAGAGTACCGCAGTGACCTACCTTGCGGGTTTCCAGGATACGGCGCAGGCGGTTCACTACGTCGTGGGAACTCATACCGGCACCTTTATTTACAAGAATCAATCCGGATTTTAACATAATTGCTTTTCAGCTTCCTTTACCAGTAATTCGGCGGCTTCTTCCATAGGCAGATGCAGGGTACATCCCGCGGCTTTTGCATGTCCGCCCCCACCAAAAGCACTGCAAAGCAGTGCGGCGTCGGCAAAGAGGTCGGTACGGACCGAAGCCTTGATGGCACCATCGGCCATTTCCCGACAGAAAATGCCGATCTCGCAACCCTCTGCGGCAGTGGTCATGCTGGCGAGGCCATTCACGTCCTCCTCCCTGGCACCAAGGGATTCTGCAAGAGAACGAGGGAGCGTCAGAAGCAAAATCTTTCCTTCGTGAAAGGAGCGGACGTTTGCAAAAACGGTGGATTCCAGGGCCATTTTGGCTCTGGACTTTTTGATGAAATGACGTCGTGCCAAGGCAAATGCATCGGCACCGGCGGCGATGGCATCGGCGGCATACAGCTGGGTTTTCTGCCGCACGTTGGAAAAACGGAAACAACCGGAATCGGTCATCAAACCCATGTAAATTCCTTCTGCCATTTCCGGGGAAAGCTCCACCGAAAGAATCTCCAGGATTTCCCGAACCAATTCGCATGCGGCCGCAGCGCCTTCGTCTACCGCTTTCAGGGGACAATCCACCCGATTGGCCTTGTGGTGATCGATGACCAGAGTGATCCTGTCTTTATATTCCTCCGCTTCCGGGAAGAGAAGGGCACTGTCTGCCACGTCTACCGTGACAACAGTAGCATTACCTGTGTCGAAATCGGCCTTGACGGTTTCCATATAGGGGGCAAAAAGCTCGCCTACAGCGGGATTATAAAGGAGACCGGCCTGCTTGCCAATGGCACGGAGTCCAAGGCAAAGGGCATAGGCGCTTCCGATGGTGTCCCCATCGGGGCGCGCGTGGGTTAAAAGGAGAAAGTGATCATGCGTCCGGAGAAAATCAGCGGCAAGGTGGGCGGCAGGGGAGAGAGGAGGGCGAGTCATACATCGCTCCCCTTTTCCTGATCGGAAGCAATGGTGGTTTGGATCAGGTTGATGATCTTGGCACCGCGATCGAGAGAATCATCCAGAATAAAGATGATTTCGGGGGCAACACGAAGCTTAACCTGGGCGGCAAGCTCCTTGCGGATATAGCCAGAACATGATTTCAGCCCTTGGGTCAATTCCTTTTTATTCAGCTCCACACCCGGATTGAAAACGCTCAGGTACACCTTGCATTGAGCCAGGTCACCGGCGGTATCCACGTGGGTGACGCTGATCATACCGGCATTCTGTACCCGGGGATCCTTTACGGTACGAAGAATGGAAGGGAGAGCGTGGAGAATTTCCTCATTGATACGGTCAAGTCTGTTTTTTGCCATGGTATTTCCTTTCGTAATCTTATAAAAAAGCCGCAAAAGCAGTGACTTTTGCGGCTTGGTCGGTCATTAGTCTTGATAAGCTTCCATGTAGAAGTTTTCCAGTACGTCGCCTTCCTTGATGTCGTTGAAACGTTCCAGAGTGATGCCGCATTCGTAACCGGTGGCTACTTCCTTGGCGTCGTCCTTGAAGCGCTTCAGGCCGGAAAGGTCACCCTCGTGAATGACAATACCGTCGCGCACAACACGAATCTGGGTGCCGCGGCGAATAACACCGGAACGAACCATACAACCGGCGATGGTACCGATGGCACTGGCGCGGAAAATCTGGCGAACTTCGGAGCTTCCCAGAAGAACTTCCCGGAATTTCGGGGCAAGCATACCCTTCATAGCCGCTTCGATTTCTTCGATGCAGTCATAAATGACGCGGTACAGGCGGATGTCTACCTGGGCGCTTTCAGCACTGCGCTGGGCGTCGCTGGTGGGACGCACATTGAAGCCAACGATGATGGCGTTGCTGGCGCCGGCCAACATAACGTCCGATTCACTGATGGCACCAACCGCGCCGTGGATGACACGGACACGGACTTCGTCGTTGGAAAGCTTTTCCAGGGACGAACGAACAGCTTCCACAGAACCCACAACGTCACCCTTAATAATGATGTTGAGATCCTTGAGTTCGCCTTCCTTGATCTGGCTGAAGAGATCATCCAGCGAGACCTTACCAATGCTGGACGCCATGGCCTTCTTTTCGTCTTCCAAACGCTGTTCTACCAGAGCACGGGCCATACGTTCATCTTCCACTACGTTGAAGACGTCGCCGGCGTTGGGTACGCTGGCAAGACCGGTGATCTCCACCGGGACGGAGGGACCGGCTTCGGTAATGCGCTGACCACGGTCGTTGGTCATGGCACGGATCTTACCAACAGCGGTACCGGCAATGACGATATCGCCGGAATGAATGGTACCGTTCTGTACCAAAAGGGTAGCAATCGGGCCACGGCCCTTGTCGAGACGGGCTTCCACTACGCTGCCCTGGGCAAGACGATTGGGGTTGGCCTTCAATTCCTGCATATCGGCGGTGAGGATCAGCATTTCAAGCAGATCATCAATGCCCTGACCGGTATGGGCGGAGATGCGGCAGATGGTGGTATCGCCGCCCCATTCGTCCCACAGGAGACCATGTTCGGTCAGCTGCTGGGTGATGCGATCGGGGTTGGCGGTGGGTTTATCCATTTTATTGATGGCAACCACGATGGGGATGTTCGCAGCCTTGGCGTGGTTGATGGATTCAATGGTCTGGGGCATGATGCCGTCATCGGCAGCAACTACAAGGATAGCGATATCGGTGAACATGGCACCACGGGCACGCATGGAAGTAAAGGCGGCGTGACCCGGAGTATCCAGGAAGGTGACGTTGCGGCCATTCACGTCCACACGGTAAGCACCGATGTGCTGGGTAATACCCCCGGCTTCACCGGCAACCACCTTGGCGTTACGGATATAGTCCAGAAGGGAGGTTTTGCCATGGTCAACGTGGCCCATAACCACAACAACCGGGTCACGGGGAAGGAGATCCTCGGGCTTATCCTCGTGGGTGTCAATGAGGCGTTCCTCAATGGTCAGATGAACTTCCTTTTCCACCTTGGCACCGAAATCCATAGCAATGAGAGCTGCGGTATCGTAGTCAATGGTTTGGGAAAGAGAAACCATCAGTCCCTGTTTCATCAGAGCCTTGACTACTTCGGCACCGGTCTTTTTCAGGCGGGAAGCCAGTTCACCAACGGCGATTTCATCGGGAATGGAAACCTTCAGGGGAGCCTTCTTGGCGGCTTCCTGCTGGGCCTTAAGACGCTTGATCTTTTCGGCTTCTTCCTGTCGCTTCTTCTGGGAAATGGGAGCGCCCTTCTTGTTGCCCTGGTTCTTGAATTTTTCCTTTGTGGCGCCGTGCTGGGACACGTGGTTGTCGGCCAGGGTGTCCATACGCTCGTCGTACTTGGAAAGGTCGGTCTTGGCACCGGCAGAACGGGTGTCTACCACGATGGTCTGCTTGCGATTCTTCTGGGGCTGAGGATCAGCCTTCTTTTCAGGAGCGGGTGTGTTATTCCGGGGCTGATTGTTGGCCTTTTCAGGAGCAGAAGTCTGGGGCTTGGGAGCTTCGGTCTTTTGCTCAGGAGCAGGCTTTTCTTCCTTGGGAACTTCGGTGGGCTTGGGCTCCTCAACTTTCTTTTCCTCGGCCTTGGTACCGCGGACGGCAGCCTTCATAGCGGCTTCCAGGTCGGCGGGCTGATGATCCTGGGTCAAAATGTCGAAGATAATATTCAACTCATCATCCTCCAGAACCTTTTGGTTACTCTTGGGTGCGGTTGCATACTTGGCAAGGATGGAAGCGATTTCTTTGCTTTGTAGGTCAAAATCCTTTGCCACTTCAGAAAGACGGTACTTAATTAAACTCAAATATGGCCACCTCCGATATGATGTTCGGCGCTTGCGAGGATGGAATCCGCAAACCCCTTATTATTAACGGTCACCACCGAACAAATTTCTTTGCCGATGGCAGCGCCGAGAACGCTTTTGGTTTCTTGCATGGTATAAATGGGTATCGATTTGGCTTCACAAAGGCGGGTAAAGGTTCGTTTTACGCTTTCTCCGGCATCGCTTGCCAAAATCACCAGAGCTACGTGCTCCCGGGAAATGGCTTCCCGGCAGGACGTTTCGCCGTAGGTCAGTTTTCCTGCCCGACGGGCCAGACCCAGGGTGGTGAGGGATTTATTGATCGGTTTCAGGTTTCATCGCCTCATTTCCAAGGGCTTCCCAGGTTGTTTCGGGAACCTGGCACTCCAGGGCACGCTCCACGGCCCGGGATTTTTGCGCTTTTTTCAAGCATTCGGCATCCCGGCACAGGTATGCACCCCGACCGGGCATTTTGCCTTTCAGGTCCAGAACGGCTTCTCCGGAGGATTCGCCGTCCACAGTGGGAACCACCACCCGCATGAGTTCCTTCTTAGGCTTCATTTCCCGGCAGGATACACACATACGCATGGGTACTTTTTTCGGCTTAATGGGCATACGATCCTCCTTTGTTGATTGTTTGTTTGTGATTTATTGAGCTGCGCTTTCGGGCTTGATATCAATTTTCATGCCGGTGAGCTTAGCGGCAAGACGGGCATTCTGGCCTTCCTTACCGATAGCCAGGGAAAGCTGATCGTCAGGTACGATGACACGGCAGATCTTTTCGGGAGCCAACAGGGTGACCGAAGTAACGTCGGAGGGAGACAGGGCTTCCTTCACGTATTCGGCAGGATTTTCGGAATAATGGACGATATCGATTTTTTCACCGCCCAGTGCCGCCACGATTGTCTCTACGCGGCTTCCCTTGGGACCGACACAGGCACCCACCGGATCAATTTCGGGGGAGGGGGAGTAAACCGAGATCTTGGTACGGCTGCCGGCTTCCCGGGCGATGTTTTTGATTTCCACAACACCGTCGTGAATTTCAGGAACTTCCAATTCGAAGAGACGTTTCACAAGACCGGGGTGGGTGCGGGAAATGATCATGGACACCGACTTGGCTCCCTTGCGGACTTCCACCAGGTAAACCTTCACACGGTCCCCTTCCCGAAGGACTTCGCCCTTGATCTGTTCGGAAACAGGAAGGACGGCTTCGCTTTCTTCTTCACGACCACCGATTTCTACGAAGATGTTGCCGGTTTTGGGGTCTACCCGGGTGACCAGGGCGTTGAGGATTTCATGAGCCTTGCTGGAAAGTTCGTTATAGATGTTGCCCCGTTCGCTTTCGCGGATAGCCTGGATGATGACCTGTTTGGCGGTGCTGGCGGTGATGCGGTTGAAATCCTTGGTGGCAACCTCTACCTGCACGGTGCTGCCGATGGTGGCGCGCTTGGAGTAGATGCGAGCCTGGTCCAAGGTCATTTCGGTTTCGGGATCCATAACCTCCTCCACCACGTTCATCATATAGAACATGCGGAAGGTCTTTTTGGTTTCGTCGATCTCCACCACGGCGTTTTCGCGCTTTACGGCGGTGACCAGGGCGGTCTTGATCTTTTCCAGCATGTAATCCTTGGAAATATTCTTTTCGCGTTCGAGGGCGTAAAGGGCCTCGAACAGTGCGCTGTTAGCTGCCATTTCTGTTATTCCTCCAAAATGTATTTGAGATTAGAATTCAAAGTAGACCTTAACCTTGGAAACCGAGGCACGTTCAAAGGTGATGCTGGTATCTTCGTCCAGGGTCAGGGTGAGGCTGTCGTCGTCAAAGGCAGAAAGAATACCGATATATTCCTTGTTGCCATCCAGGGCCTTGTAAAGGCGAACCCGAACTGCTTCCCCAAGGAAACGCTCGAAATGGTGGGGCAGACGAAGCTCCCGTTCAATTCCGGGGGAGGAGACCTGGAAGGAATAACTCTCTTCAATGGGGTCCTCGGTATCCAAAATATCGTTCATGATATGGGATACCTTCTCGCAATCCTCAATGCCGATGCCATCTTCCTTGTCGATGAATACCCGGAGGTAGTTTTCACCGCCCTCCCGAACGTATTCAATGTCCCACAGGATTACTCCGGCGGTTTCACAGGCCGACAGGGCCCAAGGGCGGATCAGGGCAACAATTGCCTGCTTGCTCATAGCCATAACTTGCTTGTTCCTTTCATTACTGGGGAAATCAAAAATAAAGAGCGGGTCAAAAACCCACTCAGCCATTCACATGAAACAATCCTAACCTAAAGGAAGTATACGCTTTCCTTTATCAACCTTAGTATACCATACTCCCGAAAAAAAAGCAATAGGAAAGAGAAAAAAACATTGACAAAAAGCGGCTTTTGCGGTATATTGAAATGGTGATGATGCCATGAGTGACACATGGCGGAGCGACAGACAAAAGAATACGCTTGGAAAGGGCACCGGGGCTATGCCGGTTGCCGAAATTGGGTGGCACCGCGTGAGCTATGGCTTTCGCCCCAAGGTCGGGGCGGAGCCATTTTTGCATTTTCCGGGCGAAATAAAGAATAGGAAGAGGAATTGTCATGGAAAGAACCTACATTGCAGACGCATTGAAATGCGAAGGAAAAGAGCTTCAGGTACGGGGCTTTGTGGACAGCATCCGTAACAGCAAAGCCATGGCCTTCATCGTACTGAAGGACATCACCGGCCGCCTGCAGATCACCGTGGAAAAGGAAAAGCACCCCGAACTGTGTCCCCTCCTGGACCAGATTACCGCCGACTCCATCATTTCGGTTACCGGTACCCTGATTGCCAATGATTACGTTAAGCTCAACGGCTTTGAAATGCTTCCTTCTGAAGGAGAATCCCTGAAGATCGAATCGTTGGCGGATGCCCTGCCCATCGTGCGCAAGGAAATCCCCGCCACCAAGAAGCGCCCCGGTGTGGAACGTTCCGGTGTGGACCAGCGTATTGACTACCGCTGGATCGACCTGCGCACCGATGAAAACCAGCTTCTCTTCAAGGCCCAGACCAAGCTGGTGGCCGCTATGCGTGAATTCCTTCTGGAACGCAACTTCCTGGAAATCCATTCCCCCAAGCTCATTGGTACCGCCAGCGAGTCCGGTTCCGACGTATTTGAAGTAAAATATTTTGACCGCAATGCCTACCTGGCCCAGAGCCCCCAGTTCTACAAGCAGATGGCTATGGCCGCCGGTTTTGAACGGATTTTTGAAAGTGGCCCGGTATTCCGTGCCGAGAAGAGCTACACCAGCCGTCATGCTACCGAGTTTACCGGGTTTGACCTGGAATTTTCTTATATTGATTCCTTCCGTGATGTGATGAAGATGGAAGAAGAGCTGCTGACCCATGCCCTGAAGGCAGTGAAGGAGGCTTACGGCGAGGAGATTAAGGAACTCTTTGGCAAGGAAGTGATCGTTCCCACCCTGCCGTTCCCGGTTGTTACCCTGAAAAAGCTTTATGAAGAACTGGAAGCCAAGTATGGCTACACCCTGCCCGAAAGCGAAAAGGGAGACCTGACCACCGAAGCCGAACAGCTGTCCTACCGCTGGGTTATGGAAACCTACGGCCACGAATTCCTCTTTGTGACCGATTTCGACGCCGAAAAGCGCGCCTTCTATCATATGCGGGATGAAAACGGTGTTCCCCAGGGCTACGACCTGATCTGGCGTGGTGTGGAAATTACCACCGGTGCCCAGCGCGAACACCGCTATGAGGTGCTCAAGGCGCAGGCAGTGGAAAAGGGACTGGATGAAGATGTGAAGTTCTATCTCGACTTCTTCCGCTACGGTTGCCCGCCCCACGGCGGCTTCGGACTGGGTGTCGACCGCCTGACCATGTTGCTTTGCGGCCTGGGTATCAAGGACTCCATGTTCATCTTCCGTGGGCCCAACCGCCTGAACCCGTAAGAATTCTACAAAACGGAGGAAATTCCCATGGCACTGAATATTCCTGCCCTGGTGGAAAGCCTGAAGGACTGTCCCTGTGGGCGTAAACATGAGATCAATATCTCCCGGGTGGAAATCCGGGAGGGGCTGCTTCCCGAAACCGGCAAGATCATCCGGGAAACCCTGGGCGGCACCAAGCTCCATGCAGTGTTTGATGAAAACACCCTGGCCGCTTCGGCGGGCATTCTGGAGGTGCTGAAGGAAGCCGGCTACGAAGTCAGCGAAACCCGCTATGAAAACCTGAAAAAAGCCACCATGGACGAGGTGGAACAGGTCATGGAAGAGGGGAAGGGGGCCGACGTGATCCTTTCCATCGGTACCGGTTCCCTCAACGACATTTGCCGGTACGCCTGCTACAAGACCGGCCAGCCCTTCGCCATTTTTGCAACCGCCCCCTCCATGGATGGGTTCCTGTCTCAACAAGCTCCCATCATGACCAACGGCTTCAAAATCACTTACGATGCCAAGGCACCGGAACTTCTGCTTGCCGACGTGGATATTTTGGCAGAAAGTCCCACCGAACTGAAGGCGGCAGGGCTTGGTGATCTGATTGGCAAGTATACCGCCCTAGCCGACTGGAAGGTGGCTACCCTGACCACCGGGGAATACTACTGCGAAGCCATTGCCGAAAAGATGCGGGAAGCGGTGAACCAGGCGGTTGCCCTGGCAAAGTCCGGCCTGGGTCAAACCACCGATCGGGGCTACGCCCAAAGCTTGATGGAAGCCCTGGCACTTTCCGGATTGATGATCTACCTTTCGGGTTGTACCCGTCCGGCATCTGGGGCGGAACATCACCTTTCCCACTTCTGGGAAATGCAGTATGCCGCAAACGGCTGGAACCAGCTTTACCACGGCAAAAAGGTGGGTATCGGTGCCGCTATCGTGGCGGATATTTACCACAATATCACAAAGCTCGAAACCATTGAGACCAGGGTTACCCCCCTGGAGGAAGCCAGACTTCGCCCGGTCTTCGGTAAGCTTTACGATATGCTCATGAAGGAAAATACCCCCAATCCTCTGGATAAGGTGGATCCCGAATTCCTGAAGGCCCATTGGCAGGAAATCCGGGACATCGTCAAAAATGACGTACCCACCGGGGAGGAGATCCGGGAGCTTCTGCGTCTGGCGGGAGGAGAACCCGATTACCAAACCGCGGGAATTCCCGCGGACCTTGGGGAAAACGCCAAACGCTTTGGCCATTACGCCAGGTTCCGTATGACCCTCTTGCGCATTACCAACGACATGATCTGTCACGGTGAGGAGATCTATCCATGAGTATGAAAGAAATGGAACTCTTCCTCCTGGATATGGATGGTACCATCTATCTGGGCAACGACCTGTTTCCCGAGACTCCGGGATTCCTGTCGGCCATTCGGGAAAAGGGTGGAAAGTACGTTTTCCTGACCAACAATTCATCAAAGAATAAGGAAGCCTATGCCAAAAAGCTTCAAAAGCTCGGTATCGATGCCACCGAGGAGGACGTGTTCTCCTCCGGGGACGCCACCGCTATTTGGCTCCGGGAGAACCTGAGTGGCAACAAGCTCTATGTGGTGGGTACCGAAGTGCTTTGCGACCTTTTCCGTAAGGCAGGCTTTGAACTAACCGCCGAAAACCCCGACGCTCTGGTGCTGGGGTTTGATACCGAGCTTACCTACGAAAAGCTTCGTATTGCCCACGACCTGATCATGGACGGTACCAAATGGATCTGCACCCACCCTGATCTGGTTTGCCCGGTGGAGGGGGGGCGCAGTATTCCCGATACCGGCAGTATGATTGCCCTTCTGGAAACCTCCACTGGGCGTCATCCTGACTTGATCGTTGGAAAACCCAACCCCATCATCATCGAATCGGCCCTCCGTCTTTATGGAGGGAAGAAGGAAACCACCTGTATGGTGGGGGACCGGCTTTATACCGATATCGCGGTGGGGCAGAACGCAGGAATCACCTCGGTTCTGGTCTACACCGGGGAAACCAGCCGGGAGGAATACGAAGCCCAAACCAAATACCACGCCGACTATGTCTACCCCTCGGTGGGGGAAATCGCCGCCGAGCTCCGGGAAGCATAAGGAGAACGCAATATGACAGATTCTGTACGCCTTAACGAGGCAATCCGTAAAGCTCAAGCCGAAGGGAAAAAGAGCTATACCATTGCCGCAAAAAATCCCAATAGTGAGGATGGAAAATATTATTTGGATAGCCCCATTGTATTGCCATCCAACTTCACGTTGTATCTCTTCAACTGTACCCTGACCATGGTGGCCGATTGCTATGCCAACATGATCGTTTCCGAAGGGGTATTCGACGAATACGCCTCGGTAGCCACTCAAAAGAAGGACATTCGTATCATCGGTATTGGTCAGGCGATCCTGGATCAGGGGCCAAAAAATGACTTGACCGAAAAAACCTCCGAAAAGGAGGGCAGACCCCATATCATGCACAACTGCCCCATCCTCTTCCGGAACGTGAACGATTTCGTTATTGAGCACATCACCATCAAAAACCAGCGCTACTGGGGCATTAACCTGTATTATTGTTCCAATGGACGCATTTCGGACATCCGTTTCTTTGCCACCAACAATATGCCCAATCAGGACGGCATCGACCTGCGGGTGGGTTGCTTCAACATTGACATTTTCGATATCTCCGGCTGGACCGGAGACGACAGTGTGGCCCTGACCGCCCTGCCCCTGGGGAGAGGGGAAGCGCTTATGCGGGTGGAGGGAAAATCGGTGGATATCCATCACGTGGATATTGCCCGGGTTGCCACCTTCATCAGCGGCGGGCACCAGACCATTCGCCTTCTCAATCACGATGGGGCAAAGATCCACGATATCAAAATCAATGATATCACCGATGCTACCCTGCCGGACAAGAAGCCTGCCCGGGCTACGGTGGTGATTGGAGACACCCACTACTTCAAGGAGCGTCCCGCTAAAAAGGGCGAAACCTACAACATCAGCGTGTGGGGGGTGGATTCCCATGCCCTGGTGGGGTTGGAGGTACGCCACAACAACGTGGAAAATCTGACCTACAAGCACGTGACCAATCCCGATTATACCGTGGTCCGGTTTGCCGAGGAAGTAACTGAATGACGTAAAATCCCATGCTTACCTTTCAGCATGGGATTTTTTCATATAATATGGAAGTACGTGCAAGAAAAACGAAAAAAAGTTGTCTATAGAAGAAAGGAGGGATTCATTTGAAAAAATACGGATTGATCATTTTGATTGTGTTGTTTTTGCTGGGCATGGCTTCCTGCAAAGAAAAAGAAACAGACATTGAACCGCAGCCGGAAAGGGAACCCGAACTGGCAGTGTCAGAGGAAAACTCCTTTGAAATGGTGGAAACGCTGGTGAATCACGGCAGAGTAGAGGATACCGATCCGATCTTCGAAAGCATTCGGGACCAGGCGGAATACCGGAAAATGGATTCCTTCCGCCTTTGCGAAACGGCAGACCATTATAAAACCTATCAGAATCTGGTGCAGGACGTGTGGGAAGGGGCTGACCTTGCAGGTTTTCCGGAAATTCCGGAGGAGTGGTTTGATACTCATAACCTGATAACCTTGTTTCTATATGATGAACCCGGGTTCCGATACCATTTTGATAAGGGAATCGAGCTTCGGAAATATATTCTGGATGAAGGGGGAACCTTTCGGATTCGGTTGGATGCCAAGGGAAATGAGGAAGAACTGAACCGCTTTCCCGTGGATCGAACTCCGAAAAATTTTGCAAGCTTCTTGATCCCGGTGGACAAAGAAGATTACAATGAAACCACCATGAATCATGTGGAGGTGGAGGTATTCACGGCAAAATACCGGGAGACCGATGAAACTGTAATGGAATTGCTCCGGGCAGGGGAGAAAAAGACGCTTGACGTGGAAGAAATAACCAATGAAGGCGGCTCGTTGGAGTGGGCATGCCACAGCAGCCTGATGCACCTTTACGACCATGGGCACTGGGATTTGTTTGTAAGCGGGGAATACCAGTATCGATATGAGCCCGGAAAGGGAATCGTGTGCAGTGAGGACTTTGCCGATTTGCCCCTTGTTGTGTGCCTGGAGCTCAAACCCATGGTGGGTCTTCACCCGGAAGAACTGACCGAAATACAGAATATTACGGACTATGGCAATTTCCTGAACAAGGAATGCCGAAAGACTCTGCTGGAAATTGGTGTGGACGAAGTGGTCGCGTGGGGGAGTGAGTGGGATTACCCGGAGCTGCTGAGAAACAGAAAGGGACTGATCTCCATACGGGAGCACACGCCGGAAGCTGAGGTGACCGGAGGAAGTGATGCCCGAACCGACGTATCAACCTTGGCGAAAATTCGGGTCGTGACCGATTCCCGTGAGCTGCCGACCATTCTGGAAGATCATCGGGTGCTGAAGGCATTTGGATAAAACGAAACAACCCCGTGGGATAGTGTCCCATGGGGTTGTTGTATGTCGTCATCCTTTTTCCTTCACCACGACTCCCTCGCTGTATCGGTTGATGCCGTAATACTCCAAAAGAAAGGCCTTGACTTTGGATTCCCGGGGATCCACGTAGTGGTGTTCGGGTTTTACCAAGCCGTCGGAATCGATGGTCAGGGTTGTGCCGCCATTGGTTTCCCGCTCCCAGTAGCAGCCGTAGCCGGTTTTCATGCCGTAGGTCAGGGTGATCCCCTGGTAGTCAATGGAGAAGCAGTTCACGTGATCGTGACCGCAAACCATGTTTTTGGTGCTGTCAAGCTCTTTGCAAAGGGCAAAGAAGCCGTTATTGAAATTGGGCGGCCCCATTTTTTCGTGAACCTTACAGAAGGGATGGGAGTTGTAGGGGGGAATCAAGCCGCCATCAGGGGCCTGGATGGCATCCCAGGCGTTTTGATATTCGGGAACCGGAATATGCATGAATACTGTGCTGGGGACCACCTGCCGGACTTCCCTGGCAATGCCCTCCACAGCCCAACGGTACCAGGCAATTTGATTCTCATAAAAGTGATCGTAGCTTCCGGGTACCATTTCCTCCTCGTGGTGGGAATCCATCATGAAAAGGGTGTGGATCGGTTTGCCATTTTCGGTGATATGGATGATATAGTTGCCATCCCCCATCCCCTTGGGGCCGTAGTCGAAAAGACAGTTTTTTGCTTCTGCCAGTTGGTAGGCTCCCCAGAATTCACTGACCAGCCCGGTGTGGTCGGCGTTACCCATGACAGGAGCCCAGGGAATACCAAAGGAATCCAGAAAACGGATCAGCTTCAGGTAGGCAAATGGGTCAAAGGCGTTGTCCCCGGTGAGGGTGATCAGGTCGGGGGAGGTTTTGTTAATCAGCTTTTCAATGGTCTCTTCGTAAAACTCACCCACCTGGCTGAAGGCTTCCCCGTCGTGGCATTGAATATCCGCCAGGTTCAGAATGACGAAATCCCGCCCGGGGGTCTTTTCAATTTCGGTGGCGTAAAGCTCGGAGGAAAAGGGGAGGGAAGGGCTCCAATCGTAATAGAGGGATTCGCCGCCCCGGACTTCGTCGGGAGTTTTGGGGTGCAGAATCAGGGAATCGAGAAATTCATTGACGACACGGATATCGGCTGTCATAAGGGCCTCCTGCAGCAAAATTGGATGATGGTTTCATTGTAACATGGAATTACCCGCAAGACAAGCAAAAGGTGCAGTTCGATTGACGAAGCTGCACCTTGATTCGTTATCTTTTCGCAACAGGACGGATGTACTTCCAATAGCGGTGTTCGTCGTGGTAAAAGTAAAAGAAGCGGCCGGGGGTCATGTCCAGTTGGTAGGGGGAAGCAGAATAGTCAAATTCCGCCATGGCGCGTTCGATTCTTTCCTCCACAATGGCATTCTCTGTGGCATAATCAAAGGGGCCATGCTCAAATACGATGTATTCCCCTTCGGGAACATCGGTAAGGGTCATTTGATCGGGGACGGGACCCGCATAATCGGTGGGCAGACGTACCCCATAGCATTCCGCCAGGGGAATGCCCCAACTGCAGATCCTGCCGGTGGGAGCGTTGAGGTATCCCATGATCTGACCACTGCCGCTGTCGATGCCCGATTCCCCCTTGTCATCCAGACGGTTAGGAATGGTCAGAAGAAGATTGCAGATGGTATCACAATCGCAACCTGGGATCCGGCTCTGCTTGTCCCAAAAATCGAAGTAGCCAATGCTTTCGTAGTTTCGGATGTGGAGAAATTTGTGAGCGGGGATGGTAACGAAATAGGTTTTGACGTGTTCGGTGGAATTTGCCATACCGTGGCCTCCTGTGCCTAAAAAGTAGCAGTCGAAGGGTTTGATGATGGTGCGAAGGGACGGGGGAACCGGGTTCCGCCGGAAGGCGCTGGGGGTGATTCCATAAGTGACGCGGAATGCCCGTGTAAATGCCTCGTGGGAGGAAAAACCGTACTTGACTGCAATATCCAGGATACTTTCGTCGCTCCCCGCCACCTCCTCCATGGCAAAGGCCAGCTTGCGAAGCCGGAAAAACTCCCGGAAGGACATACCGGCCATGGCCTTGAAGCGGCGGGAAAGATGGTATTCCGAATAGCCAAGCCGACGGGCAAGGAAAGTCAACGTCAGACTATCGCTTTCCCGGTGGCGGATGGCATGATCCACGGTATCCAGAATTTCCTGCATGGTTTTTGACCATTCGTGCATTTGTATTACCTCCAATTCACTGCTCTGGGAATATTGTAGCACGGAGGGGGGAGGGAATGCTTGATTTGGATTGCGCAATTTTTTCGAAAAAGGAGCCACCGCAAAGGATCCTTTGCGGTGGCAGTTGGGGTTCGTTCTTACTTGGCGGCGGGATATTCGGTGCAAAGGAGACGGAAGGGAGCTTCGTCTTCTTCGATTTCGGGGAAGCGGCCCATCTGTTCGTAGAAACGGTTGTCGGTGTTGTCATCGTTGCACTGGCTGACTTCGCCGATGAGCACGGGGCCGTGGCCCTTCTTGGCCCAGAAGGCGTGGTACATGCCGTGGGTCAGGGTGACGCTCTGGCCCGGCTGGAGTTCCAGAATGGTACCGGCGGGGATGGACATCTTCACGCCGTCGCAAACGACTTCAACAGGATTTTCCTTGTCCAGTTCTTCGTTGGGAAGGGAGTTATAGAGCTGCATCATCATGATGCCGCCGCCGCGGTTGATGATATCCTCCATCTTCTTCCAATGGAAGTGCATGGGGCAGACCTGATCTTCCTGGCTGATGAGGAGCTTTTCGGCATAGGGTTTTTCGTAGTTGGGGTTATTCTGGTTGCCGTTGCGGATGGTAACCAGTACAAGACCTACCTTGTCAAAGTTGCCCAGACCGTAGTCGGTAATGTCCCAACCCAGCATGTTGTCACGGATTTCGTCACATTCGTGACCCTTGGTGGCCCAATCGGCGGGGGTCCAATCGGCAAAGGGAGGGAGACGGAAGGAGAATTTGTCGGCAAACTGCATGGCGTCCTTGATGATGGCGTTGATTTCACTTCTCTTCATGGCGTATGCTCCTTTTTGTTTCATTTATTGGATAAACCGATTATATCATGCAAAAAGGGAAAAAGCAAGCACAAGAAAGAAAATGCGGGGGGTGAAGAAAATATTTTTCGGCGGGGCTTTACTCGAAGGACGTTTTGGTGTATGATATAGGGAGTCAGATTGTGGCCAAATGGCCAAACGGGAGAGTACCAGTTATGTCACTTTTCAAGAAAAGAGTACCCAGAGATAAAGAGAATGCCCTTTATACCTGGTCCACTGTAGAAGGTCGGGGACGTTGCCTGGTTTTGGGGCACGTGGCGGTGACCCAGATCATTTCCTGGCTTACCACGGGGATGTTCTATACCTCCTTCCTGATGATTTATGGTATCGACATTGTGAATATTGGTATCATCACCTTTATCCCCTATATTGCCAGCTGTTTCAGTATCTTTTCTCCGGCAGTACTGGAACGATTTGAAAAGAGAAAAACCTTCCTGGCGGTAACTCGCTTTCTCTACTATTTTCTGAATATTTTTGCTATTACCATCATTCCGGAAATCATTTCGGATGCGGGAGCCCGGATCATCGCCTTTATCGTGGTGATCTTTCTTGCCAACGTCATCAATGCCATCACCGGCAGCGGCTACACCGTATGGCACATCAAGTTTGTGGAGCCCTCCCGCCGGGCGGAATATTTTTCGGTGCAGTCGCTGGTGGCAAACTTCATTGGTATCGGCGTATCGCTGATTTCGGGTATCATTGCCGATGCCCTTTCTGCTTCGGCTTACGGGGATTTCGTCATCATCGCCTTGCGGCACTTTTCCTTCTTCCTGGCCATCGTGGATGTGATCCTTCTCGTTTTGCCCAAGGAATTCACATACGAACACAGTAAGCTTCCCAAAATCCGGGATATTTTTACCCTGCCACTGCGCTCCAAACCCTTCATGATGACCATGGTGGTGACCTTCCTCTTCACTTTTGCCACCGCCTTGCCATCTTCTTCGTTGAATTATTACCTTCTCAATGACGTTGGGGTGGAATATACCTTTATCAATGCCATCAACATGGTCTACCCATTGGTGCAGTTCTTCCTTTTGCGCTATGCCCGAAAGTTTGTATCCCGTCACGGATGGTTTTTGACCTTTGCCATTTTCACCCTGGGAAGCGCCCCCACCATTCTCATGTATTCCTGTGTCACGGCGGCCAACTACCTGTGG
>SVKS01000186.1 GCA_015068345.1 Oscillospiraceae bacterium
GTCGGTTACACATGAGGATATTCAATTTGTTGAGAGCCTTATTAACAACCGCCCCAGAAAGTGTCTTGACTGGAACACTCCAGCTGAAATTTTGCATGGTTGTGTTGCACTTCCTTGACAATCTGCCAGGCAAGGGGATGGTGTACCCGGGGTGCGGGTGGCGGGACGGGAGACCCGTCCCCTACGAGGGGCTACGAAGGGCCGTCGAGGGCATCGGCCCCTACGATGGGAAAACGTGGCGGGTGGGTTTGGGAAAAAGAATCGGGAAACCCTCTCCCTTTCAGAGGAGGGTGACGGCATTCCTTCATTTGGTGCTTGCGGCAGAGGGAGATTTGGAGTATAATAAGGGAAATCCTGCGTGACAAAGGAGGGCTTCCCTATGACCCATCGGGAGCGGGCAAATGCCGTTTTACATTATCAAAACTTTGACAAATTGCCGGTGGTACATTTTGGTTTCTGGTCTGAAACCAAGGAAAAGTGGTACCATGAAGGACATCTGACCCTGGAGGAATCGCTGACACCCAACGACCGGATCCCCTCGGAGGATGTGGTGGGTCGGAAGCTGGGCTTCGATTTTGGCTGGGGTGTGGCGGTGGGGGCCAACACCACCCTGTTCCCTGCTTTTGAGGACAAAATTCTGCGTACCGATCCGGATGGTACCGAATATTACTACAACTCCGACGGGGTTGTGGTGATGCACAAGCCGGGCTCCACCGGTATCCCCGCCGAGGTGGAGCATACCCTGGTGGACCGGGCAAGCTACGAAGAACACTACAAGCACCGCCTGCAGTTTACCCCCGACCGCCTGCCGAAGCTGACCCCAGAACGGGTGGCGGAGCTGAATGCCCGGGATTATCCCCTGGGGGTTTCTCTGGGCAGTCTTTACGGCAGTTTCCGCAACTGGGCCGGGGTGGTGGGCACCAGCTATCTCCTGGCGGATGACGAGGAGCTTTATACCGAAATCATCGACACGGTGGGAGCTATGACCCTGCAATGCGTGGAAGAAGTGCTGAAATCCGGCGTTCAGTTCGATTACGGTCACTTCTGGGAAGATATTTGTTTCAAAAACGGACCCCTGGTAATTCCTGCGGTGTTTGATGAGCTGGTGGGACCCTGGTACAAGAAAATCACCGATCTGGCGGCAAGCCACGGCATCGATATCGTGTCCCTGGACTGCGACGGCATGATCGACTCGCTGATCCCCACCTGGCTTGAAAATGGGGTGAACACCATGTTCCCCATCGAGGTGGGCACCTGGGGCGCCTCCATCGAACCCTGGCGGAAGCAGTACGGCAAGCCCCTCCGGGGCATCGGCGGCATGGACAAGCGGGTCTTTGCCGGGGATTATTCCGACGTGGATCGGGAGGTGGAGCGCCTTCGCCGTCTGGTGGACCTGGGCGGGTATCTGCCCTGTCCCGACCACCGTATCGCCCCCGACGCTAAGTGGGAAAACGTGCAGTATTATGTGGACAAAATGCAAAATCTGACCCTGTGAGGGCCGGGATTTCTTGCAGGTTTACGAAAATTTTGCTTGACATCGGGCTGATATTTTGGTATACTGATTCTACCCGCGTGAAGCTGGCCAACTTAGTTTGAGTAAGTGGGCAGAAATGCCCCGCCTGCAACAGCGTGACTCAAAATACGAATGAGGTGAAAACAGTGTACGCAATCTTTGAAGCAGGCGGCAAGCAGTATAAGGCTTGCGAAGGCGATGTTCTTTTCCTGGAAAAGATGGATGCCGAAATCGGCGCCGAAGTCGCTTTTGATAAGGTTCTCGTCCTGGGTGACGAAGCCGGCACCACCGTTGGCGCTCCCTACGTGGAAGGCGCTAAGGTAACTGCCCGCGTTGTTAAGCTTGGTAAGTCCAAGAAGATCACCGTCTTCAAGTTCAAGGCCAAGAAGAACTACCGCAATCGCCAGGGCCATCGTCAGCCCTACGCCAAGATCGAAATCCTTTCGATCGTGAAGTAATGATCCGCGCGGAGTTTTTCGGGGGCAAGCCCCCCAAAGGCTTCCAGGTTTCGGGCCACAGCGGTACCGCTCCTGCGGGAGAGGACCTTGTGTGTGCGGCGGTCACCAGTGCGGTGCGCCTGATCGAAACCCTCATCAACGATACCCTGCAGGTTGGGGCGGAGGTTACGGTGGAGGAATCCACGGCAACCATCACCCTGCGGCTTCCCGATCAGGCTCCAAAATGTGCCGGAAAGGCCCTTTTGGCTCTGCAGCGTTATCTCAAAGAGTTATCCCTGGAGTGCCCCGACGGAATCGGCGTTGTGGTACGCAAGTAATTGAAGGAGGAAACTACCATGCTTAAAATTGGTTTGCAGTTTTTCGCTCATAAGAAGGGCGTTGGTTCCACCAAGAACGGCCGTGACAGCGAAGCTAAGCGCCTGGGCGTGAAGCGTGCCGACGGACAGACCGTGAAGGCCGGCAACATCCTCGTGAGACAGAGAGGCACCAAGATCCATCCCGGCACCAATGTCGGTATTGGCAGCGATGATACCCTCTTCGCTCTCACCGCCGGTAAGGTTCATTTCGAGCGCATGGGCAAGGACCGCAAGAAGGTCTCTGTCTACGAAGCCTAAATGGAGTAGAAAACGGGACGGAATACCGTCCCGTTTTTTGTTTTGGCGGGGGAAGAAATGAAGGAATATAACCAGGAGAATGTTGCTAAAGCCCGCAAACTTCGGAAAGATATGACCCCTTGGGAACGCAAGTTGTGGTATGATTTTCTGCGGAGCTATCCGGTCCGGTTTTATCGGCAAAAGGCGCTGGGAAATTATATTGTGGATTTTTACGCTGCCAAAGCCGGGCTGGTGATAGAACTGGACGGCGGCGGGCATTTTACCCCGGATGGAGAACGATACGACAGGGAACGCACCCGATGGCTGGAAGCGATGGGTGTTATGGTCTTTCGTGTGATCAATCCAGATGTGGACCGAAATTTCCTCGGTGTATGCGAGGAAATCGACAGGATCATACGGCAAAGGCTCCGGGAACGGGGGATTGAAATAGAGTTTTGAGGAGCCTCCTCAGGCGCCCCCTGGCGGGGGAGCTGTCGAACGAAGTGAGACTGAGGGGGAGCGTCCTATAAAAAAGGAAGCCGGAGCATGAGGGAAGAGCCGGTTGCGGCTTTGCCGCAAGCAATTTGCCGTGGATAAATTACACTACCCCTCCGCCCCTGCGGGGCACGGCAGATTGTCAAGGAAGTGCAACACAACCATGCAAAATTTCAGCTGGAGTGTTCCAGTCAAGACACTTTCTGGGGCGGTTGTTAATAAGGCTCTCAACAAATTGAATATCCTCATGTGTAACC
>SVKS01000041.1 GCA_015068345.1 Oscillospiraceae bacterium
TTCGTTATACCTTGCGGAGCAGGGATAACCAGTAGGGGCCGATGCCCACATCGGCCCGAGAATCTTTTGCAATCCTGGTGGGACGCTGTGGGCAGCGTCCCCTACAATGACCCCAGGGCATTTTGCGGAGACGGTATGGAGGGCGAAGGAATCGCTTGACTCGCCTACCCGCAAGACTTTTCTCTTTACATATCAATGATAAAGCACAAGGAGGAATCAACCATGAAATGTATTTGTAACCGTATCACCGCCCTGCTTCTCGTTTTACTTATGACTGCGTCCCTCCTTGCATCCTGTTCGGGCAAGACGGGGGATGACGAAACCTCGAATGGGGAAGAGAACGGAATTCCCGTCTACGACGGCTACACCAGCAAAAAGGTGGACCTGGGCCTTTCGGAAAACGAAACGATTTTCGATATCATGGAGATGGATGGAATGCTTCGGGCCACCATTGGTGTCGCCGATTCACCGGGCTTCCCTGAAGGCGGCATTCCCTATCAAACCGAGCACCGCTGGTACAGTATGGATTTTGTGGAAGATACCGCAAAACGGGAGAAAACCAAATCCCACCACGAGATCACGTTTGTACCCGACCCGACGGTGGATTTTGTACTGGGCGGCGAGTCTTATAAGGGCAAAGTCCGCTACTTCCTCTACCGGGACGGGGAGGCCCAGGGGGATGCATTGTACCCAAAGGATAAGATGGGTGAGGGGGATCCCAACCAAAAACCGACGGTCTACAATGCAAGGGCCCATATCATACTCCGGGATGACGTGGCCTATGCCGCAATCGATTATCCTGCCTGGGCGAACGGGGTTTCCTGTAGCGACGAATGGTATATCTACGTCAATGGCAATTTCCTGGATAGATATGCATGGCGGCCTGGTATGCCGAAATATACCTTTTGTGGACTCATCGGTATCAAGGGAGATCCCTATGCCCTGCTGGAGATTGAAGATAAGGGCCGGCTGGTACCCCTAACCCCCGAAACCACCGAGCTTCCCATGGAAGGGGTCGATATTGATGGCTGTCCCACCGGGGGTGCTTTCAGCGACGGCAGATTTGGCTATTTCATGAGCGGCACCCAGCTTTGGCGGACCGATGGGGAGGCAAGCAGCTGTATTGCCGACCTGGTTCCCTATGGGGTGACCCTTTCTTCCATGGTGCGTTCGGTACGAGCCCTTTCGGACGGACGGTTGCTTGTGGTTGTGGACGGCAAGCTGGTTGAGCTGACCGGGTCGGACGGCCCTGTGGAAAGGATAACGGCTTGTACCATTGGGGTTATCAATTATAAGGGTATCCTGGATTTCCTGAACCTTTCTGTTGCAAAATACAACGACCTTGCCGAGAATGTCTATTTTCAGATCAAGGAATATGAGGATATCGTCAAGCTGAACCTGGACATTCTTTCCGGGGAAGTTTCCATGGTGATCACCCCGGACCGGTTTGCCCTGAATAACTATGTGAAGCAGGGACTGTTGGCTCCCCTGGAAGAGGTTGCCCCCAAGCTTTTTGAAAAGGACGTTTTGATTGAAAACGTGGTGGAGGCCGCCCGCATCGACGGAACCTGCTATTATCTGCCAAGAGAGTTTACGGTTCGGGGGGAATGCGTGACGAAGCCCGACCTGTTAAAGGACGGAAACCTTTTTGAAACCCGCCAGGCGTATTACGACTTTATCAGCGAACACGATCCCGATTATTTTGCGGCAAGAACACCGGGCGACATTTTTGAAAATTTTGCCCATGATCTGGATGAGTGGATCGATTGGGAAAACAATGTGGCCCACTTTGACGATGGTACCTTTGCGGCTCTCCTGGAATTTTGCAGCCAGGGTTCTACCCGGGAGGAGGTAACGGAGTATTGGAGCGAGAAGTCTGCCACCGAAAGTCAGTGGGGCCGAAACTGGAAGGCAGCCAGCTTTACCCTCACCGATACCGTGGAGAGCTATCGTTTTACCCAAGTGAAAGAAGCGCAGGATTATCAAAAGGATCTTCCCAAAGAAGATGGTGAAGGGGGCCCCGAAACCTGGGTTCAGGTGGACTTCCCGATGCCATCGGTGGAACATGAGGGATACGAGATTTTTGCCGAAAACTTTTTTGCCGTGGTGAATGAAGAAGAAAGCAAAGAAGCCGCCGGAGAGTTTCTGACGTGGTTCATTCTGGAGAATGTGGAGGAAGAATATCCGGAAAAAAACTATGCATACGAGGCAAGCGGTTTCCCCATCAGCCAAAAGGAAACCGAACGGTATTTGGGCCGGTTGCTCAATGGCCACGTGGACCCCGAAGCAGAAGTGGCCGCATTGGATGAGGAATCGGCGAAATACCCGAACGTCGTAATGTCCATTCGGAATGCAGCCCAGATCCACAATATGCAATGCGGTCAGGAACAGTATGATATTACTTGGAGTTACATCGAAAAGGCCGACCATTTCGGATATGCCGAAAACGAGATCTATAAGGTTATGTTAGCCGAAGCGGGAAGTTATTTTGCCGGCTCCATCACCGCCGAAAAGGCCGCCGAGTACGTGCAAAACCGCATTTCGTTGTATCTTGCAGAGCAGGGTTGATACCGTATATCCCCCCGCAATCGTGGTGAGATAGAACGCCCCGGGCTGTGACATACCCTCCACAGCCCGGGGGGGGTTTGCTGCAGGGGCGTAATCTGCGGCACCCGCCCCAAAGGCCCCCTCTGGGAGGGGGCTGCTGAGCGACAGCGAAGCTGGGGGAGTTATCTCCTTCCATGCGCATAACTCCCCCCGGCACCTGCGGTGCCACCCCCCTCGGGGAGGGGGGCAGGGGTGCGAAGCGAGACTGAGGGGAGTGATAAGTTGATTGATACCGCCGTAGGGCGGGGGTTTACTCCCGCCGCGGTAATGCCCTCGTAGGGGACGGGTCTGCCGTCCCGCCGCACCTGCCTTTCGGGTCGGGCGGTCTGACTTCTGCAATGGAATATCCAACAGAAAGATCACCTCCTGGCAGGTTTGCCCGGAAGGCCGAGAAGGAGCTCTTGCCAATAACATAATTCCCCCCTGGACGGTCATATACTTGGGGTAGTAACCGTCAAGGGGGGCTTTCCATTGAGTACAAAACTGAAAAATCAATTGCTGGCCGCGTCGCTGGTGCTTTTGGTGGTGGTGTTTGCCGGGGTGAGTGCCTGGCTGGACCACAAGGTGCAGCCGGTGGCGGCAAGATTGGATCTGCCCATCTATTCGGTGGAGCTGCCGGAGGGGAAAAAGCAGATTGCCCTGACCTTTGATGCCGCCTGGGGCAATGAGGATACCCAGACCCTGATCGATATTCTGGACCGGTATGGGGTAAAAGCCACCTTCTTTGTCATCGGTCAATGGGCGGAAAAATACCCCGAATCGGTCAGAGCCCTCCACGATGCGGGCCACGACGTGATGAACCACTCCTATGATCACCGACATTACACCGGACTTTCCTCGGCGGAAATGGTGCAGGACGTCCACCGGGCAAGCGAGGTGATCCGGGGGGTTACCGGTACCAAACCCAATCTGTTCCGGCCGCCCTATGGGGATTACAATGCCGCTGTGGTGGAGGCTATGCGCAATGCCGGCTATTACACCATCCAATGGGACGTGGATAGCCTGGATTGGAAGGATCTTTCGGCCGCAGAAATCACCCGGCGGGTGCTGGATGGGGCGAAAAACGGCTCCATCATCCTTTTCCACAATGCGGCTCTCCACACCCCCGAAGCCCTGCCGGGTATCATCGAAGGTCTGCAAAGCCAGGGGTATGAGCTGGTGGGGGTGGCCGACATGATCTACAAAAATCAATACACCATGGACCATACCGGTCGCCAGCATCCCCTGGCAGAGGGCTAAGGCTTCGAAAATGTTTTGACGTTTCTCTTGAAAACAGGGGCGGCTTGTGCTATATTACAGGTGGATGAATCCTGATTTTACAAAAGAGGAGCGGAACCATGAAAACCTATTTGTTACCCAAGGATGGCAGCTTTTACAAAGCCAATCTGCATATGCACACCATGATTTCCGATGGAAGCATGACCCCGGAGGAAACCAAGGAGGAATACAAGAAGCGGGGATATTCGGTGGTGGCCTTTACCGACCATGAAGCCCTGGTACCCCACCCCGAACTGACCGATGGGGAATTTGTCGCCATCACCTCTTACGAAATTGCCACCAACTTCGGTCCCACCGAAGGAGGTTTCCCCTTTGAACAGACCTATCATATGAACCTTTATGCCAAGGACCCGGCAAAGAATCTGTCCCCGGTATTCACCATGTCCCGCCTGTGGCCGCCCCATGCGGAAAAGTATCTGTCGGAGGAGGCCAAAGCGGTGGAATGGCCCCGGGAATACGGGGCGGAATCGCTGAATGCCCTGATTGCCCGGGCAAAGGAGGACGGATTCCTGGTTTGCTATAACCATCCCAACTGGTCCCTGCAGGACTACCGGGACTACAAGGACCTGAAGGGACTTTGGGGTGTGGAATGCTACAACACCGGCTGTGTCCGGGCGGGGTATCCCGACACCATGCAGCCCATCGATGATCTGCTGCACCTGGGGGAAAAGGTCTTCCCGGTGGCGGCGGACGATGCCCATGCCGGCAAGGAAACTCTGCACGACTGCTTCGGCGGCTACGTGATGATCAAGGCGGAAGCCCTGGAATACGGCAAGATCATGGATGCCCTGGAAAAGGGAGATTTCTATGCCTCCTCCGGTCCCGCCATTGAGGAGCTTTATCTGGAGGATGGGATTCTCCACGTGAAGACCAGCCCTGCCGCCAAAATTGAGGTAATCACCGAACGCCGGGTACGCTGGTGCAGCCGGGGAGAGGGTCTGACCGAAGCGGTCTTTGACCTGTCGGATTACATGGCCGAGTCGGGTAAGGTTGCCGAAAAGCGCCTGCCCGCCTACTTCCGGGTGAACGTGTACGACGAAACCGGGGAGGAAGCCCACACCCGAGCCTTCTTCCGGGAAGATTGGGAATAAGAAAAGCATAAGAAAACGGCCTCCTTCGGGAGGCCGTGTTTTTTATACCATCAAGGGATGACCTTTTTTGTAAAGCCGATAGCGCCATATGAAAAGGCCGGTGGAGCAGATACGCCATACCCAGGCGATGGAATTGAAAAGGTAGAAGGCCCGGGTATCGGCCCCCAGAGCATTGTAGAGCTGGACCCCCAGGTAGGGCATGATGCTGTTGGAAAGGGTGATGGCCATGGTATACAGACTGATGGTCAGGGCCCGGTTTTTCTCACCGATGGATCCCAGAAGCATCTGCAGGACGCAAAGACCGATGCAGGCCTGGGGGAAGTTCAGTGCCGAACCGAACAGCATGAAAAACCAGATCCCCGCCTGGCCGCCCATCAGGGCTGCCGCCATGATGGTGGGGGGACAGAGCATCAATCCGGCAAAGCCAAAGATCAGGGAGAAATGGATGCTCTTTTTTACGTTCATTTTGGCCCAGAAACCAAGGCCAAGGAGCTGGAACACCGAGCAAAGGGCATTGAAATAGCTCAGATGGGCTTCGGTATAGCCCACGTATTGGGTTTCGCCAATGTACCACATGGACCAATCCAGATGCCAGCCGGTGTAGAAAAAGAGGACACTGCCAAAGAAGAAGAGAAACTTTTTGTTTTTCGCCAGGTCGGGGAAAACCTCCATCAGGTCGGAGAGCGAGAAGCGCTTGCCGGTGGCCACGTTGGGGGCCACCTCCAGCCGGGACAGAATAAAAGCCTGCAGGAAGAGGAAGGCGGCGGAAATATAGTAGAAGATTCGAAGAACCAGAAGCTTCCCGTCGGTATCGGCAAACTGCGCCATGGCATTGCCGCAGATCAGGGGGGTGATGGTGCCGATGATAAACATAAACCGGGAACGGAAGGCGTGGGTGTTATTCTGCAGGGGAGGGGCCACGGCGGCGGCAAACAGGTTTTGCCACTGGGCGTTGTAGGTGGCCACCAGCCCGGCGGTGAAGGCCAGGAAGATGAAGTAGAAGATCATCCGATATTCTCCCAATACCGGCACGGTACCAAAGCCCACGTACATGCATCCCATGAAAAGGAGCATGACCACCGGAACTGTCTTTGCGGAGCACATCCGGTCGGAAAGAATTCCGAAGGGGAGCATCAGAATCACCGCCACCAGGTTAGGGATCATCTGGTTGAAGGAGATCTGGGCATCGGTGGCTCCCAGGTTGGTGGCATAGAGGTTGTTGCCGAAACCATTGATGGAGGTAACGTATTGTAATAACATCCCTTCCAGGGCGAAAAGCAGCAGAAGCTTGTTTTGGGGCAGCTGCAGCTTTTCAAAAAACATCTTGGTCTTTGTCATGGATTACCTCGAAACTTTTTTCTTTTCATTATAGCACAGAGTAGGATGCTTGAAAAGGGCTTTTTTTCGCATGAAAAAGGATGCACTTTTGGACTCTCCTCCAAGTGAATGGGTAAAATCATCAAAAAAGCCTTTTACAAGCCCTTCGGTATGTGATATAATGAATAAAAAACACAGGAGGTAGTGGAAAATGAAGGTTCGTGTCGGCGGGGCCGCCATCCCCGGGGGTGTGATGATGCTCCATGGAAATCGGGCGGGGGTGGCGATCCTGGATGATATCGGCATGGTACGGAGTGCCTCCTTTGAAACGGTGAAGAATCCCGTTAAGATCCCGGTGCTTCGGGGGGTCACCAGCCTGGGCTGTTCCCTGGTGACCATGGCAAAGGCCACCGGCAAGGTGATCGGGCTGAAACACAGCGCCGGGGAGAGTGTACTGCCCGGCATTCTGACGGCGACGGGAACCCTGCTTGCCGCCGGGGGTGTCATGGCGGGGTACAGCTTCCTTTGGGAAAGGCTTGCGGAAAATATGAACCCCAAAACCGCCGGGATCCTTTCCGGCGGATGCGACCTGTTGGTGACCGCCGCCCTCCTGGGGGTTTTAGCTATGTCCCCGGCGGGAAAGAAAATCCGAGCTTTCCATGGGGCGGAGCACAAAACGGTGCATTGCACCGACCTGGGAATTGCTCCCATTCCCGAAAACGCCAAAGGCCAATCCCGCATCCATCCCCGGTGCGGCACCTCCCTGGCGGTGGGTGCGTTGAGTGCCTATGCACTTGCGGAGGGATTGGTACTGCCCTTCCTGCCGGAAAATCTGCGGGACGGCGCGGGGCTTGTGATGCTTTTGGGGGCCATTGGTGTGGCCTACGAAGCCCTCATGCGGGGGGATAAGGGGTTCGTGGCAAAGGTTGGGGGCATTGTCCAGCGTGTCACCACGGCAGAACCCACCGAAGCCCAACTGGAAGCCGCCTCGGCGGCGGTATATGCCTGCCTCTATCCCGACGGACGGGAATAAATAGATTGAAAACATTCGGAAAGGACCGAAATGATGAACATTCTGGTACTGATCAAGCAGGTTCCCGCATCCAACAAGGTAGAAGTGGATCCGGTGACCGGGGTGCTGAAGCGAAACGGCGCCGCATCCAAAATGAATCCCTACGATCTTTTTACCATCGAAACCGCTCTCCAATTGCGGGAAGCGGTGGGCGGAGAGGTGTCGGTGATGACCATGGGCCCGCCCCAGGCCGAAAAGATCATGCGGGAAGCCTATTCCCTGGGGGTGGACCGGGGGTATATTCTATCCGACCGGGCCTTTGCCGGGGCCGACGTGCTGGCCACTGCCTACACCCTGGCCCAGGGGATTGAAAAAGCCGGTGGATTCGACCTAATCCTTTGCGGCAAGCAAACCACCGACGGAGATACCGCCCAGGTGGGACCCGAAGTGGCCGAGCGGCTTGGCCTTCCCTCCATTGCCGGCGTCACCAGCGTGGAACCCCAGGAAGGTGGCATTGTGGTGGAAATGGACATGGGAGAATCGATCCAGAAGGCCCGCCTGTCCTTCCCCTGCCTGGTGTGCGTGGACAAGGACGTAAACCAGCCGCGCCTGCCCTCCTACCGTCTGCGGGAAGCTACCCGCACCCGGGAAATCACCATTTGGTCGCTTGCCGATTTGCCCGACCGGGACAAGACCCACTACGGCCTGGATGGCTCCGCCACCCAGGTGCAAAAGATATTCCCCCCCACCGACAACCGGGAACGGATGAATTTGACCGGTTCCCCGGATGACATGGCGAAAGCCCTGGCGGGGAAGCTTCGTGACCTGAAATTCGTGCGATAAGGAGGGAGCGGAAATGAGCGGACTTTTGATCCATAATGAAAAAATCACCGATCGGGAGGCCTTTGTCAAATCCTGTCCCTTCGGTGCCCTGGAAATCCAGGGGAATAAGGTGGTGGCAACCTCCGCCTGCCGGGTTTGCGGCGTGTGCGTGAAACGGGCCCAAAACGGGGAGGCCGAGATCGTCACCGAGGAAAAGCTTCTTGACCGGACCGCCTGGACCGGGGTGGCCGTCTATGCCGAGCGGGGCATGGAGGGGATCCACCCGGTGTCCTTTGAGCTTTTGGGCAAGGCCCGGGAGCTTGCGGACAAGGTGGGGGAGAAGGTGACCTGCCTTTTGGTGGGATGCGGTGTGACGGATGCTGCAAACGAGCTTCTTCGCTATGGCGCCGACGAGGTATATACCTATGACCATGCCGCTCTGGGGGACTTCCGCATGGAACCCTATGCTGCGGCTTTTGAAGATTTTATTGAAAAAACCCACCCGAATGCCATTCTGGTGGGTGCCACCACCCTGGGTCGTCAGCTGGCACCCCGGGTGGCCGCCCGGTTTGCCACCGGCCTCACCGCCGACTGTACCATTCTGGATATGGAGGAAAATGGGGATCTGGTGCAGATCCGTCCCGCCTTTGGGGGTAACATCATGGCAAAGATCCTGACCCCTGCCACCCGGCCCCAGCTGGCTACCGTGCGCTATAAGGTTATGAATGAAGCTACCCCCAGGGACAACCCCGCCGGGAAGGTAGTTCCCATGACCCTGCCGAAGGAAAAGCTTGTCTCGGCGGTGGAAATTCTGGAGGTACGGCCCAAGGAAAAGGAAAAAACCATCGAATCGGCGGATATCATTGTGGCCGCCGGGCGGGGGGTGCGAAGCAAGGAGGATCTGGCGTTGGTGGAAGCTTTGGCGGATGCTCTGGGTGCCGAATTGGCCGCCACCCGTCCCCTGGTGGAGGCGGGCTGGGTCAACCCCCGCCGTCAGATCGGCCTTTCGGGCCGGACGGTACGCCCCAAGCTCATCATCACCTGCGGGATTTCGGGTTCGGTGCAGTTTGCCGCCGGCATGAAGGGGGCCGAGTGCATCGTGGCCATCAACAAGGACGAAAACGCCCCCATTTTTAACATTGCCAACTACTCCCTGGTGGGGGATCTTTACGATATCATTCCGAAACTGCTGGCAGAATTGGGAGGGAAGACGGTATGACCTACAAAAAAGTGGATGCCTGTGATCTCAAATGGCTGAAGGATGCCGGGCTGGATCTGATTTCCGGGGCGGATATTCCGGAAGAATACGGCCACGACGAGCTTTCCGGGGACCGGCGGATGCCCGAAGCGGTGGTGGTAGCCCATTCCGCTGGGGAGGTTTCCACCCTGCTGGGCTACGCCAATGAAAAGAAGATTCCGGTAACCCCCCGTGGGTCGGGAACCGGCCTGGTGGGGGCGGCGGTGCCCCTGTGCGGTGGAATCGTATTGGATATGAGCAAAATGAATCGCATCCTGGAACTGGACGAGGATAACCTTACGGTTACGGTGGAGCCCGGGGTACTGCTTATGGACCTGGCGGCCTTCACCGAGGAGCATGGCTTCCTCTATCCCCCCGACCCGGGGGAAAAGAGCGCCACCATCGGCGGCAATATCAATACCAACGCCGGGGGTATGCGGGCAGTAAAGTACGGAGTCACCCGGGACTACGTCCGGGGGCTGGAAGTGGTGCTTCCCACCGGCAAGATCCTGGAAATCGGCGGTAAAATGGTGAAAAACAGCTCGGGCTACGCCCTGAAGGACCTGATGGTGGGTTCCGAGGGAACCCTGGGGGTGGTGACAAAGGCGGTTTTGAAGCTTCTGCCCCTGCCCGAACGAACCATTTCCCTGCTGATCCCCTTTGCCGATCTGAAGGCCGCCATCGATACGGTGCCCCTGATCATCCGGGCCCGGGCCATTCCCACGGCAGTGGAGTTTATCGAACGGGCGGTGATACGGGCGGCGGAGGACTACCTGGGGACCCGTTTCCCCGATCACGAAGGGGATGCCTACCTGCTCCTGCGCTTCGACGGTGCCAGCGAGGAGGATATGGAACGGGACTACGACCGGGTGGCCAAGCTCTGTCTGGAACAGGGAGCCCGGGACGTGTTTATTCTGGATACCGAGGAACGCAGTACCGTGGTGTGGAAAGCCCGGGGTGCCTTCCTGGAGGCCATCAAAATGTCCACCAGCGAAATGGACGAGGTGGACGTGGTGGTTCCCCGTTCGGCGGTGAACGACATGGTCACCTACGCCGGAAGGGTGGAAAAAGAAGTCGGTATCCGCATCCGCTACTTCGGCCATGCCGGGGACGGGAACCTGCACATCTACATCCTCCGGGACGACCTGCCGGAAGAGGAATGGAAGGACAAGCTGAAGCGGGCCATGGCTCTGCTTTATGAAAAGGCAAAGGCCCTTTCGGGGGCAGTATCCGGGGAACACGGCATCGGCTACGCCAAGAAGGGCTACCTGAAAGAAAGCCTGGATCCCGAACAACTGGCCCTTATGCGGGGCATCAAGGGGGTATTTGACCCCAACCACATTCTTAATCCTGATAAAATCTGCTTCTGAAAGGGGCTTTATCCATGAAAAAAGTCAATTATCCTGTAAAAGAACTTCGTCCCGGTGTCTGGCGGGTGGAGGAATTCAACCTGGGCACCATGTACGTGGTGGCCGGACGAGACCGGGGCCTGGTTATTGATACCGGTACCGGTGTGGGGGACTTCCGGGGATTGGTGGAGGAACTGCTTTCCACCCCCTACGACGTGGTGTTGACCCACGGCCATGGGGATCACGCCGGTGGTGTCCATCAGTTTGAACGCTTCTACGTCCACAAAAAGGACGTGAAAATGGCAAAGGGAGCCAATCTGGCGTCCCGGAAAAACTACGCCGAACGCATCCATGCCACCTACCCGGAAAGCGCCTCTCTCTTTGATCCGGCGGATATGACCCAGGATATTGAAAATCCCGAAGCCATTTCCATGGTGTCGGGGCATATCTTCGACCTGGGCGACAAGCAGATCGAGGTCATCGCCTGTCCGGGACATACCCCGGGATCGGTGAATCTTCTGGACCGGGCGGACGGCATCCTGTTCTCCGGGGATAACCATCAGCACCTGGAGCTGGTGATGGCCCCCGGGGAAGACCGGCTGGCGGTGGTCTCCAAGTGGCTCCGGGGTGTGCGCCACTCTGCTAAGCTCCAAAAGGAAGGGGCCTTCGACCTGATGTGCGGCGGCCACGAGGAACTGGAATCCGACCTGCTGGAGGATCTTCTTGCCTGCGGCGAGGGGATTCTGAAGGGAAAGATCAAGCCGGTTTATAAGAAGGTCCACATTTTTGAATCGAGATTTGCAAGCTACGGCCGGGTGAATATCATGTACCTGGGACACGGCGGCCCCTATAAGTACGAGCTTATGCGGCCCGACGAGATCATTGCCGCCCGGGATCGTTTCTCGGTGGCCTATCTGCCCATTGGTCCCCTGGAATGGCACGGTCCTGCCATGCCCTTCGGCACCGACCCCATCTCTGCCGGCGCAGTGGCGGAAGGCGTCGCCAAAAACCTGGGTGGGGTGCTGCTCCCCAACCTCTACTTCGGAACCGAGTGCGCCCGGGATGAAACCCTGCTCAAAAATATAGGCTTCCCCACCGATGCCTACATCGTGGGTCAGGACTTCCCCAAAAACAGCCTGCCCTCCCTCTATGCCCGGGAGGAGATCTTCGCCATGGTGGTGGGGGAATATATCCGCATGCTGGAAGCCCAGGGCTTCAAAATGGTGGTTCTGGTGAACGGACACGGAGCCTACGGCCAGATCGCTTCTCTCCAGCGTCTTGCCAAACAGTATCATGGGGAGGGCAAGACCCACGTCATGATCGGGGAATACTTTGAAGCCATGAATGCCCCCGGCGAAACCGGCGGACACGCCACCCTGCTGGAAACCTCCCTGATGATGGCCCTGACCGACTCGGTGGACCTGGAAAAGCTTCCCCCCAAGGGGGTTCCCCTCATGAACACCGATTGGGGTATTACCGATGGACTGACTTATGCAGGCAAAAATACGAAGGGCTACGTCCTGGCGGACCCCCGAAATGCCACCGCCAAAATCGGCCAGAAGTGCATCCGGGATGCCATCGCCCTGCTGACCCAAAAGGTGAAGGAAGAATACGAAACCCTCTAAATTCCATAAGAAAACCGCCTTTCGATTCGAAAGGCGGTTGTTTTTATGGGAAACTTGATTATTCGCAGGCTTCTTCCCGGTAAGCTTCACCCTCGGTGGTTTTGAAGGTGAAGAGGCCGTTTTCGTAGATCAGGTAGCTATTGGGGGAATCCTCCTTGGGCAGGGAGAGGGAGCCGGGGTTTAGGAAGAGGAAGCCCTCCCGACGGACGGTGGGAACGTGGGTGTGGCCGCAAAGGAGTATATCTCCGGCTTTCAGGGGCATGGGAGCATCGGGGGAATACACGTGACCATGGGAAAGATAGAAGGCCTTTCCGTCTGCATGGACGGCGGTGTAGTCGGCCATGATGGGGAAATCCAGTACCATCTGGTCCACTTCGCTGTCGCAATTGCCCCGGATGGCGGTGATGTCATATTTCAGGGCGTTGAGGATCTCAATGACCTCCTTGGGGGCGTAGTCCCGGGGCAGGGGGTTTCGGGGACCATGGTAGAGCAGGTCGCCCAACAGGAAGAGACGGTCGGCACCTTCGGCTTCGTAACGCTTGGCCAGGGCTCTGGCATAGTAGGCGGAACCGTGCAGGTCGGATGCAATCAGAATTTTCATATATCAGGAAATCCTTTCGAGTTTGTTTGAAACTATTTTACCACATCTTCCCCAAAAAGAGAAGAGAGTATTTGACAAATGGGGCGCATCGTGGTATAGTCGGGGTAGAAAAAAGGAGGTCGCGTTATGAATTTTGATAAATTGGATCGCTTGCTGACCCACCTGGTGGAGGACAAGGGTGTCCCAGGGGTGGAAATCGCCATTCACCAGGGTGGAAACGAGATTTACCGGGGATTCGAAGGCTTTGCCGACCGGGAAGCCGAACGGATCCACTCCGGCCGGGACATTTACAACCTCTATTCCATGTCCAAGGTCATCACCTGCACCGCCGCCCTACGGCTATTTGAAGAAGGCAGATTTTTGATGACCGATCCCTTGGCTGCCTACATTCCCGAGTTTGCCAATATGACCGTGCGGGAAATGGACCAGAAGGGCAACGAGATCCTGCGTCCGGCGAAAAAGCAGATCACCGTGGCGGATCTCTTCACCATGTCGGCGGGCCTTAACTACAACTACTGGAATGACGCCACCAGAAAGGTACAGGCCGAAACCGAAGGCCGCTGTCCCACCCGCGCCTTCGTTGGTGCATTGGCGGCCACCCCTCTGCAGTTTGAACCAGGTACCCATTGGAATTATAGCCTGTGCCACGACGTGCTGGGGGGCCTTATTGAGGTGATCTCCGGCATGACCTTTGGGGAATATCTGAAAAAGAACATTTTCGACCCGGTGGGTATGCCCGATACCGGGTTCAAGATCAACGAAGAGCAACAGAGCCGCCTGGCGGGTCACTATCGCTTCGACGATGAACTGGGCTATGCCGTCCGCATTGAACCCCGTTCCAGCCACTTCATCGGTTCGGAATACGAATCGGGTGGTGCCGGCCTCTTCTCCACCGTGGCGGATTATATGCGCTTTGCTGAAAGCATGACTGCCGGCGGCGTTACCCCGGATGGTTACCGCATCCTCTGCAAAAATACCATCGACCTGATGCGCACCAATCACCTTGACCCGGTTCGCATGGTCGACTACGATTGGATCCAGCTTGCAGGCTACGGCTACGGCCTTGGGGTCCGTACCATGGTGGACCGTTCCAAGGGTGCCCTTTCCTCCATCGGGGAATTCGGGTGGGATGGCGCCGCCGGCTCCTGGGTTCTCATGGATCCTGCCCGTGAGCTGACGGTGGTGTACGGTCAGCACATGCTCAACGGCCTGCATCCCTACATTCTGCCCAGACTTCGCAACGTGATCTATTCCTGCATCGAATAACGAAGGATATACAGAAAAGCCGCCCTCTTTTGAGGGCGGTTTTTCCGTGGATGCGGGGTAATCCCCGGAGGATGATGCGGAGTAGGGGCGGATATCATCCGCCCGCCGTCCGCACCGCAGGTGCGGTGAGGTTTGCGCAAATTCCATTGAAGGGAACGATGTTACTTTCTTTAGCGTTAAAGAAAGTAACCAAAGAAACGCCGGGGGGTTGCGATCCCCCCGGACCCCAACGCTACCACGAGCAAGTGCTTATCAAACTTCACAAGCCTTACTTGCTACTACTTCATTCTGGAGCCTTTCATCGGGGAAAGAGCTCCCTCTTCGGTCGCTCATAGGGCTTGTACCGGGTGGCGGCTACTCCGTATACGCCGCCATTGCCTTCCGCGGCTCCCTCGCCGCGGGTTGGAAGTCCGTGCCGCAGAGGTGTCGCAAAGAGGATAGCTTAATAATTGAGGAAATCTCGGTATTATTTTTGAGCGGATTTCAAGGGCCTCGGGTCGGAACTTAAGCCTAAAATGTAATCGACGGAAACCTTATATAACTCTGCCAGCCGAATTAACTTTTCGGCACCGATATCCGCTTTCCCGTTTTCAATTTTACTATAGTGCTGTTGGGTGGTACCGATAACCTTGGCCACATCGCTCTGGCTCAAATCATGATCTTCCCGCAAATCCCGAATTCTGTACATATACATCCCTCCTTTGGCTGTTCCCTTATTTTACAATACATCTTTTTGATGTATTGACATTTACATCAAAAAGATGTAAAATTGGATAACGACCTACGGAGGAGAAATAGAATGGAAGACGAAAACAGGCTTCAACTGGAAAATCTGATCTGCAATATTGTGTTTTTGCGGAAACACTTTGGCATATCAAGGAAGAGAATGGCAAAGCTCCTGGGGATTGGGGTGACAACTCTGCAAAAGCTTGAACAGGGAATTCTGCCGCCCCGGCTTGGAGTGGACATATTCTTCCATATCCAGAGGAACTTTGGAATTGCTCCGGTAACCATATTGACCCGGCGACTGGAGGAAGAAGAAAAATAATGCCGCCATAACGAAAGCCCCCTGCACACGTTTGGTGTGAAGGGGGCTTGCTTGGGGTTACAGGTTATTGAAGAAGAAATCCAGGCTCTTGGGGCCTTTGTCAAATTCGTGGGGGCCTTCGAACACCCGGAAGAGGAATTTGTCGGGGGCATCGAAGGCTTCAAAGAAGGCAGGGATGTTTTCGGCCTCCCGAATGGCTTCTTTGTAGTCAAAGAGCTCATCGGCTTTGCCTACTTCAATGGCCAAAGCCCGGGGGGCCACCAATGCGGCGGTTTCGGCGTTCATCAGTTTCAGGGCTGCATCCTGGAAGCACCAGTCGCAAATGGTGCCGTAGGCGTGGCTGTTGAAGGAGCAGGAGGAAACGGCGGCCTTCAGCCGGGTGTCGATGGCGGCGGTGAGCAGGGTGTAGAAGCCGCCGTAGGAAAGACCTACCATACCAAGGCGGCTTTCATCCACCTGGGGCAGGGCGGCAAGATAGTCGATCATGCGCTGTAAGCCGTAAATCTCCAGGGCGGTCAGGGTACCGCCCAGCTGACGCAGGGCGGCGTCGGTGCGGGGACGGTCGAAGGGGGGCATGAATTCCTGCTCTTCTTCGGGGTGCCGCCACAGAAGCAGCTGGGGAGCAATCACAACCACCCGCTTTTCCAGTACCCGGCGGAGCATTTGGTTGTAGTTATGGGTGTCGCCCCAGAGACCGGAGATCAATTCCGGGGTGCCGGCGCCTCCGTGCTGGCAAAGCACGCCGGGGATCTTTTCGCCTTCGGCAAGGTCGGTGGGGGTGAAAAGCAGGGCGGTCATGGGGACACCCTCCATCACTTCCAGGGTGACCCGGTCAATGACCACGCCCTCTTCGTCAGCCAGGTGGACCCGGGTGACCTTGGGAGCGGGGTCCAGTACGGGCCCGGTCAGGGGCCAACCCAGCATCTTTTTCAGCTTTTCCCGGTACATGGGCTGAATGGCCTTCATGTGGGAGGGGGTGACCTCCTTCCGGCGAATGGCTTCCAGTTCCTCCGCACGGCGGCGGATCAGGGCCTGGATGCCGTCCCGGTAGGCTTTACGGGTTTCAGCGGAGGCGGAAATGGGTTCAGAAAAATATGTCATAGAAGTACCTCACTTACCAATCCTGCACGGTACCGTCGGCACGGCGCCAGTGGGGATGCTCATAGGTGTAGATGGGTTCCAAAGCATCAAAGTCGATGTCGATACCAAGGCCCGGACGATCCCCCATGGTCAGGTAGCCATCCTTGAAGGTGACGTCGTAATCCAGCCAGCTGGGATGCTTGCGGGAAAGCCAGTCTTCCTGGCAGATGAAGTTGGGAACCGCAAAGTCCACGTGCATGGAGGCTAAGAAGCCCACGTGTTCCACCCCGTGGGGCACCATTTCCATGTAGTGGGTCTCACCGTAGGCGGCGATCTTGCGCATTTCGGTGATACCGCCGCAGTTGCAGATGTCGGTGCGCAAATAGTCGATCAGGTCTTCCTCGATCAGGCACTTGTAGTCCCACTTGGCGCCGAACTTTTCGCCGGTACCCAGGGGCACATTGGTGTGCTGGCGCACCACCCGATACATCTCGGGGGAGTCGGCACGGAGGGGATCTTCCACAAAGAACGGGTGATAATCGGCAATGCGGTTGCAAAGCTCAATGGCACGGGGAGGGGAGAGTCGGGTGTGGCATTCAAACACGATCTCGATGTCATCGCCGACCGCTTCCCGCAGGGCCTTCATGCATTTTTCAGACTTGCGGACCTCTACCCCCGGTTCACAGTAAGGGGCCTTGGCTTCCCCGATGGTGCAGAAACGCAGGGCCTTGTAGCCCATTTCCACCGCCTTGATACCGTTTTCTGCCACCTCTTCCGGGGTGTCGCCACCGATGCCCAGGTAGACCAGAAGCTTGTCACGGCACTTGCCCCCAAGGAGGTTATAGACCGGGGTGTTCAGGGCCTTGCCCTTAATGTCCCATAGGGCGATGTCGATGCCAGAAAGGGCTGCCTGCAAAACCGGGCCGCCCCGCCAGAAGGTACCCCGGAACACGTCCTGCCACAAATGCTCGATCCGCATGGGATCCTTGCCAATCAGGTAATCCCGGATGCCAAGCACGGCACCCTCCACCGCAAGCTCCCGGGTGTGAAGCGAAGCTTCCCCAACGCCGGTGATGCCTTCATCGGTTTCCACCACCACGTAGTGGTTCCGGGTGCTGTGGAAATTTTTGATATCGGTAATTTTCATAAGTGACGAGTCCTTTCCTGCGAAATAAGGTTGATTTCATTATAACCCAAGCGGGATGCTTCGTCAAGAAAAATAGTGATAAACAAAAAAGGGACACCTGGTGGGTGTCCCTTTTTGCATACGTTTTTTCGGTTTACCAATCCTGGACGGTACCGTCGGCACGGCGCCAGTGGGGATGTTCGTAGGTGGAGGTGGGTTCCAGGGCGGTGAGGTCGATATCGATGCCAAGGCCCGGACGGTCGCCCATGGTCAGGTAGCCATCCTTGAAGGTGACGTCGTAGTCCAGCCATGCGGGATGGTTGTTCGACAGCCAGTCTTCCTGGCACATGAAGTTGGGTACTGCGAAGTCCACGTGCATGGCGGCAAGGAAGCCAACGTGGGGGACGCCATGGGGAACCATTTCCATGTAATGGGTTTCGCCGTAGGCGGCGATCTTGCGCATTTCGGTGATACCGCCGCAGTTGCAGATATCGGTGCGCAGGTAGTCGATCAGGTCTTCTTCAATCAGACACTTGTAGTCCCACTTGGCGCCGAACTTTTCGCCGGTACCCAGGGATACGTCGGTGTGCTGACGCAGAACCCGGAACATTTCGGGGGAGTCGGCACGGAGGGGGTCTTCCACAAAGAACGGATGGTAGTCGGCAATGCGGTTGCAAAGCTCAATGGCACGGGGGGGCGAAAGACGGGTGTGGCATTCGAAGATGATTTCGATTTCTTCGCCAACCGCTTCACGAAGGGCCTTCATGAACTTTTCAGACTTACGAACCTGGACGCCCGGTTCGTAGTAGCCATCATCTCTGCTGTCGTGGGGGCAGATACGAAGAACCTTATAGCCTCTTTCCACGGCCTTCAAACCGTTTTCGGCCAGCTCTTCGGGGGTGGCGCCGCCAACAGCGGTGTAGGCCTGCAGCTTATCACGGCACTTGCCGCCAAGCAGGTTGTAGACCGGGGTGTTCAGGGCCTTACCCTTGATGTCCCACAGGGCCATGTCGATGGCAGACAGGGCGGACTGAAGGACCGGGCCGCCTCTCCAGAAGGTACCGCGGAACACGTCCTGAGATCG
>SVKS01000187.1 GCA_015068345.1 Oscillospiraceae bacterium
CCTGCATGGCACCCTTTTCGTTCTGGCCCTTTTCCTTGCGGTCCACCATGATGAAGGTGGCGGCCACCTTCACGCCTTCCAGGTGGCTCAGGATCTCCATGGATTCCCGAATGGCGGTACCGGCGGTGATCACGTCCTCAATGATGACCACTTCTTCACCGGCCTGGGGCACGTAGCCCACGAAAACGCCGCCTTCACCGTGATCCTTCACTTCCTTGCGGTTGAAGAAGAAGGGCACGTTCACGCCTTCTTTGGACAGAGCCACAGCGGCGGAAACCGCCAGGGAAATGCCCTTGTAGGCGGGACCGTAGAGCACGGTGGCCTTCTTACCCAGCTTTTCAAAATAAGCTCTGGCATAGAATTCGCCAAGCTTTGCAATTTCGTCCCCGGTCTTGATCATGCCGGCGTTGATGAAATAGGGAATCTTGCGGCCCGACTTGGCGGTGAAATCACCGAATTTCAGAACGCCTGCACCCTGCAGAAAGGTAATAAACTCTCTTTTGTAAGCTTCCATGATGCAAATCTCCTTCTCTTATCTCTTGAATCAGTCGCAGAATTCCCGAACGCAGCGTTCCCAGGCGGCCTTGGGGTCGGCGGCGGCGGTGATGGGACGGCCCACCACGATATAGTCCGAACCGATCTTTTTGGCCTGTTCCGGGGTCATGACTCGCTTCTGGTCGCCCACGTCACCATCCGCAAAGCGGACGCCCGGGGTAACGGTCAGGAAGCTCTTGCCGCAGGCGGTATGTACCGCTTCGGCTTCCAGGGGGGAGCAGACAACACCGTCCAGCCCCGCCTTGGCGGCGTTTCTGGCATAGTGCATGACCACTTCTTCCATGGGTTCCTTGATCCACAGGTCGTTTTCCAGGCTTTCCTGGTCGGTGGAGGTAAGCTGGGTCACGGCAATCAGCAGGGGACGGCTGCCGTCGGGTCTGGTGAGACCTTCAATGGCGGCTTCCATCATGCGCACGGTACCCGAAGCATGGAGGTTTGTGATATCCACGTCCAGTCTGGAAAGAACCGACATGGCTTTTTTCACGGTATTGGGAATGTCGTGGAGCTTCAGGTCCAGGAAGATCTTATGTCCACGGTCCTTCAGGGCCTTCACGATGGAGGGTCCTTCGGCATAGTAAAGCTCCATACCGATCTTCAGGAAGGGACGTTCCTCCCCAAAGGCTTCCAGAAATGCGAAGGTGTCGGCGGCGCTCTTAAAATCGGCGGCGATAATGACGTCTTTACCCATAACTCAGTTTCCTTTCCCTAACTCTTTCAGTGATTTGATATTGTATTCTTCCATCGCCCGGGGCAGATCGTTGACCAGATCCCGTCCGGCGTAGGGGTTAACCAGATTGACGGCGCCGATCTCCACGGCGGTGGCACCTGCCATCATCATTTCCAGCACGTCCTCGGCGGTTTCCACGCCGCCCATGCCGATCACCGGCACGTCCACGGCGTTTGCCACCTGGTAGACCATGCGAAGGGCCACCGGAAAAATGGCGGGGCCGGAGAAGCCACCCATGGTGTTGGCAATGACGGGCTTACGGGTGCGAAGATTGATGCGCATCCCCAAGAGGGTGTTGATCAGGCTGATGCCGTCGGCTCCCCCCTCCACGCAGGCCTTTGCAATGGAGACGATGTCGGTGACGTTGGGGGAAAGCTTCAGGATCACCGGCTTGGTGGTGACCTTTTTCACCGCTTCGGTAACCTGGAAGGCGGCCTTGGGGTCGGTGCCAAAGCTCATGCCGCCATGACGCACGTTGGGACAGCTGACGTTGACCTCCAGCCAGCCCACCTCGGGGCATTTGTCAAGTCTTTCGCAGACCTCGGCATATTCGTCGATGGAAAAACCCGAAACGTTTGCCATGACCGGCTTGTGGAACACCCGGCGCATTTTGGGAAGCTCCTCCGAAATGACCTTTTCCACACCCGGGTTTTGAAGCCCCACGGCGTTGATCATACCGGCGGTGCATTCGGCAATGCGGGGGGTGGGATTGCCAAAGCGGGGTTCCCGGGTGGTTCCCTTGAAGGAGAAGGTGCCCAGGATATTGATATCATAAAGCTCGGCGAACTCGTAGCCGTAGCCAAAGGTACCGCTTGCGGGAATAATGGGGTTATCCAGCTCGATACCGCAGAGATTTACCTTCATTTCTGCCATAGGATTTCCCCTTTCCGAAGGACCGGTCCTTCTTTGCAAATTCGCTTGTTACCGGTGAGGGTCTGACAGCTGCAGCCCATGCAGGCACCGAAGCCACAGCCCATGCGTTCTTCAAAGCTGAGCTGACCATCGATTTCGGTCTTATTCCAAACCGCCTTCAGCATGGGTTCGGGGCCGCAAGTGAAGAAGTGATCGAATTCGCCCTCCATGGCGTCGGTGACAAAACCCTTGGTGCCGTAGCTGCCGTCCACGGTGGTGACCCGTACGTCACAGCCCAGGGCAGCGAATTCATTTTCGTAGAAAATCTCGCTTTTGGTGTTGAAGCCCAGCACCACCGTGACCTTTTTGCCCTCCGCAATCAGCTTGCGGGCCAGAAGGTAGAGGGGCGGCACGCCAACCCCACCGCCCAAAAGCAGGGCGGAGGATTTTACCGGGGTCAAGTCGTAGCCGTTGCCAAGACCGGTGAGGATATCAAGCTTTGCACCATGGCCCATCATGGACATGGCACGGGTACCCTTGCCAACCACCTTGTAAACCAGGGTCAGTTCCTCCCCCACTATGTTGCAAACCGAAATGGGGCGGCGCAGGAAAAGGGAATCCAGCTTGATATTCACAAATTGGCCAGGGGCGGTAATATCCGATGTATCCCCCCGGAGCTTCATTTCGTAAACCGAATCGGTCAGAGCCCGATTGGTGACGACCTTAAAAACAGTTTCCTTCATACCAACCCTTCTCCTTAGGCATCAATGGTGGAAATGGTGAGGGTAGTTTCTTCCAGAACGTCCAGAAGCACCCGCACGGTATCCAGGGCGGTGAACAGGGTTACGTTGTTTTCGGTGGCCAGGCGGCGGATCTGCACGCCGTCGCTTGCCTGTCCGGCGGATCCGGGATCCCGGGTGTTGATCACATAGGCAATGTGACCCTGACGGAGGGCTTCTGGGACCTCTTCGTTATCCTCCGAAATTTTCTTCAGGGCGTGGGTACGGATGCCGTTGGCCTTGAGGAAGGCGGCGGTGCCTTCGGTGGCCTGGATGTTGAAGCCCAGGTTATAGAACCGGCGGATCAGAGGCAGAGCCTCCTCCTTGT
>SVKS01000042.1 GCA_015068345.1 Oscillospiraceae bacterium
TGTTCGATCCCCATGAGAGCCAGGGCGGCCTTAGCGGCGGCTTGTTCGGCTTCCTTTTTGCTTCGGCCAATGCCTTCCGCAAAGGGATTGCTGTTCACGTAAAGGGTCACGTGGAAGCGCTTGTTATGGTCGGGACCATCCTCCCAATCCTGATCGTAGCGGATGGTTTCTTCCCGACTTTTCTGTACGATCTCCTGGAGACTGGTCTTATAGTCCTTGAACAGGGTACCGTTTTTTGCAATATCCACCATAGCCGGGATATAGGTCAGGATAAATCGTCTGGCAGGCTCTACCCCACCGTCCAGGTAAAGGGCGGCAATCAGGGCTTCGGTGGCATCCGCCAGGATGGAGGGGCGGGTACGGCCGCCGGAGTGTTCCTCCCCCTTGCCCAGAAGCAGATTGGCTCCCAGGTCAATTTCCCGGGCAATTTTATGTAATGCGTTTTCGCAAACCACCTGAGCCCGAATCTTGGTCAGTTCTCCTTCAGGCTTGTCGTGGATGGTTTTGTAAAGATATTCGGTGGTGACCATGCTCAGGACCGAGTCCCCCAGGAATTCCAGGCGTTCATTGGACAAAAGGGCCACCTTTTCATCCTTGGCATACTCCTCATTGGCGTAGGAGGAGTGGGTCATCGCCCTTTCCAGAATGCGCTGATTCTGAAAGCGATAACCGATTTTTGCTTCCAATTCCTCAAACATTCTCGCCAGATCCTTTCTCCTTGCCAAGGCGTTTGGTCAGTTCTTCGATCACACCGCTCTGGTAGTATTCCATAGCTTGACGAATGGCACTGCGGAAAGCGTAGGCGTTGGCAGAACCATGGGCCTTGATAATGGCCGACTGCACACCGATCAGCGGAGCTCCTCCCACTTCCTTGTAGTCGATTTTTGCCTTGAGCTGATTGATCTGAGGCTTTAGGAGCAATCCCATGATCTTGGTAAACAGATTCTTGTAGAACATTTCCTTCATGAGTCCGGAAATATAAAGGCCCATGCCTTCCATTCCCTTCATCATGATGTTTCCGGTAAAGCCATCGGTGACGATGACATCAAATTCCCCTTCGGTAACCTCCCGGGCTTCGCAGTTGCCGCCAAAGTTGATTTTACCTTCAGCATGATCCTTTTTTAGAATCTGATGAACCTCTTTGCGAAGCTCATCCCCCTTGGTTTCCTCGGCACCGTTGTTGAGGAGGCCCACCACCGGGTTCTTGCGGCCCAGGGAGTAGGAAAGATATACGCTCCCCATCAGGGCAAACTGTTCCAAATATTCCGCGTTGCCTTCGGCGGTGGCACCGCAGTCAATGAGCAAAGCACCGCCCTTTTTGGTGGGAATGATGGGTGCCAGCGCCGCACGGCGCACCCCGCGGATGCGTTTGGTCACAAGCTGAGCGCCGGTGAGAAGGGCGCCGGTATTGCCCGAGCTGACCAGGGCATCCCCCCGACCCTGCTTCAAAAGTTCCAAAGCACGGCCCATGGAGGAGTTTTTCTTACCCTTAACCACCAGGAAGGGATCCTCTTCGGTGTGAAGCACTACGTCGGTGTGTTCAATTTCAAAGGTATCTTCCCCAAAGCCCTGTTCTTTCAGGATGGGAAGAATTCTCGACCGGTCACCAACAAAAAGGAGTTCACAGCCGAATTCCTTGTAGGCCATTAAGGCGCCTTCCACCTGTGCCCGGGGGGCGTTATCACCGCCCATGGCATCGATAATGATTCTGCTCATGCGTTTTCTTCCCTTTCCCGATTCAAAATCTCGTCAATGTATCGTAGGCTCCGTTCCGCAATCTTTACGTTGCGAAGGGGCTTGTTGCTTCTTTTAATGCCGTCTGACTTAGCCTCTTCCCGGGTATATTCCGCCATGATACCGTAGTTGATGTTCATGGGCTGGAACTTGGTCAGTCGATGGTCGGACACATAGGCCGCCAGAGCACCGATGGCGGAACGGTTATCCAAATGGAACTCGGTTCCGTTAAGCTTTGCCGCCAATCTTTTGGCCGCATAGAATCCGGAGGCGGTGGATTCAATATACCCCTCCACCCCGGTAATCTGGCCGGCAAAGTAGAGTCCTTCGTCATTCTTGACCATGTAATCTCCATCCAGAATGGAGGGAGAATGGATGTAGGTATTCCGGTGCATAACCCCATAACGCACGAATTCGGCGTTTTTCAAGGCGGGAATCATGGAAAAAACCCGTTTTTGTTCCCCGTATTTCAAATGGGTCTGGAATCCCACCAGGTTATAAAGACTTCCTGCCGCATTATCCTGGCGAAGCTGGACCACGGCGTAGGGCTCCTCCCCGGTGCGGGGATCGGTAAGTCCCACCGGCTTCATGGGACCGAAACGCAGGGTATCCTCACCCCGCCGGGCCATCACCTCCACCGGCATGCATCCTTCAAACACCTTGCTGTCCTCAAAGCCATGCACTTCTGCCTCTTCGGCTTCGGTCAAGGCCTTCCAGAAGGTTTTGTATTCCTCTTCGTTCAGGGGACAATTGATGTAGCACCCCTCCCCGTGGTCGTAACGGGATTGGAGGAAACTGGTTTCCTTATCAATGGAATCAAAGGCCACGATAGGAGCCACCGCATCGTAAAAATGAAGCCCTTCTCCCCCAAACTTTTGGGCAATGTCATCCGACAGGGCATCGGAGGCCAGGGGACCCGCCGCAATGATGCAGGGCCGTGCTTCGGGGATGGAGGTTACCTCTCCATATTTCACCTCAATTAGAGGGTGATTTTTGATTTTAGCGGTAATATAATCCGAAAAGCCCTCCCGGTCCACCGCCAGAGCTCCCCCGGCTTCCACCCGGGTATGGTCGGCGGCTTCCATAATCAAACTACCGAACCGGCGAAGCTCTTCTTTGATCAACCCGGCGGCATTTTCGAGTCTGCCACTTCGCAGAGAATTGGAGCAAACCAATTCCCCAAACCCATGGTAAACATGTACCGGACTGTGCTTTTCGGGTTTCATTTCCCAAAGCTCCACCGGAATCCCAGCGGAGGCCAATTGCCAGGCCGCTTCCGACCCTGCAAGGCCGGCGCCCACCACAATGACTTTATTCTTCATCCTTTTTTCCCTTTTTCATCAGATATCCACCGGTGATCACTTCATAACCACAGCCTTCGGCGGCGCAGTAGGTTTTCTTTTCTGCCTTGGAATTCTTTTTGAACAGGGTCTTGCCGCACTTGGGGCACAGGTCCTTTATCGGCAAATCCCAGGTCATGAAGTTGCAATTGGGATAATTTTCGCATCCGAAATACTTATTGCCACTCTTTGCTTTTTTCACCAGCATCTTTCCACCGCACACCGGGCAGCGTCCCTCGGTTTCCACGGCGATGGATTTGGCGTTTTTACACTCCGGGTATCCCGGACAGGCTAAGAACTTACCAAAGCGGCCGTTTTTGATAACCATCATACGCCCGCATTTTTCGCAGGGAATATCGGTCACCTCGTCCTGGGGACCAAGCTTAACCCCCTCCAAGTTCTTTTCCGCTGCCTCCAGGGTAGCGTGGAAGCCTCCCCAAAAGTTACGAATGACGTTCTTCCAGGCTTCCTTCCCCTCACTGACAGCGTCCAGTTCGGTTTCCATATTGGCGGTAAATTCGGTGTCCACCACTGCGGCAAAGTGCTTTTCCATCAGTTCCGTGACGATGGTACCAAGCTCGGTGGGTTTCAGGCTGCGTCCTTCTTTGACAATGTATTCCCGATCCAAAATAGTACCGATGGTGGGTGCGTAGGTACTGGGTCGGCCGATACCGTTTTCTTCCAGTGCCCGGATCAAGGTCGCCTCGGTGTAACGGGCGGGGGGCTGGGTGAATTTCTGTTCTTTTTCAATCTTATTGTAAAGGAGATTTTCCCCTTCGTTCAGGTTCGGAATCTCACCTGTTTCATCTTCGCTTCCTTCTGCTTTATCCCCTTCCTTGGTATCTTCGTAGAGGGCGGTATATCCGGCAAAAATCTTTACACTGCCGCCGGTGCGGAAGTAGAGGGTGTCCTCACCTGCCTTTTGGCTTTCGATCAGGACCGAAACCGTATCATACACCGCATCCGCCATTTGGCTTGCGGTAAAGCGGTCCCAGATGAGCTTATAAATCTTCTGTTGGTCCGGTGTCAGGAAGGGTTTGGTTTCCGCCGGGGTAATGGCAGGATTTGCCGGACGAATGGCTTCATGTGCATCCTGGGCATTTCCCTTGGTTTTGAATACCCGGGGAGCTGCGGGCAGAAAGTTCGGCCCGAAGGTTTCGCCAATGTAGCTTCTTGCGGCGGCAACGCTTTCTTCCGACAAACGCAAGGAGTCGGTTCTCATATAGGTGATCAGACCGGTCATCCCCCGTTCCCCGAGAGAAACACCTTCATACAGGTTTTGGGCAAGCATCATGGTCTTTCGGGAAGAGAAGTTATAGCGTCGGGAAGCTTCCTGCTGCAGAGAGGAAGTGATAAAGGGAGGTGCGGGACGACGGTGCTTACGCCCCCGCTTTACATCCACCACTTGGTAGGCGGCGTTGACGGCAGCACGTTCCACCGCTTGGGCCATCTCCAGGGAGGTGATTTCCTGCTTTTCCCCCTTGGGGTCACGGCCCAGGAACTTGGCTTTGATGCATTCTCCTGTGTTCTTATCCAGATAAACCGTAATATTCCAATATTCCTTGGGTACAAAATTCTGGATTTCCCGCTCACGGAGCACCACGATCCGCACCGCCACCGACTGCACACGGCCGGCACTGAGGCCCTTGCGTACCGTTTTCCATAAAACAGGGCTCAGCTTGTAACCCACGATCCGGTCCAGTACCCGGCGGGCCTGGTAAGCATCCACCAGATCGGCATCGATCTTCCGGGGTGCTTTGATGGCACTTTTGACCGTCTTTTCGGTAATTTCATTGAAGGTTACCCGTTGGGTCTTTTCTTCATTCAGCTTCAGTGCGGTCATCAGATGCCAGGAAATGGCCTCCCCTTCCCGGTCCGGGTCGGTTGCCAGGAATACTTTGTCGCATTCCTTTGCCAGGGCGGTCAAATCCTTGATCAAGGGCTTTTTGTCCCGCATGGGCAGATACTTTGGGGTGAAATCGTTTTCAATGTCCACACCCAACACGCTCCGGGGCAAATCCATGACATGACCCATAGACGCCACTACCTTGTAGCCGCGTCCCAAATATTTTTCAATGGTTTTCGCCTTGGAGGGCGATTCCACGATCACCAGTTTTTTCATTCAACAGGTCCTTTCAATTTATCGAACAAGGTAGAACTTGCCTCCGTCCGATTTTATAGTACCCTCCAGCTCCATCAGGGTCAGCTTGAACTGTAAATCGCTGGGAGCCAGGGAGGTGATTGTCATAATATCCTCCGCCGACAGACCTTCTTTGACAAGGGCTTTTTTGATAGCCTCGGTCGCCGGGTCGGTGGGTTCCGAGAAGGTGGAGGTGGGTTCTTCTTCAATACTCTTGATATGCAGGCCTTTTTCCGCCTCACTTTCAGAGAGAACCTTTTTGTAAAGCCCCTCATATTCCACAAGAATATCCCGTACCGAGGTAATGGCCTTCCCTTCACCATTTACCAACAGCCGGTTGCTCCCTTCAAAGGAGGGCACGTCGATATTTCCCGGCACCACAAATACATCCCTTCCCTGCTCCAGGGCCATACGAGCGGTAATCAGCGAACCACTGCGGAGAGGAGCCTCCACCACCACAACACCCTGGGAAAGGCCGCTGATAATACGATTTCGGGCAGGAAAATTGGTTTGGAAGGTTTCCCCTCCCGGCGGATATTCCGATATAACGGCACCGTCCTTTTTTAATGCATCGTAAACATCCCTGGACGAACGGGGATAGCAAACGTCAATGGGAGTACCAAGCACCACCACACCGGGGTTTCCTGCTTTGATTGCTCCGCGGGTAGATGCTGAATCCACCCCTTCGGCCATGCCGGACACCAGGCAGACACCCGATTTTGCCAGCCGATTCCCCAGGTTTTCGGCAATACTTCTTCCGTAAAAGCTGGCGTGGCGTGTTCCCACCACTGCCACCGATAAAACCTCCGAAAATTCCGGGAGTTCTCCATAGTAATAAAGCACCAACGGAGGATTGGGAATGGACCGCAGGGACGCCGGATAGGTGGAATCTTGATAAGTAACAATATGGATTCCCTTTTCTTTGCAGGCCGCCCGTATTTCCTCCGCCAGGGTCAAATCGTGGCACAGGATGGCTTCCCGGTCCTCGTCCCGTAGAGAGGGAACCTGCTTCAACTCCCGCACGGATGCATGAAACACTTCCTCCGGGGACCCAAAATGTTCCAAAAGCTCGTTTACACGCTTTCCGCTCCGGAACAATTCCGCAAGCCATATCCAATGCTTCACCGAAGCCATACCCGCACCTCCTTATCTCTTTATTTTGCCATCTCCCACATGAAGATGGAAGCCGCCACTGCGGCATTGAGGGATTCGCAACCTCCCCGCATGGGAATAATGATCTCCCCATCACAAAGGCTGCATACCTCTTTCGAAACGCCATTTGCCTCGTTCCCGATGACAATCGCGGTATTTTTCACAGGTTCTTCACCCAAAAGGCGGCTTTTTTCCGAAAGGGTGGCGGCAAGTACCCGGATTCCCTTCTCCTGCAGGGCCGGAATTTCCTCCCTCAGGTTTACTGTCCGGATATCTGCCCGGAACAGGGCTCCCATGGCACTTCTGACCACTTTGGGAGAGTAGATATCCGCCGAACCCTCACCCACTACCACCGGATGCCCGAAGGCCACCGCCGTACGGATGATGGTACCCATATTGCCCGGGTCGGCCACCCCATCCAAAAGAATGGGAGGCCCCGCCTTTTTTTCCCCGGATTCATCCAGGGAGCAGAGAAAAATCACGTTTTGTGGGCTGTCCACCTGGGACACCGCATCGAAAAGCTTACTGGTCAGACTATTCCATTCTGCGCCTTCGGGAACCGGGCCTTCGTGCCCCTCCCGAAAGTATACGCTCTTTACGTCAGCATGGTACTCCAGGGCATCCTTATAGAGAGTATCCCCTTCGCAAAAGCAGAGTCTCGCGCTCTTTCTGGCACTCCGGGAGGAGGCAAGCTTGGAAAGCAGCTTCACCCGCTTATTATCGGCCGATTGAATCAGCATTTATTCCTCCACTCTATCCGCCGCCAAATCGGGCAGCAGATGTTCCAGAACCTTCACGTAATCCGCATAGAAAAGAGCATCGTCTGCCTTAACGCTTTCAGGCTTGGGTCGGAATGCAATATACAAACCATTCTCTCCTAAGAACACCGTATCTTTCAGGCATTCTGCGCTGTCCATGCTGAGATACAGGGATTCCTCCCCGGTGTACATTTGGATACACGTTGGATCAAAGGGAGTCTCTCCGTTTTCGTTTCCGCTGTAAAGATCGGCAATACGCTTATCCACCATGTACATGATGTAATTGTCATCCGAGAAGGAGGTGAGCATTTTACGCCAGTAGGCCTCGTTGACCTCCACGCTGGAATCGTCCCCCAGATAAAGCAAATCGAATGCTACCGATACTTCCCCATTGCCGTCCACGTCGGGCACAACCTCTTCGATTTCATCCCGGATGATCTCGGCATTGGTGATAGACATGGGCTGGTTATAGATCGCAATGATAAAGCGCATATCGTAACGTTCCCGATTTATGGATTGGTAGACCATGTAGGAAAGCAGGACACTGACAAACAGTGCCGCCACAATAAAGATCCAGTTGCGGTACCAAACTACCTGGGCAAACCATTGGAAGGGATGCTTCTTTTTATCAATCAAATTGTCGTAACGTTCTCTTTGAACTTTTTTCTTTTTCGCTTTTACTTCTTCAGACATACAATGCCTCCTGTGACGTGGGTGCTTTTTTCCGCCTAAAAACATCCTCCCTGCTGCACCCGGCAGAAAAGGGCTACAGCTTGACATCATATTTTATCACAAATTTGCGTAAACCGCAAGGGTTTTCCTACCAGAAATCCCACATATTGTGTGATTTTCTTTCCATTCCCCAACCTCTGTGATCATCACCCTGCAGATTCCCCGTTTCTTTTACAACTACCTATTGCATTTTCATATTTTTATGTTACAATGGATGCAAATAAATAGCGAAAGGAAGATTTCATTATGGCAATTCGTATCGGTTCCATTGGACTTGGAGGAATCTCCTCCGGCGTGCACATTCCCGGCATCCAGGCCTCCCCCGATCTGGTTCTTACTGCCCTTTGCGACATCGACCGGGAACGGTTGTTATCCCGGGCCAAAGAATACGGTATTCCCGAAGATCATTGTTTCACCGACTACCGCGACCTGATTGCCTGCCCCGACGTGGATGCCATCGACATCTCCACTCCCAATGACGTACACATGGAAATTGCTATTGCCGCCGCCAAGGCCGGCAAACCCTATGGCATCGAAAAGCCCATGACCATGGATACCTCCGAAGCCTTGAAGCTTCAGGCTGTTACCCAGGATGCCGGTGTCGCCAGTATGATCTACTTCTCCTATCGCTACAAGGCCGCCGCCCGCTTCATGCGTTCCCTGGTGCGAAGCGGCGTCATCGGTAGAGTCCACCACGTCAGCATGCAGTATTACCAGGCCTGGGGCCTCGCCATCAAAAACGCCTCCCTGGTATGGCGTTTTGACAAAAAAGTAGCCGCCTCCGGCGCGCTTGGGGACCTGGGTTGTCACGGCCTCGATCTGGTCTCCTTTGTCACCGGAGAATCCTACCAGGCGGTGGCCGCCCACCTGGACACCATTGTGCATGAGCGCAAGCTCCCCGGAAGCGATACACTCGGCACTGTGGATGTGGACGATTTCTCCAATATCCTTGCCAAAATGACCGGCGGTATTTCTGCCACCTTCCAGATTTCCCGCTTTGCCTACGGCCGCGGGAACTACCAGCGCATGGAGATTTACGGCGAAAAGGGCGCTCTGGTCTATCACCTGGACCGGGAGCCGGGTAAGGACGAGTTGGAAATCGCCACCGACGAAACCGGCGGCATCTACACCCCCATGGAAATTCCCCAGGAAATGCAGGTAAGCCAGATGCAATGCTTTGCGGACCTTCTCCAGGGAAAAGGCGATGGTCTCAACGCCACGGTGGACGACGGCGTTACAAGCGAAAAGCTTTTGGATGGCATCCTGCAAGCTTCCGCAGAAGGGCGTTGGATCACCCTGTAAGTATACATAAACCCCGAAAGCCATGGCTTCCGGGGTCTTTTCTTAATAGTTTTTACATTGAATTTCAAAATATGCCTGGGGATGGGCGCAGACCGGACACACCCCCGGTGCTTTCATGCCCACTACAATGTGACCGCAGTTACGGCATTCCCAAATCTTGACTTCGCTTCGTTCAAACACTTCTTTCATTTCCACGTTGTGCAGAAGGGCCCGGTAGCGTTCCTCGTGCTGCTTTTCCACCCCTGCTACCAGGCGAAACTTGGCTGCAAGGGCGGTAAATCCCTCCTCTTCTGCGGTTTTGGCAAAACCTTCATACATGTCGCTCCATTCGTAGTGTTCTCCCTCTGCCCCGGAAAGCAAATTCTGGTCGGTGGTACCGATTCCCCCCAGCTCCTTGAACCAGATTTCCGCATGTTCCTTTTCGTTATCGGCAGTCTTCTGGAAGATAGCGGCAATCTGTTCGTAGCCCTCCTGTTTGGCCACTGACGCAAAGAAGGTATACTTGTTTCTTGCTTCCGATTCCCCTGAAAAAGCGCTTTTCAGATTCAGTTCAGTTTTCGTTCCCTGATATTTGTTGGTCATTGTTTTCTCCTTTACAAAAGAAATAGGGACAGGTTGTTCCTGTCCCTATTTTTTCCAATGTTTTGATCTTTATACTCAGATCAAGGTGTAAAGATCGGTGTACTCGTAACCCAGAGAAGAGGCCACGTTGGCATTGACGCACTTTCCAAGATAGATGTTGACGCCATTCTTGACACCGGTGTTGGCCTTAGCAGCCGCTTCCAGACCCATATCGGCAATCATTTTACCGTAACGGAAGGTTGCATTTGCAAGAGCAATGGTGCTGGTGTGGGGCACGGCGCCGGGCATGTTGCCCACGCAATAGTGAACTACACCTTCTTCAATGTAGACCGGGTTGTCATGGGTGGTCACATGGCTGGATTCGAAACATCCGCCCTGGTCGATGGCGATGTCCACCACCACGGCACCCTTCTTCATGAGCTTCAGGTGTTCGCGGCGAACCAGTTTCGGGGTCTTACCGCCCGGAATCAAAACCGAGCCAATGACAAGGTCTGCTTCTTTCAGGCACTTTACAATGTTTGCTTCGGTGCTGTAAAGAGTGGTAACCGATGCACCGAAGATATCCTCCAGATAAGCCAGGCGGTTGGGATTTACGTCCAGCAGGGTCACCTCGGCATCAATACCGACAGCGGCCTTTGCGGCGTATGTACCGGCAATACCACCACCAATAATGACGATTTCGCCCCGTTCCACCCCGGGAACACCGCCCAAAAGGATGCCGCGGCCACCGTAGCTGCGTTCAATGTACTTGGCGCCTTCCTGAATGGAAAGACGACCGGCAATCTGGCTCATGGGGCGCAGGCAGGGCAAATTGCCCTGTTCGTCGGTGATAGTTTCAAAGGCCACGGCCTTTACATTTTTCTTCATCAGGGCTTCCGCCAGGCCGGGATTGGGTGCCAGGTGGAGATAGGTGTAAAGGATCTGACCTTCACGCAGTTTATCGTATTCACATTCTTCAGGTTCCTTGACCTTGACGATCATATCGGCAATGGTGTAGACTTCGTCGGGGGTAGAAAGAATGGTGGCACCTGCCGCCACGTATTCTTCGTCCGGGAAGCCGGCACCCTCACCCGCCATAGTCTCCACATATACGGTATGACCGGCGGCCACGTATGCCATGACGTTATCAGGGGTCAGGCCAACACGGTATTCATGATTCTTCAGTTCTCTGGTTGTTCCAATGATCATAATGTTCTCCAATAAAGAAAGATTGCCCAGGGGAAAATACTTTCCCACAAACGAAACGCAATTATTATAGCACAACAAATGCCTCTATGCAAGAACTTTTTTCATTCTTTACCGAATAAATAACGAAGCTTCCTCCCGCTTTCGGGTGGAAGCTTCATATTTTCGTCACATTTTCACTTTTATCCAATGTAAGCCCGCATGGCTTCGGCAAAGACCCGTCCCAGGGCCACCAATTTATCCTGGCTTACTACGTTTTCCGGAGTCCCGAAATATGCGGTTTCCAACGTAAAGGCCACATCGTTATCCGGGATTCGCCCCATATTCCGGGCAAACTGGGCTCCAGGAATATTCCAACCGGTACCGGAGGGATAATCGGTCTCGCCATAATACTGCAGGGCATCTGTGGTCATGGCGGACACCATCAGCCTGGAAAATTTACGGAATTTTTCTTCCTTTTCCGCATCACTGTGAACGATGAATACCGTGTCATTTTCACTCCCCTTGTGCCAGGGAGCATGGAAGTCAAAGGCATATTTGCACCCGTTTTCCCGGGCAAATTGACGGATGGCGGCCACTTCGGGATAGATGGCATCCTCTTCCCACAGGTAGTCCCGGTTTTGGTCGTGGGGTGCCCGATTTTTCCCCTGGTCCCCATCCAAAACCCCATCGTAATCCACGAAAGGAACGCAAAACACTTTGATTCCCGGAATGGGCTTTTCCAGCAAACGCTCCAGTACTCCTTCCAGCACGTAACTGCCGGTGGATTCGCAGGCATGGTGGCGGGCCGTCAGGATTACCTGCATATCCCCTTCACCAAAGGAAATATATGGGGTTGCTCTCCCCCGTTTGCTTTCGCAAAGGGTCTTCACCTCCAGCCTCATCCCATCGGCAAAGGACAGGAATCGGTCGGGATGATAAAGCATGTTGTGGGCGAAATAGACCTTGTTTTCCCCATGGGCAAAGTGATAGGTAAAGCTGTCCCCCTCCACCTCTTCGAGCCAATGCCATTCCTTCAGGTCGTGGCTCACCGCAGGACCAAAATAACCCAAACGATCGGGTTGCATGTGGAAGGTCAGGCTTTTTCCCCCGGCATCCTCCACGCAAAAGGCCCAGTAAAACCATTCTGTAGTGGTGTCCCGGAGCTGATTTTCAAGCTCCACCACCTCTCCCTTGATGCTTTTCACCCGGATATTGCCTCCGGTAAAGTCTTCGTGAATTCGCATGCACTTTTCCTCCGCAAAAATCAAATTCTATAAGAATAAAATGGTATTTCCGTCCGGATCCAGGAGAAGCAGTTCCATTCCGCCCCAGGTCGCCCTGAAGGGAGGATCACATTCCACTCCTGCTTCCCGAATGGCTTGATACACCTCTGCCAGCTTGCCGTGGGTGGTGAAACAAAGGTTATTTTTGCTTTGGCTTCCTTCGGGACACCGCCAGATCCACATCACCGGCGTATCACATCCCATCAATGCCAGACTTGCCCCAAAGTATTCGTCTCCGGGTGCCACCTCCTCCACCACACGAAGGCCCAGCTTTTTGTAATAGTCCAACAGCCTTTCGGGTTCCGGGGAATAGAAATTCACGCCTCCAAACCGGAATCCTGCCGAAGCCGATTCCTTCTGCCACTCCCGACAGTTTCGGATTCTCTCCCCAATGGGCTTGTCCCCATGCTCTTTATCACAGGAATACTCCATCAATAGCACACAGGGAAACCCTTCGCATTGTCCGCAATGGTCAAGCCCCCGCTTTTGGGCACATACAGCCACCGGACATTCCCCATGGAAAGGATGCCCCTGGGTTTCCATGCACCCTCCGCAATGGTATGGTTCCCGATAGGCGCAGGTACTGCAACACAACCCGCATCTCGATTCGATCATACTTGATTTCCTCCTTGGTTTTGGTGGTCATAGTATACCAAAGCAAACCGGACATCAGTATGTCATCTTTGATAATTCTTTTTCATTTTTTCCAAGGTTTGCTCCATTTCCGCCACTAATTCCGGGGGATCCAGAATAGTCACGTCCTCCCCCATGCTCAAAAACCAGCGAATGGCATCCGAAAAGCTTGAAAAGAAGCAGCGTGCTATATTCCCTTCCACCGATCCGTGACCAAATTCCTCTACAAATCGGTATTTTACCGATGGATTACAACGGGCAGTCACCAAGATATGGTCGGTCATATGGGTCCCATACTGAATGGATTCGGGCATGGGACGGGGCAAAAATGATTCCTCTGTAATCGTCAGATTCCAGAGCCTTCGAAGTTTATATAGCCTGTAATCCTCCCTCTGTGGAGAATAGCCGTATACATACCAATCCGACCAGCGGAATACCACCTTCATCGGCTCAAGGTGCTTTTCGCTCTCTCCCTTGGGGTAGCAATAATCAAAAGCGATCATTCGCTTTTCCCGAATAGCCCGACGGATTGTTTCGATCTTTTCGGTCAGATCAGCCTTATAAAAAGAGGAAAGCTCGATCTCCACATCCTCTGCCAGGGGCAGGATAGCACCCCCTCCCACCTTGGCCAGGATCCCTCCAAGCTTTGCGCCGGGAGAAACGCTATCCAGGGCTTTCACTCCCGCAAGCATGGCGGCAAGCTCCGATTGTGTAAATATGGTGGTGTCCAGGGCGTACCCCTCCATCAGGGCTACGCCACCCCCGTTTCCCTGGGTGGTGACGAGGGGAATTCCTGCTTTTGAGATTTCTTCAATATCTCGCCGAATGGTACGGACCGATACCTCAAATTTTTCAGCCAGAAAGGGGCAGGTTACGCGTCCATGGGTTTGCAACAGCGCCAATATGCCGATCATACGCTCGGTCTTCATTCCTGCCACCTCCCTTTTTGCTCATTATAGCACAAAAACACCCGCGTGACAATCACGTCACACGGGTACTTTCTCCTTTATTCTACCTCGTCGGGGTTCCGTCCCGATTCCGAAAGAAGCTTTCGCTCTTCATCGCTCAGGGGGAATTCCTCGAACAGGTCGGGGCGCTTGTCAAAGGTGCGGTAAAGCCCCTGCTTTTGGCGCCACTTTTTGATTTCGGCATGGTTCCCGGAGAAAAGCACCTCCGGTACCTTCTTACCGTGCCATTCTTCAGGACGGGTGTACTGGGGATGTTCCAGCCGTCCGTCGTAAATACTTTCGTCGGTGAAGCATTCCTCGGTGCGAAGAACTCCAGGGGAAAGTCTTGCCACCGCATCGGCAATGGCCGCCGCGGCGATTTCCCCGCCGGTGAGGACGAAATTTCCCAAGGAAATTTCCTCGTCCACGCATTCTTCCAGGAATCTCTCGTCTACCCCTTCATAATGACCGCAAACCAGCATGATCTGGTCGTAGCCGGCCAACTCCTTAGCCTTGTCTTCGTCAAAGACCTGGCCCTGGGGGGACATATAGACCGTGTGAATATGCTCCTTACCGCACGCCTCCTTCACCGCCTGGTGGGCACGGTACAACGGATCGGCATACATGACCATGCCGAAGCCGCCGCCATAGGGATAGTCATCGGTCTGTTTTTGTTTATGCATGGTGTAGTCGCGAATTTGATGGCAGTGGAGCTCCAGTTTGCCGGCCTTACGGGCACGGCCAATGATACTTTCCCCCAAGAAGGCTTCAATACTTTGGGGAAACAGGGTCAGAATATCAATCCTCATCGCCCATACCCTCAATCGTTTCCACGCGAATCTCGCCCTTTTCCAAATCAGCTCCCCGGAGGAATGCCTCCACAGCAGGAATCAGGATATCTCCCTTTTCCCCTGCAACCACATACACGTCGCTTCCAGGCAGATTCAAAATCTCCCGCAGGGTGCCGATCACGGCATTTTTACGCAGATCAAATACAGGAAGTCCCTTCAGATCCTCCACAAAGAAGGTTCCCTTAGGCAGCTTCACGTCCCCACGGAAAATAGAAACGGTTTTGCCCCGCAACACCATAGCATCTTCCGGATTGGAATACCCTTCCAGAAGAGCCAACACCATGTTTTTGTGCACCCTGGCCCGCAGTACCTTGTGGGCCTTGCCATCGATATAATATTGCGAAAAGCCCCGGAGAAACTCGGGGCTGTCGCACCAGGGCTCAATGCGCACTTCGCCAAGAATGCCGAAGGTACCAACAATGCGCCCTGCGTCCAAATATTCCTTTTGCACCGGGATTAGCCCAGAATATCCACGCTGACGCGGATATTTTCATGCGCGGCAGAGGTCTTCATCAGGGTACGGATGGCCTTTGCAATCCGGCCCTGGCGGCCGATAACCTTACCCATATCGCTCTGATCTACGGTCAGCTCCAGGGTAACGTCCTTGTCGTCCTTCCAGATCTCGTTCACAGAAATGCTCTCCGGGTGATCCACCAGGTGGCTCACGATGAAGATCAGTAATTCTTTCATATAAGGAAACCCTTAGATGATGCCGTTCTTCTTGAGCAGGGTCTTAACGGTATCGGTGGGCTGAGCACCGTTCTTGATCCAGGTCTTTACCTTTTCTTCGTCAACCTTGAATTCAGAGGGTTCCTTCATGGGGTTGTAGGTACCGATTTCGTCGATGAAACGGCCATCACGGGGATAGCGGGAGTCGGCGACGACGATACGATAGAAAGGAGCCTTCTTGGCGCCCATGCGGCGCAGTCTGATCTTTACCATTTGTTGTTTCCTCCAAAAATTTATATGGTTTTTTATGTTGTATATCAATCCCGTTTTGGGAAGGATAGCGTGGTTCAGAAGGGGAAGCGCAGGCCTTTCATGCCTTTTTTGCCCATCCGACCTGTCATTTTTGACATCTGCTTGGTCATTTTCTGCACTTGCTCGTGCTGTTTCAAAAGACGGTTCACGTCTTCCACTCGGGTGCCGCTGCCGGCGGCAATACGCTTTTTCCGGCTGGCGTTGATAATTTCAGGTTTATCCCGTTCCTTCTTTGTCATAGACAGAATGATCGCCTCGATCCGGTCAAGGGCCTTTTCGTCGATCTTGAAATCCTTGGCACCCTTCATACCGGGAATCATGGCCATCATCTGACCCATATCCATTCCCCGCATCTGACGAAGCTGATCCAGGTAGTCATCCAGGGAAAGGCGGGATTTTTTGATTTTTTCTTCCAGTTCCTCGGCCTTTTTCTTATCGAAGTTCTCCTGGACCTTGTCGATCAGGGTGAGCACGTCACCCATGCCAAGAATTCGGGAGGCCATCCGGTCGGGATGGAAGGGTTCAATATTCGAAGCATCGATTTTTTCACCGATACCGCAGAACTTGATAGGCTTTTTGGTGACAGCCCGGATGGAAAGGGCCGCACCGCCACGAGCATCGCCGTCCAGCTTGGTGAGGATAACCGAGTCAATACCCACCTGATTTTCGAAATTCTCAGCGGTATTAACGGCATCCTGACCGGTCATGGCGTCAACCACCAGGATTTTTTCGTGGGGACCAACCGCTTCGTCGATCCGGCGAAGCTCATCCATGAGGGCTTCATCCACCGACAGACGACCGGCAGTATCCAGGAATACCATGTCGTTGCCATGGTAGAGGGCGTGATCCACCGCTTTCTTTGCGATTTCCACCGGATCTCCCTGACCCATTTCAAACACCGGAATATTCACCATACCAGCGGCGGTAATGAGCTGGGAAATAGCAGCCGGACGATAGACGTCACAGGCGGCCATCAAGGGACGCTTGCCAAGCTTTTGGAAATATGCCGCCAGCTTGACACCGTTGGTGGTTTTACCCGAGCCCTGGAGCCCCATCAGCATGATGATCGTGGGAGGTTTGGATGCAATACGAATCTTTTCAGCCTGACCACCCATCAATGCAGTCAGTTCTTCGTTGACGATTTTGATAACCTGTTGCGCCGGGGTCAGGCTTTCCATAACCTCCTGCCCATTGGCGCGGGCTGTTACCGATGCGATAAATTCCTTGCAGACCTTATAGTTGACGTCGGCTTCCAGAAGTGCCATCCGCACTTCCCGCATGGCTTCCTTGATATCCTTTTCGGAAAGTTTGCCCCGTCCACGCAGTTTTTTGAATACCGCATCCAGTTTTTCGGAGAGACCTTCAAACGCCATATAGAGTCCTCCTTATTCGTTTTTCCCTTCCTCTTCGGGACGGGAGAGGAACCAAATCTTGCGAATCCGGTCGGCGCTCACATTGGTGATATGGCGGAAATCCGGAGATTTCGCAAACTCATCCACCAGAGTGTGAATCTGTGCTATGGTATCATTCATCGCACGGAACCGGGCTACGAGACCGGTTTTTTCTTCCATGGCCCGGAGAGCCACTTCACTTCTAACCACCGAATCCCGCACGCCCTGTCGGGAAATACCGGCGATTTCGGCAATTTCCGCAAGGGACAGATCCTCGTTATAATAATAGTCGAAGATCTGCCGTTGCTTTTCGGTGAGCATGTCACCGTAAAAATCAAAAAGCAGACACATTTCCACCGCACTACTCTTCATGCAGACCCTCTCCTTCGCAGTGATCTCTTCTCTGTAAAGCATATCCGCTTTACACTCATAAGAGTATACACCCTATCTGCTTTTTTGTCAAGAGCTTTTTTTGAAAAAATATAACCAATTCCAAGAGACAAAAGTCCGCCTTTTTACATACATTGAAAAAGTAAACGTCATTTGCTTTTTAGGAGGTTATATAGAATGCGAAATTCCATCCTGGTGGAGGGCGGTCATCCACTTTCCGGAGAGATCACCGTACAGGGGTCCAAAAATGCCGTTCTGCCCATTCTGGCAGCCACCTTTTTGATTCGAGGAAGCTCTACCCTTCACAATTGTCCAAACATCCGTGACGTGGACACCACCATTGCCATCCTGGAACAATTGGGCGCCAAAGTCACCCGAAGTGGGCAAACCATTACGGTAGACGCAACCAATCCGGTATCCTGCGAAATTCCCGACCGGCTCATGAGCGAGCTTCGCAGTTCGGTAATCTTTTTGGGCTCCATCCTCTCCAGGACCGGCGAGGTACACCTTTCGTATCCCGGTGGTTAAGATTCGTAAAATGTTCCCAAAATTCCCTAAAGTTCAACTGAATATCAACTATGAACCAATTGTAAACTTTCCTGTTTCCCCTTGATTCGGACACGTTTTTGTGATATATTTATACTGTTTTATTTTTGCATTCATATCGCTTTTTAGCTACTCTAAAGGAGACTCCCCATGATTAAACTCAGCATCAAAAAGCCCCTCACCGTATTCGTTGCCGTGATCGCCATTTTGGTTTTGGGTGTGGTTGCGTTTTTGAAAATGACCCCCGATCTTTTGCCCAATATGGATTTCCCCTACGTCATCATCATGACCACCTAC
>SVKS01000188.1 GCA_015068345.1 Oscillospiraceae bacterium
ACAGAGATACCGCCCGGAGAAGGCATAGCATTCGTCCTCCGGGTGGAGGTAATTCACCACGGTACCCACGCTTTTTCCGCATTTTGCCAGGCGGATGCGGCTCTTTTTCTCCCCGGCTTCCACGTAAAACTCGTAATCGGTGCCGTTTACAAGCCCGGCAATGTCGCATTCGGTACCCTCCACCGCCGCCTCGGTCCATTCTTCGGTACCACGAATGCGGAAATACGCTTTGGTTTCCCCAAATTCATGGGGCAACCACTCAAAATGCAGGGTGGTTTCGCCGGGGACAACGCGGCAGATATAGATATCTCCCACCTCCCACAGGAAGGGTCGGTAGGGCTGATAGCTCCAGGTGTTTTGGCCTTTCATAAGATGGCACTCCTTTTCTTTGGCTTTTCTGCCCCTATTATAGCAAGATGATAGCCTGATTGCAACCCGAAAAAGATTGTCATCCCCGCCCGGATGTGGTATAATCGGGACAAGAACCGATTGAAAGGAGCCCAAGTATGTACCAGCTTTCGCTTTCGAATATGACCATCGCCCTGGAGGTTTCAAAGGGGACGATTTCTTCATTGACCATCCACGGCAAGGAGTGTCTTGCCTCCCCCACGCCCCTGTTCCGGTTGGGACTGCGGGACAAGGTCGGTAACCTGACCCGACTTTCGGCCTTTGACGCAAAGCATGTCACCGAAACCTGCCAGGGTGGAATTTACACCGATTTTACCGGTTTCCCCGGCCTTTCCCTGGAGGTCACCCTGAAAGGGAACATGGATGAGGCCGAATGGTACGTCACCGCCGATCCGGGTTGCAACGAACACCTGGTGGAATGGGTGGATTTCCCCCTGGTGAATTTGCCCAAGCTTCACATGGACGACCCGGCGGGCTGTGGCGGCAAGATTCTGTACCCCTACAACGAAGGGGCTATGGTGGAAAGCATGGCAGTGCGCAACAAGCACTTTCCCCATCGGGAACCGGAGTACCCCTCCCTGGGCGCCTACTCGGTATTCCCCAACATGATCTGTTCCCAGCTTTTGGCCTATATTTTCCCCGACGCCTCCCTCTATCTGGGCGCCCACGACCCCGCCCGGGGTGTGAAGGGCATCGATTTTTACGAGGAATCCGATGGTATTACCATGGAATTCCGCCTTTACTGCGGTGCGGACTACGGTGAAGTCTACCGTAGTGATTTCCCCATGGTGTGGTCGGTGGTGGATGGATGCTGGGAAGCCGCCGCCGAGCGCTACCGGGCCTGGAACGACCGGAATCTGCCCCCCAGAGCCAAAAAGATCACCGAAAACGATACCCTGCCCGCCTGGTACGCCGAAAGCCCCCTGGTGGTATCCTATCCGGTGCGGGGCATTCACGATACCGATATCATGAATCCCAATCGGCTGTTCCCCTATACCAACGCCCTGCCCCTGCTTCGGGACATTCGGGGGAAGATCGACCACTGGCTGATGGTGCTCCTGATGCACTGGGAGGGTACCGCCCCCTGGGCACCTCCCTACGTGTGGCCCCCCTACGGGGATCCGGACAATTTCATGGAATTCCTCCGCACTCTTCACGATGAGGGGGACGTACTGGGGGTCTACTGCTCCGGCTTTGGCTACTCCATGAAAAGCAACCTGGTGGATGATTACGACCGCAGTGCCGACTATACCGCCCGTGGTCTCCAGGACGCCATGTGCGCCGCCCCGGACGAATCCATTGGCATCAGCCGCATCTGTACCGCCCAGCGGGTGGGTTACGACATTTGCCCCGCAAGCCAAATGGGTCGGGAGCTTCTGCGGGAAGCCTATTATCCCCTGCTCCAGAGCGGGGTGGACTACGCCCAGATTCTGGACCAGAATCATGGAGGCGGACAATACTTCTGTTACAGCCGCAACCACGGTCATACCCCCGCCCCGGGGAAGTGGATGACCGAAAATATGCAGAATATGCTTACCGAATGGAACCAGGTGGCCGGGAAAACCCTGCTGGGCTGCGAATCGGCGGCGGGAGAAGCCTTCATGGGGAACCTCCTGTTCAGTGATAACCGCTATGAACTCAACTACGCCCTGGGCTATCCGGTTCCCCTCTACGCCTACCTCTACCACGAATATCTGCGCAATTTCATGGGCAACCAGGTAGCTTGTTCCTTCGACAGCACCCAGGATACCCTGCGTTACCGGCTGGCCTACTCCTTCGCCATCGGGGACGCCATGACCCTGGTTTTGACCCCGGACGGGAATCTGATGTCCAGCTGGGGCACCCGGGACTTTGATCACGCCCCGAACAAGGAAAAGGCCCTGGGAATGATCTCCAACCTGACCCGTTTTTATCGGGAGGAAGCCAAGCCCTATCTTTACGCCGGCCGCATGATGAAAGCTCTGCCTGTGGAATGCGGCAAGGTCACCTACACCGCCGCCGGGCGGCCCCTCCCCCTGCCGGAGGTCATTGCCACCGCATGGCAGGCGGAAGACGGTTCCAGGGCACAAATTCTGGTAAATCCCGGGGACAATGCCGTCACCTGCCGGGTAGCAGAAAAAACTTATACCATTCCCGCCGGGGACGCCATTTTGGTTCCCTTAGTATAACGAGGAGTGTATCATGCATTATTTATTCGATTTTGATGGTGTTTTAGCCAACTCCATGCCGGTTTGGGCCAATATGTTCGTGAATCTTTTGAAGGAATTTGACCTTCCGGTACCGGAAGACTTTGTGAAGACCATCACCCCCCTGGGAAACCGGGGCGCCATCCGCTATTCCATTTCCCTGGGGGTCCCCCTGGATGAGGAAACCTGCTACCAAAAGAGCTTTGCCACCCTGATGGACGCCTACAGCAACAAGATCCCCCTGAAGACCCACGTAGCCGAAACCCTGCGCCGTCTAAAAAACGAGGGTCATACCCTTCACGTACTCACCGCTTCCCCCCACGTGTTCATTGATCCCTGCCTTCGCCGATGCGGCATCTACGACCTTTTTGACACCGTTTGGTCCATCGATGATTTCAGTTATTCCAAGGCTCAGGTGGAAATTTATGACGAGGTGGTTGCCCGACTCCAAACCACCCGTGAGGAATGTATCTTCCTGGACGACAATCTGGTGTGCCTGACCACCGCAAGGCGGGCGGGTATCCCCTCCATTGGGGTCTTTGACGAGACCTCCCGGGAGGTGGCGGAGGACATCAAGCGGGTAGCCGACCGCTACATTATGGATTTTTCCGAGCTTT
>SVKS01000043.1 GCA_015068345.1 Oscillospiraceae bacterium
TTTTTGACGTACAGCGTTTTTCGGTGCACGATGGACCGGGCATTCGTACCACGGTATTTATGAAGGGATGCCCCCTACGGTGCAGCTGGTGCCACAATCCGGAGGGACTTTCCGGGGCCATCCAACCCCAGTTTACCCCGGAGGAGTGTATTGGCTGCGGTTCCTGTGGTGGAAATCATAGCCTGACGGGGGCGAAATCATGTCCCACAGGAGCATTGAAGGCGGTTGGCCGGGATGTCACGGTGGAAGAGCTTCTGGAGGAAGTACTTGCTGACCGGGACTTTTATGGGGAGGACGGCGGGGTCACCTTTTCGGGGGGAGAATGCCTTCTGCAAGCCGAATTTGTTACCGAAATGATGAGGCGGGTACGGAAGGAGAACATTACCACAGCGGTGGATACCTGCGGTCTGGTGCCATGGGAAGCCATCCAAATGACCCTTCCTTACAACAATACCTACCTTTACGACCTGAAGTGCCTGGACGGAGAAAACCATCGGTTTTTTACCGGGCATGATAACCGTTTGATTTTAGAAAATCTGGAAAAACTGGCAAGATCCGGGGCCAATCTGTGGATTCGGATACCGGTGATTCCCGATTTTAATGATAACGTCGGGGAAATGGCCGCGATGGCAGCCCTGGTACGGAATACCTCCGGGGTTAGCCGGGTCACTCTGATGCCCTACCACACCCTGGGTAAAAGCAAATACGCCACCCTGGGAATGACTCCCGGGTACGAAACCGAAAAAACCATCCCCCAATCCCGGCTCTTGGAGTTCAAAGATATCTTCCGAAAGTATGGGTTACCGGTTGAATAAAAGGAGAAGAACACCATGACAGAACGTATTGCTTTTTTGCGGGAAGAAACCCTGGCAGGCCGTAATAAAATTATGCGCCGGGCTATGCCTCGCCATTCCACAGCCCACATGGATGGGGGAATTCCGGTACGCAAAGCCCGTGCCTTTGCATGGATTTGTGAAAATATGCCCCTTTATATCGGACCTAAGGAGTTGATCGTGGGTACCCGTACCTTCTACGAACCTCACGAGGATAATCTGGACAGCCACGATCACTTTGATTATACCCTGGTGGCCTTCCCGGAATATGTGACCGGGGAAGAAATCGAAGCATTCGGTGGAGATTATACAAAGGTCAATAAGCAACACTACACCCCCGATTTCAGCCTCCTCCTGAATGGCGGCATCGATGGTATTCTGGCTCAGGCTGAAGCAAAGAAAAAAGAGAAAAACCTTGCTGCCCATCAGGTGGAATTTCTCGATAGCCTGCTCATCGCCTACAACGGCATAAAAGCCCTTATTACCCGTTATGCCGACCATGCGGCCGCTCTTTCGGAAGAGGCTGCCGGAGAGGAAAAGGAACGGCTATTGGAAATCAGCCGGGTTTGCCGACATATCAGCGGCGGAAGACCCCGTTCCTTCCGGGAAGCGGTGCAGCTTTTGTGGTTTGGGCATTTGGGCACCATTCTGGAAAGCTGGCTTTTCATTAACTATGGACGTTTGGACGTGATTCTGGATCCCTTCCTGGGTAAGGAAAGCGACGAGGAAGCCCGGGAAATTTTGGGTTGCCTTCTGCTTAAAATGTACGACCAGGCGGATATCAACGACAAGGGCTATTTCAACAAACACGAAGGACAGCTGGTGGTGACCCTTGGCGGTGTGTTGCCCAATGGGGAAAATGCCGCAAGTCGGACCACAGGCCTCTTCCTGGATGCCATTTCGGATACCATGCTCCCTGAACCGGAGATCAATCTGCGGCTCCACAGCAAAAACCCTGCCTGGTTCCTGGAAAAAGCATCAGAGTTGACTGTAAAGGGCGCGAACTTTATGTCCTACTACAACGACGATGGGTTTGTCAAGTCGTTGCAAGTGGCTGGCCTTGATGCGTCGGATGCCCGTGCTTATGCCTTTGATCTGTGTCAGGATATGAATATTCCCGGCAAGGGTGACTTTTACCTGGCCTATTCCCTGGGTATGGCCCACATGGTTATGGATATCCTGTGCCAAAAGGACGATTTTGCAAGCTTTGACGACCTGCTGGACGCAGTGAAGAAGGAAGCGGCCAAACGCATCGCCAATGGCATTGCAGGACATAACGCCGATTTCAATCAGGTGGCCCTTTATCGGGACGGCAGGTATGAGGAATATTTTGCAGGGCTAAAAGCCGGTGCCAACCCCAATTGGAATGGAAGGAGCCCCATGTGTCCCTTGCCGTACCTGAGCGGCATGTATCAGGGAGCCATTGAAAATGCCACCGACATGATTTACGAACCCTATCCCATCAAGGAACGGGGGACCATGCTCGGTACCGTGGTGGAAGCCATCAATTCCCTGGCCGCCATCCAAAAGGTGGTATTTGAAGATAAGCGTTATACTCTCCATGAAGTCGTGGAAGCCTGTAAGCAGGATTATCGGGGCGAAGGACAGGAGGTTATGCGGGCCATTCTGTGGAATGCGCCCAAGTGGGGCAATGATGACCCATTCGTGGATCAAATGGCAAAGGAACTGATTGAATTCTGTCTGCGGGAAAGTGCCCGTTATACCACCCCCTCCGGGGGAAAACTCCTTTCGGGCATTCACCAACCCCACCCGGTCTCCACCGGTTGGGGACTGATGGCAACGCCGGAGGGCCGCCACAAGGGGGCGCCGGTATCGGTTACCATGACCCCTGCCAGCGGCAGTATGAAAAGGGGAGCCACCGCCGCCATGAAGTCGGCTTCGGTGTTTGATCCCGATTTGATTCAATGGAATTATTGCTTCATGATCAACTACTACGCCTCGATTTTCCAGGGGGAAGAGGGGCCAGAGCGCTTCCGTAAGCTTTTGCAAAGCTATTTTGCCCGGGGCGGCATGCAGCACCAGCCGAACGTCATGGATGGGGAGGAACTGAAGAAAGCCCAGGCAGAACCAGAAAAATACAAGGACTTGATCGTTCGCATGTGGGGGGTCTCGGCCCACTTTGTGGATCTGCCGAAGGAACTGCAGGACGAAATGATCGCCAGACTTGGATGATTTAAGAAGTTTGCTTCTCTGCGTTCAAGAAAGTATTGCAAAGGGAAAAAGATTTTCGGGAGGATAAAAAAACCGGAAACTTTTTCCCTTTGTTTTCCGTCAAAGATATAAATCTACCAGAAGGAGCGGTAATCATGAAAAAGAAGATTTGGTTTTCTCTGGCGGCGGTACTTCTGCTGTTGGCCATCCTTTTTGTCCCCATTCCACAAACCTCCGCCGATGACGGGGGAAGCCGGGAATACGTGGCCATAACCTACAAAATTGTGGATTGGAACCGTATTACCGAGGATGGGATATACGAGGCTACCCGTATCTATTGGGGCGCGGATAGGAAAATCCCCATGGAGGAGCTGTGGGGGCATGAGATAGACAAGGTGGAACAGAAGTTCCTGGCGATCGTTACCGATCACTACAATTCTACCTTCGAAACCGCCCTGGTGGAACCCCTGGAGGGGGAATGGGAACGCAGTTCCAGCGACCTGATTTCGGTGAGCTGGGAACTTTTGAAGCAGGCGGGTGCCGAAATCGGTGATATCGTGGAGGTCACCTACACCGGTGGCATCATGGAAATCTACCCCGCCGCCATCCACGAGACAAGGGTCGCCCTGGCAAACGACCTGCGGAACATGGAGTATCAGGGGGAATGGATCGATACCTCATCCATGAAACCCTGGGCTGATGGGTTGATGGAAGACCTGGTGATTGATAAGATTTATGCCGATTGCGTTTTTGCCTACCCGTTGGTTCCCATGCCCTACACCCTCAAGCTCAACGGTGACTTCGGGGCCGATTGGTGCGTGGGGGACAAGATTTTGGTGGAATATGGAACCATATATTATGATCAAAATACCCAACGAGCGGAGGCTGAAGTACTTTCGGTTGCCCCCAGCGACATGATCCTGGATCCGGATGCCTGCTACAAGCCGGTGATCTACCTCTATCCCGAAGAAGTGACCGAGGTGGCGGTGGAGCTCCAGTTGAATGGGGAGCTTACCTGCACCTATCCTGCCTACCGGGATGGCTGGCAGGTGACCGCATACCCCGACGGCACCCTGTTGGATGGGGCGGGACAAAGCTACAACTACCTCTATTGGGAAGGGGAGGTCTGTACCGATTTCGATATGTCCCAGGGATTCTGTGTGGCGGGGGGAGATACCGCCGCTTTCCTGGAGGATGCTTTGGAAAAGTTGGGCCTTACCCGCCGGGAAGCCAACGAATTCATTGTGTACTGGTTGCCTCTGATGGAATCAAACCCCTATAACCTGATCTCTTTCCAAGCCGATGCCTACACCGATGCGGCAAGGCTCCGGGTAACCCCGACGCCCGATACCACCATCCGGGTTTTCATGACCTGGCAGGGGGTGGAGGAAGCGGTGGAAATCGCCCCGCAGGAACTGACCGCACCCGCTCGCACAGGCTTTACCCTGGTGGAATGGGGCGGTACCGAAATTCGATAAATTGTGTGCCAAGCCGGAGCGGATGCTTCGGCTTTTGCTATTGATTGTTGGGATGAGATGTGATATAGTAAAGGTAAATAATAATATCAGGAGGAAATATCCATGACCAAACGTGAACGTGTGATTGCCGCCATGCACAATCAGCCGGTGGATCGACCCCCGGTGGGCTTCTGGTTCCACTTCAAGCCGGAACAGGCCAAGGGTCAGCCCTGCGTGCAGGCTCATCTGGATTATTACAACCGCATCGATACCGATATCGCCAAACTCATGTGCGATGGCTATTTTGACTATCCCAATCCGGTGGCAAAGAATATCAAGGATACCAAGGATTGGTACACTATGAAACCCCTGGGCCCCGAAAGCGACTTTATTCGGGAACAGGTGGAACGGGTCAAGGCTGTCAAAGCCGGACTGCAGAGTGAATGCCTGGTGCTTTACAACGTATTTGCGCCCTTTTCCAACCTGCGCTTCGGCGCCGGGGATGATATCGTCATGCGCCACCTGAAGGAGGATCCCGCCGCCATTGCTTACGCGCTGGAGGTGGTGGCACAGGATAACTGCACCCTTTGCGAACTGCTTTTCACCGAAGCCAAGGTGGATGGTATTTATTACTGTGTCCAGGGAGGCGAAAAGGATCGTTTCACCCCGGCAGAATACCGGAAATATGTCACCCCCAGTGACCTTGCAGTGCTGGAACACATCAACAAATTCGGTGATCTGAACGTGCTTCACTGCTGCGGTTGGGCGGGTATTCCCAACCACATGGAGGTATGGCAGGATTATCCCGCCACCGCCATCAACTGGGCTTGCTTTGTGGAGAATATGGACCTTGTAGAGGGGAAAAAGTTCTTCGGCGGCAAGTGTGTGCTGGGCGGTTTTGATAACCGTGCCCAAAGCCTCATCGTCAATGGCAGCCGGGAAGAAATCGAAGCCTACACCAAAGCGTTGGTGGAAAAAGCCGGCAAAACCGGTGTCATGATCGGTGCCGACTGCACCCTGCCCGGTACCATCGACGTGGAACGTATCGGCTGGGTAGTAGACGCCGCCAAGACTCTGTAAGTTATGAGTATTCTTCCTAAAATTTCGTCGGCAACCGCATCCCTTGTGGTTGCCGATCTGCGTAGTGACCCCATGGATGGGCAGATTGCGGCCTGTGTGTTGCAGGGTATTGTAAACCGCACCTCTGCCGAAAAGATATACGTGCACCACACCCGCTGTGCAGATAACCGGGGTGGCTGGGCTGACCCGGCGGAACTTGGCCTACATATGGCCCATACCGCTGAGGATTGGTTGGAACTTGTGTATGCCGACCTGCCGAAGAACCTTCTTGTTCCATCCGCCGGCAGATATCCCATGCTGAAAACCCTGCTTTTGAAATACCATGAATTCCTTTCGGGGGTGGTGGTCTACGATCCACGGTTGGAACAGGCTACCATCGAGCTTGCCACCACCATTGCCGGACAACGGGATTTCCTGGTGGTATCCCCGACCCTTTACGATTGGCTTCAGGAAGAGGGGTTTGTCTTTGATCAGAAGACAGATCTGAGGGAATGCAACTTCAAAAATAACCTGGAATGTCTGGAGTATGCCCTGGTCAATTGGTTTGATTCTGCCAATCACCAGGTGGCCTTCACCTGGTCCCACATGACGACCGATATGGAAAGCTGGGGCCCGGCCAACAAGGACTACGTGGTAGCGAATCGGCTCTTCACCTTCTACCTGGATATTTTCGATAAAGAAGAGCGGGCTCATTACAAGGACGTCTTCGACCATTATCCGGTGGGAACTCCCATTCTGGGCTGGACCGATGAAATTGTGGCCGATGGATTGTTTGCCGGTATGGGGCGAATGATGATCCCGGTGATCTCGGTGGAGAATTTGAGTGTTTCTTCCTCCTTTGAAACGGTACAGATTCCGGATTATGAGGAAGTGATTCCCGAAGCGGAAGAGGATGCGGTTTACCTGGTGTTCCAGGTGGCGGATGGGGATAACCTGCTCCATTCCCTGGTTTACGAACCATATACCATCCTGCGGGACAAGGCCTTTGGTAAGGTCCCGGCGGCCTGGGTACTCAATCCTCTGCTTTGCGAAATTGCACCCCGCCAGCTTGTATGGCTCACCGAGCACCTGCGTCAAGCGGGGCAGGAACCGGTTGCCATGCTCAGCGATGGAAGCCCTGACCCCGACCGGTACACCGGATTCCGACGCTATTGCGACATTTTGGTGTATGCCATGGCAAAAGCCGGTATGACCGGCATGAAGCAGATGGCCCACTCCGAAGCGGTGGCCTGGAACGTGGGACCGGGGGAATTGCTTTCGGGCTACTCCGGCAGTGATCCCCGGGGGATCGGACCCTACGAAACCCATCTGGACAGGGATACCTTCCATATGGGATCGGTTCCCCTCGGAGAATGCGACCTGGTGGGTATCCTTCAAAACGCAGAGGCTCCCGCCTTCATTTCGGTTTTCGCCGGTACTGCCATGAGTGAAGCCCCTGCCCGTATCGAAAACGCAGTGCGGGAATTGATCGAGGCTTTACCGGATAGAAAACTGCGATTTGTGACTCCCTACGTGGCAAAGGGAATTTTCAAAAAGCTCAATGAGAAATAAGAAATCAGGGCAGGGGAACCTGCCCTGAACATTTTTCCAACGGCAACTATGGACCCCTAAAAAACTTTCCTACTGTTCTTTACAAAACGCATAGCAATATGCTATAATAATTCTCTTCCCCTTTTTTGGGGAAGGAAGAAAAAGTGTGTTTTGTCAAAAAGGAGGATTAAAGAAATGGCAAGCAGACCTGTATTTGTGGCCCGGGAAAAGTTACCCTACGTCATGGTGTATTCACCGGAATTCACCTGGAACAGCGGTCTTTCCAAATCACAACAGCAAAAGAATATCGTTGCCCTGCACGGGGCCCACGAAAAGCGATTTCCGGATCAAAAAGTCCTGGAAATCTCATCTAAGTCTACCGAACCCCTGGGAAATGCCCTCAGTGCGTTTCATCTGCAAAAGTACGTGCCGGCAATTGGTCGGAGTGTGCCCTTGGAATGTGTGTACCAGGGAGGAAAGGTATTTGCGGCGGGGGGACCCTATACCGACCTGTATGAAGCGGCCCCAAAGGATGCCAAACGGGATCCCCGGTTTGAAAAAAGCGGAATGCTTCGTTCCTTTTTCTTTGATGGGGAAGAATACCCGCTGACTCCTAAAACCGCTTTTTATGACTGGCTTTATATCCTGGCACTGAAGGAAAATCCCGAACTTGGAGAAGCGCTGATGGCTTATGATGGATTTACCGATATTGTGTATAATCCCAATAAAAGCGTTGGCTGCCAGGCACGGTCGGCGGCCCTCTACGTGGGACTGTCCCGAGCGGGATTACTGAATGGGGTACCTACCTTCACCGACATAGCAAAGCTCAAATACTGAAAAGGAAGGACTTCGGAGTGATCCGAAGTCCTTCCTGCTATGAACGGGAAGAATAACGGTTGACAAACGATGGGAAATCCATTATAATTCTTCGGAAAAGGAGTGAGAGAATGCTTGAAATCATCAAGACAGTCAATCAATATCTGAATGACTTTATCTGGGGTGTTCCCGCCATGGTCTGTATCATCGGTGTGGGGCTGTATTTTGCCATTCGTTCCGGATTCCTGCAGATTCGTAAATTCGGCTATGCCATGAAAAATACCGTAGGCCGCATGTTCAGGAAGCAACAGGCATCTGCAGGTGCACTGACTCCCTTCCAGGCGGTGTGTACCGCACTGGCGGCAACCGTTGGCACCGGTAATATTGCCGGTGTGGCGGGCGCCATTGCCATTGGCGGCCCGGGTGCCGTTTTCTGGATGTGGATCTCCGCCCTGCTTGGCATGGGTACCAAGTTCGCCGAAGTGACCCTGGCGGTCAACTATCGGGAACGCAATGAAAAGGGCGACTACGTGGGTGGTCCCATGTATTACATCAAAAATGGTCTCAGCAAGGGCTGGATTTGGCTTGCCTACCTCTATGCCGCCTTTGGCGTTTGTGCCGTATTTGGCACCGGTAACGCCACCCAGGTCAATACCATCACCGCATCCATCAATGCGGCACTGATCAATTACGGCCTTCTGACCAGTGAAAGCACCGGAGGATCCAACCTGATCATCGGCTTCTTTATCTGTATCATTGTTGCCCTTATTCTTATCGGCGGCGTCAAGCGAATCGGTAAGGTCACCGAAAAGTTGGTTCCTCTGATGGCTCTGCTCTTTGTGGTGCTTGGCATCGGCGTCATCGTCCTGCGTGCCAACCAGGTTCCCGCTGTTTTTGCATCCATTTTCCAGGGAGCCTTCCAGCCCGCTGCCGTCACCGGAGGTATTGTGGGCAGTTTCTTCGTCAGCATGCAGAAGGGTTTCTCCCGGGGAATCTTTTCCAATGAAGCCGGTCTTGGTACCGGTTCCATTGCCCATGCCTGTGCCGAAACCGATGACCCTGTGAAGCAGGGACTTTTTGGTGTGTTTGAAGTATTCATGGATACCATTATTATCTGCACCATGACCGCCCTGGTGGTTCTTCTGGGTGTCAAGGACATCGGCTATGGAGCCGCCGCCGGCGCAGAACTCACCATTTCCGGCTTCACCAGTATTTACGGCAACTGGGTCTCCATCTTTACCGCCATTGCCATGTGCTGTTTTGCCTTCTCCACCATTATCGGTTGGGGTCTTTACGGTGCCCGTTGCGCCGAATTTATCTTCGGCAGCAAGATCCTTCTGCCCTTCAACATCGCCTATTCCCTGGTGGCTATTCTGGGTGCCACGGTGGATCTGGGACTGATCTGGAGTATCAGCGAGACCTTCAACGGCTTTATGGCGGTTCCCAACCTGATTGCTGTCTTTCTTCTGGTCCCTAAGGTTATCGAACTTGTTAAAAAGCACTTTGCGAAATCCAATGCATAACAACAAAGCGAGGCAAACCGCCTCGCTTTTGCTTTTTACTTTGCGTTGAATACATATCGATCCATCCGGCGGAAGGCCTCCTGCACCCGGGAAAGGGGGAGGGCCAGATTCAAGCGGATGTGGGTGGTACCCCCATGCTGGGTGCCGTCCTGCCAGGCGACGCCCACGTCCCACCCCTTCTGCAGAACCTCCTGCAGGGTGGCGTTGTGCTCCGCCATCCAATCGCCCACGTCCAGGAATACCATGTAGGTGCCCTGGGGTCTGGCGGCGGTGACACCGGGGAAGTTGGCTTTGATGTAGTCCATGGCGAAATCCACATTGCCGGTGATGACTTCGCAAAGCTCGTCCACCCATTCGTAGCCTTCGGGCTTGTAGGCACCGATGAGGGCGTACATGGAAAGCACGTTCATGGAATTGTAGTGGGACAGGGAGGATTCCTTTTCCAACCGGTGACGCAGGCGGTCGTTGTAAATGATATGGTAGGAGCCGATCAGCCCCGCCAGGTTGAAGGTTTTGCTGGGGGCGTAGAAGGCGGCGGTGTGATTGCGGGCATAGTCGCTCACCGACTGGGTGGGAATATGCTTGTTCCCCGCCAGGATAATATCCGACCAGATTTCATCGGACACCACGTAAACGTCGTATTTCTCATAAAGGGCCATGGCGGCTTCGATTTCCCAACGTTCCCATACCCGTCCGGTGGGATTGTGGGGGGAGCAAAAGATGGCGGCATGGATGTGATTGTCCCGGAGCTTGGCTTCCATGTCTTCAAAATCCATGCGCCAAACGCCATTTTCGTCCTGCTTCAGGGGGGAATGGACGATATCGTAGCCGTTATTATGGAGGGCATGGGTGAATCCCATGTAGGTGGGGCTGTGAACCAAGACCTGGTCACCACGGGAACAGAAGGTGCCAAGGGCGGAAAGAACGCCCCCCAGAACGCCGTTTTCGTAACCGATGTGTTCGGGACGGAGGCCGGTAACTCCATTGCGCTTTTCCTGCCAGGCAATGATGGAATCAAAATATTCCGCCCGGGGTTCAAAATAGCCGAAGGCGGGGTGCTTCACCCGCTCCGCAATGGCTTCGCACACGGTGGGGACCGTGGGAAAATTCATGTCGGCTACCCACATGGGGATGGCGTCAAAGCCTTCCTTGGGGGCGCCGGGAGCCCAACCGGTACCAAGGGAATCGATGGCAATGGCGTCCTTGCCCTGCCGGTCCATGATGGAGGTAAAGTCGTATTTCATGGTGAAAACTCCTTGTGAAAAAACAGAATGGAATTTTTGTTGAATATCATTATAGCAAAATCAGATAAAAAAGTAAACAGAAAACCGGGAAATATTGCTTTGGAGCACATATCAGGAAAGCACAGTCTGCGCCTCTTGTTTGTATTGCATTCCGCCATAGGTTTTGCTATAATGAAAAAAACGAAATGAAAGAGGCTATTCATGGCGAAGTTTATCACACAAAAAATACAAACCAGCGGCATCGCACTGGGAGGAATCGGTACCGGCTCGGTGGAGCTATTCCCCGATGGGGAATTTCACCAGTGGCAGATCGCAAATCCGCCCCGCTGGGCTTCCCGGTCAGACGCCAGGGTTGTGGACGATGGGGAAGGGAGCACCGGCGCCCTGTCCTTTTGGGTGAGGACCCAAACCGAAGGAGAGGCGCCTATCCTCCGCAAGCTCGGCATGAAAACCGATGCGGAGGACTTTACCTACCGGATGTTCGCCTGGAATAAGCCGGTGGAGGAAATTGAGTTTGAGGGCCGCTTCCCGGTGTGTGACCTTTCCTACCGCGATCGGGCACTTCCCATCGGCCTATCCCTCCGGGCTACCGCCCCCTTTGTGCCCCATCACACCCGGGAAAGCGCTACCCCGGGCTTCTACATGGACTTCACCCTGGAAAACCCCACCGAAAAGCCGGTGAAGGTGAGCCTGCTTTCAGCTCTCGAACCCAATTTCTGCAACGCCATGGGTTCTGTCAACTCGGTATTCACCCATGGGGACGCCACCGGTGTCTTTTTGAATAGTCCCAACCTGAACCATTGGGAGGAGGGGTATAAAGATCCCAACCGGGGCTCCCTGTGCCTGTCAGCGCAGGGAGGAGAGGTCAGCTACATCACCGGGGAGCACTTCCGTTATTTGCGGGAATTTGTAGGTCGTTCCCCCTTCGGGGTGACCCAGGAATCCTTCCTCTTCGACTTCCGGGAAAAGGGAAGACTTCCCTCGTCGGATATCGGCACCCGCCCGGCGGAACTGCCCAAAAAGCCGGAGGAGCTCACCGACCAGGCCCTGGAACGTTATACTGAAATTATGACCGCTTATCCCTTTGCGGTCTCCATCCTGGAACGGGTACGCCGCATCCGGCCGGACTTCCCCGCCTCCCGCAAGGATCGTGTGGATTTCATTGCCGCCTGCGGGGAACACATGGAGCGTATGGGGAAGGAGTTTGGATCCCTGGCTCTCTGCTCCAACCTGGAGCTTCTGCCAGGAGAGGTGAAGCGGGTCCGGTTCGTATTGTCCTGGTATTTTCCCAACCATTTCGGGGAATACCACAACCGCCTGGGTCATTACTACGAAAACTTCTTCCAAAATGCCAGAGAGGTCAACGTGTACCTGTTGGAGCATGGGGAGATTGCGGAAAAGGCCGGAGCATTTGCAGAAATGCTTTATAAAACCAGCCTGCCGGAGGTGTACCCCGATGCCTGGAGCAGCCATCTTTCCACCATTGTGAAGGATTCCTGGTACCTCCAAAACGGGAAATTCGGTCTGTGGGAAGGGCTTGGCTACTGCGGCTTCCACACCACCGACATTACCTACCATGCCTCCTTCGGCCTTCTCGCCCTGTTCCCCGACCTGCAGCTGGGTCAAATGGAAATGGGGGCCGCCTTCCAGCGGGAGGACGGACGGGTACACCACTTCTTTACTCCCGATCTGGACCACGTGGATGGGGGCTTTGACCGGGTGGACATGAACAATCAGTTCGTGCTGATGGTATGCCGGGACTATCTCCAAACCGGAAACCGGGAGTACCTGGAGCGTATGTGGCCCCACGTGGAGGCGGCCATGGATTCCATCCAGGCACTGGATTCCGATGGGGACGGTCTTCCCGACAGGGATACCACCCGCAACACCTACGATGCCTGGAACTTTTCCGGGGCACCCACCTACATCTGTGTCCTGTGGCTCGGAGCCCTGAAGGCCGGAGGGCGTTTGGCAAGGGAACTGGGGAAGACCCGGCGGAAAGAAGAATGGGAAGCTCTGTTGAAAACCGGGCTAACCTCCCTGGAAAGCCGCCTTTGGAACGGAGAATACTACCATTTATGGCGGGAAGGGGAACTGGTGGACGACTCCCTGATGACCGACCAGATCGACGGAGAATGGTTCCTCCGCATGGCAGGAATCGGCGGTATTTTGCCGGATGAACGGGTGAAAAACCTGCTTTGCCGCATTTACGAGGGGAATTTTGACCCGGAGGACGGCCTTGTAAACGCCACCTGCCCGGAGGGAAAACAAACCAGTCTGATGACCTATAAAAACTGCCAGGCGGAGGCGGTTTGGACCGGTATCGGCTACGCTGTGGCAGCCCTTGCCATGACGGTGGGACTGCAGAGTATGGCGGACAGCCTGGTCAGCACCATCCACGAAAATCAGATGCGCTTTGGTAAATTCTACGAGCATTGGGAATGCGGCTACCGCTACACCCGTCCCCTTTCTTCCTGGACCACCCTCACGGCGGCGGCGGGGCTTGCCATCGATGCCGGACGAAAGTGCCTACGGCTTCGGCCCATGGAAACCGAGCTGGTTCTGCCCCTTTGCACCGGGGAGGTGCTGGGGACGGTCAGCTTTACCGATCATATCTGCACCATCACCCTTTTGGAGGGAAGCCTCGATGGCTGGACCCTGGATCTTCCGGAGGGCATGGAAGCAATCATCAAAGAATAAAAGGAGAAGACTATGACACGGTGTGAACGGGTAAGGGTGGCCATCGCCCACCGGGAAAGCGACAGGATTCCAAGCTGTATCCACCTGGCGAGGGATGGGCAGGAAGCCTACTTCAATCGGTTGTACGCCGATTACGTGACCCCGGAGCTTCGGGAGCTTCACCAAGCAGGAATTCTCTCCAAAAGCCACGCCATCTATTATGGCATGGGAAACCACGTTTTGACAGTGAATTGTCCCTGGTGGGATTGGTATAACCTCCCGACGGAATACGCCCAGGAGGAGGCACCGGAGGAGCTTCCCATGACCATGGGAAACGGCAGCTACGAAGCATTCGCCAAAACGGTGGAGAATTTGAAAAAATACACCGATGCCTACATATTGGTCACCATCTGGGGCAGTCATTTTGAAAAGGCTTGCTTTGCCCGGGGAATCGAAAACTTCCTGGCGGACATGGCGGCGGAGCCTGAATATGCGAAACGTATGCTGGATTTCATCATTCGAAAGAATATGGTCATGCTGGAAAACATGGTGCATACTCCCGGGCTGGACGGCATCCTCTTAGGTAGCGACTGGGGGAGCCAGAAGGATCTGCTCATGTCCCCGGCTGTGTGGCGGGAGATGATCAAATCCGGGGAACAGCGGGAGTACGACCTGATCCACCGGGCAGGGAAGGATGTTTGGGTCCACTCCTGCGGGGATATCCGCAAGATTATGCCCGATCTGGCGGAAATGGGGGTGGACATGCTCAACCCCATCCAGCCGGAATGCATGGATATTTATGAATTGAAACGGCTTTATGGGGATCGCATTGCCTTCTGGGGCGGCGTCAGTACGCAAAAGACCCTGCCCTACGGAACCCCCGCCCAGGTGCGGGCCGAGGCGGAAGCGGTGTCCGCCGCCCTGTCCCAAAAGGGCGGTTACATTCTGGCTCCCGCCCAGGAGGTCCAGGCCGACGTACCCTACGAAAACCTTTGCGCCCTGATCGAAGCGGCGCGGTGAATGGGAAAGGAGAAGCCGATATGCTAAAGGAAATGGGCATGAAGGCTCTGAATCTGGAAATGTCTGAACGGGTATGCCGCATGGAATATTCGGTGTTTGGTCATACCAAGCTGTTGGAAAAGGTTACCGGCATATCGACGGAGGAACAGAAAACCGGAAGAGGACAGGAAGCCTTTGCCAAATTTTGCAAGGAATGGGATATTTGCATGCACTGGAGCATTCTGGTAAATAGCAATTTCCTGGAACCCTTTGTGACCAAAATGGGCCACGCGGAATACGCCGAGGGGGGTACCGATTTCGATAACGAGGTGCATGAACTCTTCACCGACGAGGAGGATGTGTATGCCTTTGATCCCTATGAAAAGCTTCCCTACCTGGAAGAAGAGGAGATCATCCGCCGCTTCAATCAGCATTACCGGGAGCAATGCGCCGCTGTGGGGGATGCGGTGGCCATGACCGGCATCTACGTCAGCCTGATGTCGGGCTTGATTGAGATCTTGGGGTGGAATATGCTCCTGACCAGCGCGGCAGTGGACCCAAAGACCTTTGGAGCGTTTACAGAGCGCTATTCCATGTGGATTGAGCGCTATTTCAAAGCCCTTGCCAAATCGGAGGCACCGGTGGTGATGGTGCATGACGATATCGTCTGGACCGAGGGGGCCTTCATTCACCCCGAATGGTATCGGAAGTATATCTTCCCGGCCTACAAGCGCTGCTTCCGGCATCTGCAGGAGGCGGGTAAGAAGATCCTCTTTACCTCCGACGGCAATTATACCGAATTTATCGACGATATCGCCGCCTGTGGTATCAGCGCCTTCGTTATGGAACCCATGACCGATATGGCCTACATTGCCGAAAAATACGGAAAAACTCATGCTTTTGCAGGGAATGCGGATACCCGTATTTTGCTCCATGGCACCAAGGAGGATATTCGGCGGGAGGTCCAGCGTTGCATGGATATCGGCAAGCGCTGTCCGGGCTTCATCATGTCGGTGGGCAATCACATCCCCGCCAACACACCGGTGGATAGCTGCCTGTGGTACAACGAGTTTTGCCGGGAAGTGGGCAAACGATAAAAAATGTAAGCACCGAAACCAATCGGAGGGATAAAGATGGCAGACAATATTATAAACGGTGTCCACGGATGCACCGAAGAAGCAAACTACGTGAGACCCAAGGATCCCCGAATCCTTGAAAAACTGGAATGGTTCCAGGATCAAAAGCTGGCCTTCATGATGCATTACGGCCTCTATTCCCAACTGGGTATCATGGAATCCTGGCCGTTGAGCGATGCCGATGCTTCCTGGTCCCGCCGGGAGGTGGATTGGGAAGAGGATACGGCGGAATTCAAAAAGCAATACGTCAACGCCAACAAAGCCTTTAATCCGGTGCGTTTTCAGCCCGATCGGTGGGCTGAATTTGCAAAGAAAAACGGCTTTAGGTACGTGATCTTTACCACCAAGCATCACGATGGCTTTTGCATGTACGATAGCAAATATACCGACTATAAAATTACCGGGAAGGATTGCCCCTTCCACACCCACAAGTATGCCAACATGGCAAAGCACGTGTTTGATTCCTTCCGAAAGGAGGGTCTTGGGATCGGTGCGTATTTTTCCAAGCCTGACTGGCATTGCCCCTGGTATTGGGCAGAGGGGATGGATCGTCCGGTGGGATATGACCGTTTCCCCACCTATACGCCCTCGGAACACCCGGAGCTTTGGAATCAGTATGTGGAATTCACCCATAACCAGATGCTGGAACTGGTGGAGGATTACGGTCCCCTGGATATCCTGTGGCTCGACGGCGGGCAGGTCAACCCCGCCCTTGGCCTGGATATCCGCATGGCGGAGGTAATCGGGAAAGCCAGAAAAATTCAACCCGACCTTCTGACCGCCGACCGGACCGTGGGCGGCGAATTTGAAAACTACATCACCCCGGAACAGAGTCTGCCCCAACATCCCATCCGGGTACCCTGGGAAACCTGCATTACCGTAGGCAAGGGATGGGGTTACCGCTATCAGGAAACCTACAAGACCCCGAGGGAACTGGTGCATCTGCTGGTGGACGTGGTGTGTCGTGGCGGCAATCTGGCGCTGGACGTGGGACCCGCCCCCAACGGACAACTGCCGCCGGGAGCTTTGAAGGTGCTGGAAGGACTTGGTGCATGGCTTAACGAAAATGGCGAAGCCATTTACGGAACCCGCATTGCTACCCCGCATGAATCGAAAACCACCGCCTTTACCAAAAAGGGTGACGTTCATTATGCCATCGAACGCATCAAAGAAGGGGAAACCCTTCCCGAAACCTTTCTGCTCCCCTGGCCCCACAGGGTGGAAAAGATCACCCTGTTGGGACTTGACCGGGAGCTTCCCTTTACCCGGTGCGAAGAGGGGATTTGGGTTCAGATTCCCTATATCCTGGTGGGTACCAGCCCCCTTGCAGTGGCCTTCCGCATGGAATGATCCGGCAGAAATCTCCCTTACAGAAAGAATTTTGAAAAAGTGACAAAACAAAAATCGAGGTGAGTGATCACCTCGATTTTTTTACTCATTGGATATGGATTTTTTCGCTTGGAATGAAGCCAGCCTTTTCCGGAATCCGGATGGTAACCAGATCGGCTTGGTCGGGGGAGGTCAGTACCTTCCCGCAAACCCTCACGTCCTTCAGGTACAGGTCCCCGATGGAGGCCTTGTCCGCATCCCTGACCCACAGGAAGACGGGTGCTTCGTGGTAGTTGTAGCGGGTGGTCATATTCTCCACGTAAATATCCCGCATGTTGCCTTCAAAGGCCACGAAGGCAGCAGAGGCACAATGGGTGCAATAAATCTCGATATCCCGGAAATAGATGTGATGGTCCACCGCTTTGGGATTGTTGCCGCAGTACACCGTAATGCACCCCAGATGGTCGTTCCAGTTGGGCAGGGAGAAGCCCACACTGCAGTTTTCAAAGGTAACGTTCTGTGTATCGTAATTTTCTTCGAACACGATGCCGTAGCAGGCACCCTTGTCGGCCCAGGCGGCAATGTTGCAGAAAAGCACGTTGTCGGTGCGGGTGGAGCCGTTGCCGGTGGATTTGCACTCCGCCGCATCATCCCCGGTGCGCAGGAAGCAATCGGAGACTACCGAATCGGTACAGTCGGAAAGCATGATGCCGTCGGAGAAAATACGATAGGAGAAAAGCGCCATATCCTGCACAGTGACCCGGTTACAGTTTGTGAAGCAGACCGTCCAGGAGCAGGAATTGACCACCGTAATGTCCTTCACACAGATATCCTCCACACCGTGGAAATTGAAGGTCTGGAGGGTACTGCTTTCCAGCATTCCGCAATCGATGACGGCACGCCCGCACAGGGTGATGCGCTTTGCTCCCGGCTGTGCCCGGAACATGGAGCGTTTTGTTGCCCCGTAGGCCCGAATGACGGTACCCTCTTCAAAATACAGGGTGGCATCGGTGGGAATGGTGACACAATCCAGGTAATAAATGCCCCGCTTGAAATAGTAAACGGTTTTTTCCTCCCGGAAGTCGGTTTCTTCGGCGCTGTATTGCCCGGGAAGGAGGGTACGAAGGGTGAAATCTGTGGGAATCACCAGGGCTTCCTTTCTGCGTACCAAAAGGGTAACGGCGCTTTCTACCCCGTGATCAAAAACAAAGGTAAAGGAACCGGTTTGGGTAATATTCGCCTTTACGGTGGTGTCACCGCAAATTTCGCCTGTGACCCCGGCGCTTTCGGGCAAAACGTCCACTCTGTTCCGTTTTTGGGACAAAAGAAGCTCCACGTGAAGATCAATCTCCCCCTCGCCCTCAATTTCTGCAT
>SVKS01000044.1 GCA_015068345.1 Oscillospiraceae bacterium
AAAGATGCAGAAAAGCTCCGCGAGTTTTTCGCAGAGCGTCAGGAACCGGCTGCGCTTGAAAAAACTTCAAGCGCAAGCTAAAAATTTTTGTCGTGTGCTTGACATACGGGTGACGCAGGTCGTGAATGCGGATCTTCTTGACTCCGGCGGCTTGGGAGCCGGAGACCATGGTCCGATACAACCCACACTTAGAAACGGTAAAAATCCGGTCATTGGGACCAAGCTCGGGGCGGGAGGCCAGGTATTCGGCCGTTTCTGCGATCAAAAAGGCGGGAAGCTTGATGGTACGGTTACCCTTTTCGGTTTTGGGTGAGGTGATCACGTCCCGCCCTCGGAGACGTTGGTAGGATTTTGTAATGGACAGGGTACCTCGTTCGAAATCGAAATCGGCGGGTGTCAGAGCCAGGAGTTCTCCCTCCCGAATCCCACACCAGTAGAGGAGTTCGAAGGCGTGGAAGTAGAAGGGTTTATGGCGAATGGCATCGGCAAAACGCAAATACTCTTCTTTGGTCCAAAAGAGCATTTCACGTCCTTTCTTTTTGCCCATGCCGTCCACCCTTTTGCAGGGGTTATTCTGCAGACTGTAGTAGCGTTCGGCGTGGTTAAAGATGGCGTTGAGCTGTTTGTCGATGGTTTTCAGGTAGGTGGGGGAATAGCCCCTTCCATGCTCGTCCCGGTAGTTCGACATGGTATTTTGCCAGGTGATGATCTGCTGGGGGGTAATGCGGTTCATGGGGAGGGGGCCAAAATAGGGAAGAAGCTTTTGCCGGATGATGGGTTCTTTGTGGGCCCAGGTGTTTTCCTTTAGGCGGCTTTGCATATCGGCGGTGTACTGCTTAACAAAGCTTGCGAAGGTCATGTCTAGGGTGGGAGACTGAGTGCGGAGTGTTTCCCTTTCCCAGGCTTGAGCCTCCCGCCGGGTTCGGAAGCCGCGCTTTTGGGTCTGTCTTGATCGCCCGGACCAGTCGGTCTTGCGGTATACCACCCGCCAGGTACCGGTCTTTTCGTCCTTATAGATTGGCATGATGTCTCCTTTCTTTTTCCGCCGGATGGCATGTAATCCGGCCATATTACAAGGGTATGATACGACATAAAAGGGAGAAATGTCAAGTGGATGACGGAGACAAATTTGTGGGGAGGGGGAGCCTGAGAAAAAGAAAATCTTGAAATACGGCCCGGAACATGGTATGCTATGGGTAACAAAATCAAAATGAGAAAGTGTGACTTCTATGGCGCAAAAACGATCCAAAATCATGGCATTCTACTTCCTGATTATGCTGTTCTGGATGGCCCTGTATGCCTACATGCCCATCCTTTCCACCCACAGTGCCGGGTTGGGGGCCGATTCGGTGATGGTGGGCACCATCATCTCCTCCTACGGCTTCACCCAAATGCTCCTGAGGATCCCCCTGGGTATCCTCAGCGACAAGATCGGACGGCGCAAGCCCTTCGTCATTCTGGGTGCCTTCCTGACGGCCCTTTCTTCCCTGGGCTTGGGGCTTGCCAATACCCCGGTGCTTCTGATGCTGTTCCGGGGTCTTGCGGGGGCGGCGGCCGCCACCTGGGTTACCTACACGGTGCTGTTTTCCTCCTATTTTAAGCCGGAGGAATCTCCCCAGGCCATGACCTTTGCCAATGCCTTTAATAACGGAGGCCAGATCATTGCCATGCTTTTGGGGGGCTTCCTTGCTGGCAAAATCGGCAACCAGGCGGCCTTTTTCCTGGCCTGCACCTTTGGGGCAGGGGCTATTATTCTTTCCTTCCTGATTGCTGAAAACCGGCCCCAGGGAGGTACCCGATTGACGGTGAAGGCTCTGCTTTCGGTGGGGCTGGATAAAAACCTGCTCTTCGTCAGCCTGCTGGCCATTTTCTACCAGGTGGTGTCCCAGGGTACCACCATGGGATTCATTCCCACCTTTGCCACCGAAATCGGTGCCACAAAAACCCAGCTTGGTACCATCACCTCGGTCACCGTGGCGGGATCGGTGCTGACCAGCCTGATCGCCTCCAAATTCCTGATTGCCCGTTTCGGCACCCGCCGATTGGTCATCATTGGCCAAATCATTGCTACCACCGCCTCTATGCTGCTGCCCTGGGTGGCAGGTAACGTGTGGATCCTTTTTGCCATGCAGTTTGTGGTGGGCTTGGGCGGCGGTTTGAACTACCCGGTGCTGATGGGTCTTGCCATCAAGAATATTCAAAGCGAAAAGCGTGGGGCCGCCATGGGCTTCTTCCAGTCCATCTACGCCCTGGGTATGTTCATTGGGCCCCTGATCACCGGCTGGCTGACCAAAATCGCCGCCGCAGGGGGGCTTTCTACCCTGGAATCCCTGCAGGTTGGTCTGACGGTGGTTTCGGCCATCGGTATCCCGGCCTTGATTCTCTCCATTCTGTTCCTGGACAAGATCCCGGGCAACCAAAAGAAAGGATGATCTTATGGAATACATCAAAGCCATTGGCGCAGATGAAACCCTGCTTCCCACGGCGGAAAGCGGTGGCGTGACCAAAATCGAGGGGGATGCCCTGCTGGAGCGTGCCATCCGGGAGGATGGCCGGATCACCATCCCGGCGGGACTTTATGAGCTGGAAAGCGACCTCTATCTGGAAGAGAGCTCCATCTACGATTTTTCCGGGGCCACCATCAAATCCACCGAGGGGTATGATATCTACGTTACCGCCCCCGGGGTGACCCTTATGCGGCTGAATGCCTACGTATCCCTTTCAGCGGAGGAGGAAGCCGACGGTTTTGTCCTGATTCGCAGCCGTCTTTGTGGCGGCACCAAGCTCTATCCCCGGGATCTGATGGTTATGCACAACGTGTTTGATGCTCCGGTGGACGTATACGGGGAAAACGCCATTGTAGCAAACAACGATTTTGACGATGCTCCGGTGGAGCTTTTTGACGGCAATAATACCTTCTTTGCCGGAAATCAGCTGGTTATGAGCCCGGTAACCGACTCCTACGGGCGAAACGACGTCTTTTTGCGTAACGAGTTCCAGGAATCGGGTAAGGTGGCCCTGACGGTGAACGCCGGGTATTTTGTCACACTGGCGGAAAACCGGTTTGACGCAGAGTATCGTGTGGAAAACAGTCAAAATACCCTTTGCACCCGAAACGGAGCCTCTCCTGTGGTGCAGGATGGGGCGCATACCTACGGGGACGACCTGCCCAAAAACCTGCCGGAATACGGGGCCGACCCCGAAAGCCTGCCCCCGGCCGATTATCGCCGGTTTATGGGCCAGCAGGTCCGGGAAACCCTGCGGATGGTGGATTTTGAAAGCGGTTTTGTGGAGGAACGCTCGGTGACCGAATATCTGACCGGTGGGATTCGAACCGGAAGGGAACTGATTCTGCCCCCGGGAAGCTACTGCCTGGCGGCCGGAGAAAAGGCTCATCTGTTCCTGGAGGGGGTGGAGGATTTCACCCTGACCGCCTACGGTGCCAAGCTGGTGTGCGAAGACTACACCAAGCCTATGCTGGGCATGCTCTCCTGTAGCGGGATTACCCTGCGGGGCTATGCGGTGGACCACACCATGCCCGCCAATACCCAGGGGCGGGTGTTGAAGGTGGAGGATGACCACACCATCATCTGGATTGCCGACGAGGGTTATCCCGACTGTCTGTGCGATGAAAAATGGTTCGAACCGGAAGGCCTCGGAGAGGGCTACCGGAAAAACAGCGATCGGCCCTATTGTGATGTGTATGTGGATAAGAAGGAAGCTTTGGGTCAATCGGCCACCCGGGTGCATTTCCGGGGACCCCACACCCTGCGGGTGGGGGATAAGGTTATTTTCCGGGGGCGTACGGTTTCGGTGAATTACTATGGGAATTGCCGGAAGACCCTGGTGGAGGACGTAACCCTCTACAACGGCAGTGGCTTTGGGTTTATGGAATTTGGCGGCGAGGGCGGTACGGTGCTTCGCCGGGTGTTGCTGACTCCCGGAGAGCCCCCGGCAAACGGCGTTCCCGAACGGCTGATTTCGGTGTGCGATGCCACCCACTCCACCTGTATGCGCCGGGGTATCCGGGTGTACGACAGCTTTTTTGAAAAAATGACCGACGATGCCACCAACGTCAACGGCTGTTACGGGGACGTGCTGGCGGTGCGGGAAGAGGATGGTGATACCTGGGTCCGTTACGGCACCGGTACCAGCCGCTACACCTCGGTTTGCGCCGACTTCCGATCCGGTGACCGGGTTATGGTATATACCCAGGCGGGTAAACTCCTCTATGACGGGACCGCCGTCAGCGAGACCCGATTGGAAAAGGACGAAAAATGGGTCAAGCTGCAGGGAATACTGATTCCCGAAGGGGATGCGGTGATCCAGAATGCATCGGCCAACGGCTATGGTTTTGCCTTTGAGAACTGCATCTTCCAAAATAACCGCTCCCGTGGCCTTCTGATCAAGGCCAATGGCGGCGTGATCCGCCATTGCACCCTGAATGACAACGGTATGAGCGCCATTTTGGTGAAGGCCGAGATCGAGGATGGCTGGGGCGAATGCGGATTCACCGAGGACCTTTTGGTGGAGGATAACCTGATCACCCGAAGCGGCTACTTCTCCGGCACCGAGCTCCATACCCCCATTCATATTTCGGGGGACAGCACCCCCACCGCCGACCCGGCTTACCATAACCAGAAACGCATCACCATACGCCACAATAAAATTACCGATCGGTACACCCGGTATGCCATTTCGGTGAATATGGCGGAGGACATCGTGATGGAAGGTAACGACGTGGGCTCCCGGGTGGAAAAGTACAAGGATCTGCCGGATTTGCAAAATCCCCTTTATCCCGACGACGACGCCACCCCCATTCATCTGCGGGGTGTTGGCAGGGTCACGGTAAGAAACAACCTGCTTCCCAAATTGGCTCAAGCAGAATACGAAGAAGACTAAAATGAAAAAGGACTCCGGCAATTGGCCGGAGTCTTTTGCGTATCAGGATTTACAGTTTTTTGGTTTCGCCGGGCTTGACCTCCATCGGAGTACCGTCTACTTCGATCCAGACCGAAATGGAGGAGGGGTTGGTGACCAGGTCGCACTTGCGGGAAAAACGCAGGGATTTCAGAGCATTTTGATAGTCCACGATTTCAATGTTGGTGGCATACCAGAAATCCTCCCGGCCGCCGATGCGGGAAGCGAATTCTTCCATCAGGTCCCAATTCTGGTCGTTGTTGAATTCGTAACTGTGGCCCCAAACGTAAAGCATAGCGCCCACAGCGGCGTGGGGACGATTCTTCAGGGTGGCTTCAAACTTGTCCAGGAGCTCCAGGCAAGCCTTGTGATGACAGGAAGGATGCCAACGCATGAAATCTTCCGGCATATTCCAGTTCATGGTAGCCAGGGTGGTGCGGCTGTATTCCATGCCGCATACCCGCAGGGCGTTAATGACCTCCTCGTTGTAGGTGCCGAAGGGGTAGGACATCCCCCGTACCGGGTAACCCGCCAGTTCTTCCAGGTTTTCCTTGTCGGCCAGGATCTGGTTCACCACCTCGGCCATGGGAATCTTTTCTAAGAAGGGGTGGGTCAGGGTGTGGCAGGAGACCTCGTGTCCCTGGTACAGGTCGGCAATTTCGGCGGACGTGACGTAATTCTGGGTGTCAAAAAAACCGGAATTCAGGTGAAAGGAGCCCTTCAGTCCATGGCGATTGAAAATATCAATAAGCTGGCGGTCAAAATTACGGCCGTCGTCGTAGCTCATGGTCAGGGCATGGGGCTTGCCGCCGGGATAACGGTTGAATTTGATCATAATCAATTCTCCTTTTACTGAAAATCTTCCTCTTTGTAGGTGCCAAGCTGCATACGGATGTTGCGGCGGATACCCTTCAGGTAGGCTTCCCGAAGCCGGGCCTGTTCTTCCTTCTCTTCGGGGGTCAGGGTGCCCTCCTTCTGCTTGCGGGCCAGTTCATTGATGCGGGCAATATCTTTTTCGTCCATGGTGATTTTCCTTTCCTTCTTACTTGGGGTTTTGCCAACGTTCTACGTTGTAAAAAATATCCTGTGTACTGCATTCCACGCCGGACGCAAAGTTCCCGCGCAAATATACCGTGGTGGTGTCAAAACAAAGGGGGACAAAGGGCATATGCTCGTCAAAAAGGGATTGAATATGCTCTGCCAATTCCAGGGAGTAGAGGGGGTCGTAGGTTTTGAGCGCTTGGATATCCGCAATGGCACTGCGCACGTCTTCAGAAACCCCGGCGGTCTTGCCGGCGGAGGGGCGGTCGTTGACCCGGCTCTGCAGGGCGGCAAAGGTGTCGTCGTAGTCGATCAGATACGCATAATCATAGTTCGGGGCGGGATTGGTCATGCCCACGTAGAGGTTGTATTCCCCTTTGTCCAGGCAATCCACGTAATTTTCGTAGGTATAAAGCTTCAATTCCACGGCAAAGTTTACCGATTCCAGCTTATCCTTCAGGTAATTGGCCACTGTCACCCCGTCGTCCGAGTCACTGCAGGCCAAAAGCGTCAGGGTAAAGCTGGTGGAATGAAATTCCAGGTCGTTGTTGCCACGGGTGTCGGCAAATCCGCCTTTGCGTAGCAGAGAGGTCACCTTTTCCGGGTCTGCGATGAGAGGCTCGGTCATGAAGGTGGAAGAACGGGATTCGCTTCGGATTGGGTAATCCACCGGCAGACATGCGTTCTCACCCCCAAGCAGAGCGGCGATTTCGGCCTTGTCCACCAAATGGAAAATGGCAAGGCGGCTTTCGGGGGTGGAGAAGGATTGCAGGGAGGTATTGAAGCCGATATAGGTCAAATGATTCCCTGAAAGAATCCGCTTTTCCGCATCCCCGTGTAAAACGGGGTTTTCGTTTTCGGCGGAAGAAAGGGAGAGAATGTCGATATCGCTGTTGAAATAGCGATGCACCAAGTCGTCCTTGTCCGAAACGGTAAACAGATCAATGCGGGGGACGGCCGATTTTTGCCCGGCGTCGCCGTACCAGTTTTCGTAGCTTTGGAGGTAGGTGTACTCGGTTTCCTCCAACACCTCGATGTCAATGTAATAGCGGCCGCTGCCCAAAAGAGCGTAGTTGTGGTACTCGTAATCCACCCCGCCGGCGCTGGAAACCACCGGGAAGGTTAGAAGGGCAGGCAGGGAGCCCAGGGCGTGGGTGAGCTTGATGGTGATAGTGTTAGCCGCATTATCATACTGGGCATAGGAAATCACCGAAAGAGATTGGCTGTAAAGGGGGGATTTCTGTGCCCGATCCAGGGAGTAAACCACGTCCTGGGGGGTCAGGCGGGTTCCGTTGTGGAAAAAGGCATCGGTGTGAATGGTCAGGGTATAGGTGATGGAATCCTCGGTGGTGATGGTATCGCACAGGGCATAAATGGGCGATCCGTCCGGACCGATTACAAAAAGCCGGTCGTAGAGCAGGTTTACAAGGTCGTAATTCATTTGGTAAACCGGTTGAAAGGGATCCAAAATGCCGTCTCGAACGTAACCAACCCCGAAGGTTTGGTTGGGACGGGCCTGGGACACAATGGCCAAGGTCTCGGTCTCTTTTTCCACCACGCTGGTGACTTCGGTTTCCGGTTCGGTATTGGGAACCAGGGAGGAAACGTCAATACCGCAGGAGGTAAAAAGCAGGAGAATGGCAAGCAACAAGGGGAGTAACTTCATAAAGGCATCCTTATCAGGGCCCGGGTCAGGCCTCGTTTGGTGGAATCCCGGCGGTGGGAGTAAAATTCATCGTGACAGCAGGAACAGACTTCACAAATTTCAATGTTTTGGGGAAGCACGCCTCGCCTTGCCAAAGCATGGGCATTGATGCGCTGCAATGCCACCCGGAATCGGTTGGGGGACACCTCGGTGACGTAGGGATCTATCGCGGAACCGAAGGTGTTGTGCATGGCCTGTGGTACGTCGGGATCGGTTTCGAAGCAACAGGAACCGATGGCCGGGGGAAGAAAGGCCACCATATTCCGAGGGTCGGCACCTGCTTCCGAAAGGGCTTCCACGCCCTTGCCGGCAATGTCCAGGGCGGCACCACGCCAACCGGCATGGAGGGCGGCAATCTGGTGGGTGCGGGGGTCATAAAGGAAAATTAGGGAGCAGTCAGCCGAGGCAGTCAGCAGGGAAATACCGGGAAGGTCGGTGGAGAGTCCGTCACAGGGGGCGCTTGCATTCCAAACGCCGTAGGCGTTTTGGGTAAAGCCCGAAAAATCGGCACCCACCCGAGCAACGTGGTTTCCGTGAACCTGGTGGGAAAAAACCGAATGGGAGGGAGAAGCATCCATAACCTGCAGAAAGCGCAAAACGTTTTCCTTTACCGCCTCCGGGGAATCGCCGGTGTTGGTGGTAAAATTCAGGGAGGCATACATCCCCTGGCTGACACCCCCCTGGCGGGTGGGAAAACCGTGGATGATGCCATAATGGGACAGAAGGGGGGAGGTATAAACGGTAATGCCCGATATGGTTTTTGTTTCATTGATAAGGGTAAAATCCATATAGTCCTCCCATTCTGTTTTATGATAGTCTATTGTAACACGAATTGGCCCGTCATTCAAGAGAAAAAAGAAAAAGGCCGTATTCGCGGCGCAAAAAACAGGGATCAAGGAGATCACGTTCCTCAAAGGATTGGGGATACCCCTACTTCTTCACTTCGTAGATTCGGGACGGCAGACCCGTCTTCTCCGGTGGGGAAAGCGAGTTTTGTGCCGTAGGGCGGATAACAGAAAAAGAAGAGGCTGTCTTGCGACAGCCTCTTCTTTACCTATGTAATAAAGGATAAACCTTAAATTACTGGTTGATAGCCATACCTTCCTGGATCAGGGGGTTCAGTTCGGCGTTGATGGCAGCAACAGCGTCAGCAACGGTGGACTGATCTTCCCAGACAGGAGCGATGTGCTTGGCGATCAGAGCGGTGATGGTATCAAAGCCAATGTAGGGGTTGACCTTGAAGGTGTTGTTCATGTATTCCATTTCGTCGTAAACAACTTCCAGGCACTGCTTGTCGAAGTCAGTTTCCTTGGGCATCATGTCGAGCATTTCGCCATACATGGGGATGCCCCAGCCGCCCTTAGCGCGGTCGGTTGCCGGAGGACCGGAGAAGAAGTAGTCCATGAACTTAACGGTTTCTTCGGGGTTGGCAGAAGCGCGGAGAGCAACGCCGCCGCAAGCAGCGGTGGTAAAGCTCATGCGTTCAGCAGCGTCTTCGTGCTGCGGGGTGGGCAGGAAGATCAGTTCGTTGACGCGATCCTTGGTGTCTTCAGCGGAACGGATGGAACCGGTGTACCAGTAACCACAGATCAGCATGGAGAAGCCTTCGGTCAGGAACGGGGTGGTGTAGGAGTTGCCTTCCGGCTGATGGAGCGGGGAAGCAATGGCGCCGGCCTTAATGAGGTCGATAGCCCATTCGAGGAATTCAACTACTTCAGCGTTGTCCCACTTAGCTTCGGAGAAGTCGTCAGCGTAAGCAGAGCCGCCAGCCTGGGTAACCCAAACAAGCATTCTCATATGGTCGATAACGTTGCCGTCGTAAGCGCAAACGCCGAAACGGGTGATGTTGTCGCCATCCTTGATGGTGAGCTGCTTGGCGTATTCGCCGAGCTGCTGCCAAGTGAAGGGCTTGGTGGTGTCGGAGTAGTCGATGCCAGCCTGATCAAGGTGAGCCTTCCAAGCGAACACAGCAGCGTCGTTGGAGAAGTCCTTAACGAGACCGAAGAGCTTGCCTTCACCCTGGGTGTTGGTAGCAACATCGTACTTGTAGTTGTTGATAACGGGGAGGAAGTCGTCGGGCTTGGTGTACTGCAGGGTACCGCCGTAGACGATTTCATCGACGTAGTCACCAGCCAGACCACGGGTTACGTAGAAGGGCAGGGTCTGTACAGCGTAAATACGGAGCATATCAGGAGCGGTACCAGCAGCGACCATGGAGATCAGCTTGGTGGTGTCAGCTTCGATCTGTTCGATCTTTACGTGGGGGTTTTCGAGCTGATAGAGCTCGATCTGTTCGGCGTAGAGTTCGCCGGCAGCGAAGGTGGTGCGGAGAACGACGTCACCAGCGGGAGCGGGTTCGGATTCGGGTTCAGCTTCTTCCGATTCGCTTTCCACAGGGGTGGTTTCGCTCTCGACTACTTCGGATTCGGGTTCTTCGGTTTCCTGAGTGCAAGCAGCGAACAGAGAAACAGCAAGAGCCAGAACGAGAAGAAGCGCAAAGAGTTTCTTCATTGGAAAATTCCTCCATGAAAATATTCTGGTTTTCACCAGTAATGACATTATAATATAGATGGGAAAAAGGAGCAATGTATCAAAATTACGATTTGGTCATATTTTTTATTGAGCTGTCGACAGGGGGTGCAGGATTTCGATGATGGCGGGATATAGCAAGGAGCGATAGAAAATGGCGGTGCCATCTCGGTTGCCTTCGGTAGGGGGGAGGGGCGTAAGTTGAAAAGGGAAAATGGAAAGTTACGGAGTATGCAGAGGTTCCGCAGCCCCCCTCACCGAGGGGGAAGGCGTGGCGTAAGCCGCGACAGGGGGGAGTGATAAGTTGATTGATACCGCCGTAGGGCGGGGGTTTACTCCCGCCGCGGTAATGCCCTCGTAGGGGCCGGGTCTGCCGGCCCGGGGGAACACCTCATCCACCGCAAGCGGTCCCCCTTCCCCTCCAGGGGAAGGCGACCCTCTCAGTCGGCGTTGCCGCCAGCATTATGCCATCTCCCGGAGGGAGAGCCAAGTTCGCCGCACCGATGGTGCGACGGCAGGCATAAAAAACGCCGCCCCGAAGGGCGGCGCAACAGCGTAAAGGTTATTGCCTTTTGAACACTTCACAGATGACAAGATTCGACTCACCAAAGCTTTGGCAGTAGTGTGCCCGGAAAATCTCGGCATTCTTTTGGGTATCGAAAAGGCCGTTGGGGTTCAGGGCTGCGTATTCCTTTTCGAATTCACTTCCGGTGGGATCCGCCCCGTGCCAGATGGGGAAGAAGAACAGGTCGCAAACCGCACTGAAAAGCTCCCGGTCCAGGTGGTAGCTCACGTCGTAGCCCAGGGAGAGGTAGCCCTCCGGGGCGGGGGTGGCGTCCTTGGTGTCCCGGAGCCACAGAATTTCGTAATCGTCGGCGTCATCAAAGAGAGCGGCGTAGTTTTCGGTCTCCTCCTCATCGGAAAAGATTTCATCAAAGGAGATCAGATCGTCCTCCAACGATTCGATCAGCTCTTCTCCGGCGTCGTCAATGTCCCCGGCAAGGGTATCGTAAAGATCCCGTTCCTCCCGGCCCATGCCCAGGTAGATCCTTTTGGGTTTCCCCTTGGTGGGGTGGGCGTAGGCAAGGGGGCGGCGCTCGGGGGGGATGAAATCGGCGTACATGGCATCAAATTGTTTCACCACGCAAAAACGGGTCATAGGGCGGCCTCCTGCATGTACTTTGCGTAAACCGGCAGGGCTTCCTCCAGGGGAGCCAGGTCGGGATGCCACTTCTTTTCCCATTCCAGGGAGAAGAAGCCATCATAACCGTCGGCCAGCAGGGACTTGACGATGGCGGCAATGGGGATTTCGCCGTCCCCAATGCCCACCAGCTTGGTTCCATTCTCCAGGCGGAGGTGGTCCTTCACGTGGATGTGGCGGATGCGGGGGAGCAGGGGAAGATAGAAGTCCCGGAAATTACCCTTGTATTTCTTGTCGGTGTGGGCAATGTCCCACAGAATGCCGAAGGCGGGGGAGGGTACCAGGTCGGAAATGCCCTTCAGCCGTTCCAGGGTGTTGATGGTGCCGTGAACCTCCAAAAGGATCATCACGTTCTTTCCCTCGGCGTAGGAGGAGAGGGCGGCAACCCCGCCGGCAAGGTGGGCGATGGCGGCGGCTTCATCCTCGTCGGGAAAGATGTCGTTGCCGAAAATACGAATGTAGGGAATCCCATCGGCTGCGGCTAGGTCCACAAGTTTTTTGCCCTCGCAAAGCATTTCCTCCCGGTCTGCCGACCGATCGAATTTCAGGGAGGAGCCCAGGGTGCAGATGGCGAGATCCCCAAGCTTTGCCCGGGTTTCGGCCATGTTTTCCGGTGAGAGGGCAGGAATTTTCAAAAGATCCATTTCGCCGGCAAGTCCCCGGATCTCCAGGGCGGCAATGTGGTTTTCTCTGGCGGCGGCAATGGCTTCCTCCAGGGTCCATTCGGGACAGCCCAGGGTGGAATAGGCAAGTTTCATGGAAGCATCCTCCTTAATCGTTGTAATACTGCTGGGTCAGCCGTTCGGTGAGCTCCTTGGCGGCATTGTAGCCCATGCGCTTGTTGCGGTTGTTCTTGGCGGCCACTTCGATGATGATGGCCAGGTTGCGCCCCGGCTTCACCGGAATGGTCAGAGCGGGGATATCCAGCCCCAAAATGTTGACGGTTTCGTCCTCCAGGCCCAGACGGTCGTATTGCTTGCCGTCCTCCCAGGGTTCCATCTTGATGACCAGGTTGATCTTTTCACTGTCGTTGATGGCACCGGTACCAAACAGGCGGCGCACGTCCACCACGCCGATACCACGCAGTTCAATGAAGTGCTTGATGGCTTCGGGGGCATTGCCCACCAGGGAGCGGGCGGATACCTTTTTGATCTCCACCGCATCGTCGGCAATCAGCCGGTGACCCCGGTTTACCAGTTCCATGGCGGTTTCGCTCTTGCCGACCCCGCTGTCCCCCAAAATCAGGATGCCTTCGCCGTAAACCTCCACAAGGACCCCGTGGCGGGTGACCCGGGGAGCCAGGTGGACCTGCAGGGCGCCGATGAGGGCGGCATGGAGCTCGTTTGTGGTGGCATTGGAGCACAAAATGGTGCGGCCGTGCTCTCTGGCGCTTTCTACACATTCGGGGAAGGGGGTGATATTGCGGGAGTAGATCAGGCCGGGGATGGGATATTTGAAATATTTGTCAAAAATCTTTCGGCGCTGCTCGGAGGTGAAGCGATCCAGGAAGGCAGCCTCCATCTTACCGATCAGCTGCAGGCGCAGGGGATCGAAATATTCAAAATACCCCGCCAACTGCAGACCCGGGCGGATAATATCATCCGAACGGATCTCGGTGTTTTCATAGCCTTCGGGGCCGTAGTAAACCGTCAGGCCAAATTCTTCAATGATCTGCTTGAGCTTGATGGAATACTTGCTTTCGGCAGATTGGGTGTTTTCAAAGCTGTGTGGAGTGGGTAGATCCTGCATAGGGGCGGCACCTCCTTATGAATATGGTGTTATTGTATCACACCCCCGGCAAGAATACAAGAAAAAACCGGATTCCCTCTTGAAAAGCCGGGGGCAAATGTGGCATAATAAGGAAAAATCCGAAGGGAGAAATGACAATGATGAAACAAATCGATATCGGCACCTGCATTCCCGGCAACAATGCCCTGGCTTGGGCCAAAATGGCCAAGGATCTGGGTTATGAATGTGTGGCGGTGAACTTCCACATGTCCACCGGCGACGTGGACGTGCGGGAACTGGCCCCCAGACTGCTGGACGTACTGGGTGACTCCGGGGTTTACGTATCCTCGGTGGGCTTCTACTGCAACCCCCTCACCAATGAAGAACAGAAGAAGACCCTGGAATTTATGATCGACAACGTACACCTCTTCGGCGCCAGCATGGTGACCACCTTTGCCGGTGCACTGGAAGGGGAAAGTGTTCCTGCCGCTATCCCCCGCTTCAAGGAAGTGTTTGGGGAACTCTGCCGCCGGGCGGAGGACAAGGGTGTGCGCATTGCGGTGGAAAACTGCGCCATGGGCGGCACCTGGCAGAACAACACCTGCAACATCGGCTTTAACCCCAAGTGCTGGGAAATGATGTTTGATGCCGTACCCTCGGAAGCATGGGGTCTGGAATGGGAACCGGGCCATCAGCAGGTTCAGTTGATCGATCCCCTGCCCCAGCTGAAGGAATGGGCACCCAAGATTATCCATCTCCATGGCAAGGACGCCTCGGTGGATATGGATGCGGTGCGCCGTTACGGCATTTACGGTGCGGTGGACTTCGCGCCCCAGCGTACCCCGGGCTTTGGTGACCTGAACTGGCGGGACGTCTTCTCCATTCTCCATCACGCCGGCTACGAAGGCAACATTTGTGTGGAAGGCTACCACGATCCGGTTTACAACGCCACCTGGGAACCCACCGCCCAAAAGCACGCCCTGAATTACCTGAGATTCTGCCGGGGCGGCGATTTTGTGGAGGATATCTGGGGTGTAACCAAATAACAGATATGAGACCGATACCGGGACGCAATGCGTCCCGGTTTTTATGACCGAAAATTGTCTTGCATTCCGACCTGACCTGCGGTACAATAATAAGGAAAAACAAAACGAAAGGGGGATCTCTCCATGGTGGAAATTCTGGCTCCGGTGGGGGGCCGCGAACAACTGACAGCGGCGCTTCGGGCCGGGGCGGATGCGGTGTACCTGGGAACCCAGGCCTTCAACGCCCGGCGCAATGCCGAAAACTTTACCGGAGAGGATCTCCGGGCGGTGGTGGAGGAATGCCACCATGCGGGGGTGAAGGTGCATGTCACCTTCAATGCCCTCATTTCCGATGGGGAGATTGCTGCCGCCGAAGCAGAAATGGAAAAAATCGCCGGGAGCGGCGTGGATGCGGTGATTGTGCAGGATCTTGGGGTGGCGGCCCTGTTCCGGACCCATTGTCCCGCGCTTCCCCTGCACGCCTCCACCCAGATGGCCATTCATAATGCGGAAGGAGCCCTGGCGGCCTATGAATTGGGGTTCCGGCGGGTGGTTCTGGCCCGGGAGCTGTCGCTTGCGGAAATCAAATCCATTCGTTCCAAGATTCCCGACGATCTGGAGCTTGAGGTGTTTTTACATGGGGCTCTGTGTGTCAGCCTGTCGGGCGGATGCTACCTTTCGGGCATCATTGGAGGCCGCAGCGGCAACCGGGGACTCTGTGCCGGGCCCTGCCGGCTGGATTTCAAGTGCCGGGGACGCAATTACGTCCTTTCTCTGAAGGATATGTCCCATATCGAACACATGGCGGAGCTCCAGGAGGCCGGAGTGGCTTCCTTCAAGATCGAAGGCCGCATGAAGGGACCCGAGTACGTGGCGGCTGTGGTGCACGCCTGCCGGGAGGCTCTGGCGGGGCGCAAGCCCAATATGGACCAGCTCCAGGCCATCTTTTCCCGTTCGGGCTTCACCGACGGGTATTTCACCGACAATATCGGTCAGCACATGTTTGGCATCCGAACCAAGGAGGACGCATTGAATGCCGCCTCCGCCGAACGGGAAACCGGCAATATTGTGCGAAACGTTTTCCAAAAGGTGCCGTTGAAGGCGGTTCTGGCCCTGGAAAAGGGCAAGCAGTCCACCTTGACCCTGTCGGATGGGGTCAACACCGTCACGGTGGAGGGGGATGAACCCATCGTACCCCGGGATGCGCCTACGTCGGAAGAGGTGGTGCGGAAAAACCTCTCCAAAACCGGCGGAACCCCCTATTTCCTTTCGGAACTGATCTATCATAACGAAGCGGGACTCATGCTTCCCCCGTCTGCCCAAAATGCCCTGCGCAGGGCTGCCTTGGAGGGGCTTTCGGCCCTCAGGCGGCGGGTGGAGCCCTGGGATTTTGATCCTGCTCCGGTAAAATTGCCCCAACGGGTGAGCCACAAAAGACAGGGCATCTGGCTTCGGGCTATGCATCCCGAACAACTGGATTTTGACGAAGAAGCCGAAAAAATCCTCCTGCCCGGAGAGCTTTTGACTCCGGAACTGGTGGAAAAATACGGCGACCGGCTGATTGCCACCCTGCCGGAGGTGAATTTCGAGGCCGATTCGGCCCGCCTGACCGCCATCCTGGAAAAACTCAAGGGCCTTGGGGTCGGTGACGTGGAGGTTTGGAACATCGGTATGCTTCACGCCGCCAAGGCGGCGGGCTTCCGCATCCATGGGGGTGCGGGGCTGAATATCTATAACTCCCTTGCTCTTGCGGAATACCAACGCCTGGGTCTGGTGGATGGGGTGATCTCCTTCGAACTTTCTGCCCGGGACATCGAAAAACTGGGGGGCACCATCCCCAGGGGCATCATGGGTTACGGCAGACTCCCCTTGATGCGGCTTCGGGCCTGCCCCGGCAAGGGACCCAAGGGGTGCGGCAAGTGCCAGGGACAGACCACCCTCACCGACCGCATCGGTGCGGAATTCCCTGTTTCCTGCGACGGACGCCGCTATTCCACCCTCTACAATACCCTGCCCCTTTACGTGGGGGACAAGGAGCCGGGTGGTATCGATTACGCTGTCCTCTCCTTCACCTTTGAGACGGCGGCGGAGGCCGAAAAAATCTACCGCAAATACCTGGGGGGCTTCCCGCCCCGTGTGGAACGTACCCGGGGACTTTACTACCGTGAAACCAAATAAAATATATACGTATAGGAGATACTGACATGAAAGCAAAACTTGCCTTTTCCAAGAGCTTTCCCATCGGGAAGGTAGACCCCAGAATCTATGGTTCCTTCATTGAACATCTGGGTCGTGCCGTTTACGGCGGTATTTATGAACCGGGCCACCCGGCTGCCGACGACATGGGCTTCCGCCGCGACGTGATTCAGCTGGTGCAGAAGCTGGGTGTTCCCATCGTGCGCTACCCCGGCGGCAACTTTGTTTCGGGCTACAACTGGGAAGACGGCACCGGCCCCAAGGAAGACCGTCCCCGCCGTGCCGAGCTTGCCTGGCGCACCATCGAAACCAACGAGGTCGGCATTGACGAGTTCCAGGAATGGGCCAAGCGTGCCGATACCGAGGTGATGATGGCGGTCAACCTGGGCACCCGTGGTCCCCAGGAAGCCCGTGAGCTTGTGGAATACTGCAATTTCAAAGAAGGTACCTTCCAGAGCGACCGCCGCATCAAAAACGGCTTCAAGGAACCCTTCAATATCAAAACCTGGTGCCTGGGCAACGAAATGGACGGCCCCTGGCAGATGTGCGCCAAAACCGCCGAGGAATATGGCCGGGTCGCCGCCGAAGCGGCCAAGCTGATGAAGTGGGTGGACCCCTCCATCGAGCTGGTGGCCTGCGGCTCCTCCAATTCCTCCATGCCCACCTTCGGCAAGTGGGAAGCCACCGTTTTGGAACATACCTATGAATACGTGGACTTCCTCTCCCTGCACTCCTATTACGGCAACCGGGACAATAACACCCAGAACTTCCTGGCCTGCTCCCTGGATATGGATAAATTCATCCAGTCGGTCATTGCCATCTGCGACTACGTGAAGGCCATCAAGCGCTCCGACAAGACCATGATGCTCTCCTTTGACGAATGGAACGTGTGGTTCCACTCCAACGACCAGGATAAGAAGATCGAACCCTGGACCATTGCTCCTCCCCAGCTGGAGGACGTTTACACCCTGGAGGATGCTCTGGTGGTGGGCTGCCTGCTGATCACCCTGCTCAAGCACGCCGACCGGGTGAAGATGGCTTGCCTGGCCCAGCTTGTCAACGTCATCGCCCCCATCATGACCGAAACCGGTGGCCGCGCCTGGATGCAGACCATCTTCTTCCCCTTCATGGATGCTTCCATGTATGGCCGCGGCACCGTTATGGCTCCCGCTCTCGATTGCCCCACCTACGAAAGCACCTACGGCGAAGCCGGCTACGTGGAAACCGTGGGGGTTTACAACGAGGAAAAGGAAGAGTTCACCGTCTTCGCCGTCAACCGCAACCTCACCGAGGAAGTGGAAATGAAGGTTGACCTGCGGGACTTCGAAGGCTTCGTTCCCGTGGACCACCACATCATCACCGGCGCCCACATGAAGGTCACCAACACCGCCGACGAACCCTGGAACGTTCTGCCCATGATCCTGCCCCTGCCCGCCATGGACGGCTGTGTCGCCAACACCGAACTGCCCCCCCACTCCTGGAACGTCATCCGCTTTGCCAAGAAGGCCGAGTAAGATGAAAATACAGATGCCCTGTGCGAAGCTTCGCACAGGGCATTTTTGGTGCTTGGTGTACCCGGTTCTACCGGGAGAGGAAAACCGTGCCACCTCCACCAGAGGGAGAGGGGTAGGTTATAATTTGAAGTGCAACACCCCCCCAAAAAATAGAGACAATATGCAAACCAAGGTGTAAAATGTAGTTACCACACAAACACGTACACGGAGGTAAGCATATTGTCCTACACACATTTT
>SVKS01000045.1 GCA_015068345.1 Oscillospiraceae bacterium
ATCATCGCCACCGGCGGCGGTGCAGTGCTCCGTCCCGAAAACGTGGCGCATCTGAAGCAAAACGGAGTCCTCTTTTTCCTGGACCGGGGGCTTGCTTCACTGACGCCCACCGACGACCGCCCCCTTTCGGATTCGGAGGAAAAGCTGAAGGCCATGTATCAAATTCGCCTTCCCATCTATCAAGCCGCCGCCGATCACCACGTGAAGGAGCCTGTCTCCCCCGAAGCGGCTGTGACATCCATTCTGCAATTTATGAGGTTTCAGATATGAAAATTCTTGTTTTGAACGGCCCCAACATCAACATGCTCGGCATCCGGGAACCTGGTATTTACGGTGCCGAAAGCTATCAGACCCTGTGTGACAAGCTGGAAGCCCTGGGTCGGGAACTGAATATTGACCTGGAGGTACGGCAATCGAACCACGAGGGTGTTCTGGTGGATTGGATCCAGGAAGCCTACAAGGTGGTGGACGGTATTGTCATCAACCCCGGCGCCTACACACACACCTCCATTGCCCTGCTGGACGCCCTGAAGGCGGTGGGAATCCCCACGGTGGAGGTTCATATTTCGGACGTTTCCAAAAGAGAGGATTTCCGCCAGATCAGCTATCTCCGTGCCGCCTGCGTCAAGACCATTTCGGGTCACGGGCTGGATGGCTATTTGGAAGGGGTTCGGTACCTTGTGGAAGGGGAAGCAAAATGAGAATGCGATTTGCCCCCGCCAGGGCAAGGGGAACCGCCCCGGCCCCGGCATCCAAGAGCATGAGCCACCGGCTTCTGATCGCCGCCGGCATGGCTCCGGGAAAAAGCGTGATCACCGGTATGGGGGAAAATGAGGACGTGCTGGCTACCCTGGATTGCCTGCGGGCCCTGGGGTGCGAAGCCACTCTGGAGGGGGATACCGCCACCGTGGTGGGCAGGGACCCCAAAACCATGACCCCGGGCATCCTGCCCTGCCGGGAATGTGGCTCCACCCTGCGCTTTTTCCTTCCTATTACTCTGCTTTCTCCGGGGGAAACCACCTTTACCGGCAGTAAACGGTTGATGGAACGCCCCTTGGATGTATATGAAACACTTTTTGAAAAGCAAAATATCACCATGACCCGTCGGGATGGTAGGATATTCCTGTCGGGAACCCTTAAGGGTGGGGAAATCACCATCCGGGGGGACGTGAGCAGCCAGTTTATTTCGGGGCTCCTTTTTGCCCTGCCCACCCTGCCGGAGGGGGGGACCCTGCATCTGCTGCCTCCTGTGGAGAGCCGAAGCTATATCGATCTGACCCTTTCGGCCCTGCATGATTTTGGAATTTCGGCCGACTGGACCGACGAAACCACCCTGTATATTCCGGGGAACCAGACATACCAACCTCGTTCCCTTCGGGTGGAGGGGGATTGGTCCAATGCCGCCTTCCTCCATGCCTTTTCGGCCATCGGCGGGGAGGTGGAGGTTACCAACCTGCGGCCTGATAGCCTGCAGGGAGACAAGGTCTGTGTGTCACACCTGAAAGCCCTGCAACAGGGCTTTGCCGAAATCGACCTGGCAAATTGTCCCGATCTGGGACCGGTTTTGATGGCGGTTGCCGCCATGAAGCATGGTGCCCATTTCATCAATACCCGTCGCCTTCGCATCAAGGAATGCGACCGGGCAGAGGCCATGGAAGCCGAACTCCAAAAATTCGGCATTCGGGTAACTGTGACCGATAACGAAGTTACGGTACACCCCGACCGGCTCCAAGCTCCCACCATCCCGGTGGATGGGCACAACGACCACCGCATCGTCATGGCCATGTCGCTTCCCCTGTCGGTTACCGGCGGGGAGGTGGAGGGTGCCGAGGCGGTACGCAAAAGCTATCCCGAGTATTTTTCGGTACTCAAATCGATTTCCCTGGAGGTAGAAGAATATGGAATGGAATCTCAATCATAAGATCCTCATCGTTGGTCTTGGCCTTATGGGCGGCAGCTACGCCCAAGCCCTGAAGCGGCTTGGCTTCACGGTGGAAGCCATTGACGTACGCCCCGAGGGCATTGCCTATGCCACCGAGCACGGCATCATCGACCGGGGCTATACCGAAGTCACCAAGGAAGCGGTGGAATCGGCGGATGTGGTGATCTTCTCCCTCTATCCCGGGGTTTTTAAGGAATGGATCGAAAAATACCAGAGCTATTTCCACCCGGGGACTATTCTTACCGACGTCACCGGCGTGAAAAGCTGTGTGGTTTACGACATCCAGACCATGCTTCGACCCGACGTGGAATTCATTGCTGCCCACCCCATGGCAGGGCGGGAGGTCTACGGTGTGGAACACAGCGACGACCGCATCTTTCGGGATGCCAACTACATCGTCACTCCCACCGAAAAAAATACCCAGGAGGCCATCGAATGGTGCAAGCGGCTTGGTCGTTTTCTGGGTTTCCGGCGCATTTCGGTGCTTTCGCCGGAAGAACACGACCGGGTCATCGGTTTTGTGTCCCAGCTGACCCACGTGATTGCCGTGTCCTTGATGACCTGCAATGATTACCGGGAGCTTGCCGCCTACACCGGCGACTCCTTCCGGGATTTGACCCGAATCGCCCGCATCAACGAAAATATGTGGAGCGAGCTCTTCCTCCTGAACAAACCGGTTCTTTTGGAACAAATGGACCTTTTCATGAAGGAACTTGCCGAAATCCGAACCCTGATGGAACAAAACGACGAGGAAGGACTCAAGGAAAAAATGCGCTTGTCCACCGCCCGCCGTGCCTACTTCGATAAATAAACCAAGGAGAATCCTGCCCTATGAATATGCTATTTGAACGCAAGCTTGCCATCCCTATGGAGGTTAAGGAAATGTACCCCCTCACCGGCGAAATGTCCAATACCGTGGAAGCCGGCCGTCTGGCTATCAACAAGGTCTTCACCGGCGAAAGCGATAAGCTCATCATGGTGATTGGTCCCTGTTCCGCCGACAAAGAAGACAGCGTTTTGGACTACATTTCCCGCCTTCGTACCCTGCAGGAAAAGGTGGCGGACAAGATCATCATCGTTCCCCGCATCTACACCAATAAACCCCGCACCAAGGGTGCCGGTTACAAGGGCCTTCTCCATCAACCCAATCCCAATGAAAAGCCCGATATGTTCAAGGGCATCATCGCCACCCGAGGTATACACATGCGCGCCGTGAAGGAGTTGGGCTTTGTCTGCGCCGACGAAATGCTCTACCCCGAAAACTACAAGTACCTGGATGACCTTTTGGGCTATGTGGCAGTGGGTGCCCGCTCGGTGGAGGACCAGCAGCATCGGCTTACCGCCAGCGGCATCGAAGTGCCGGTTGGCATGAAAAACCCCACCAGCGGCGACTACTCGGTGATGATGAATGCCATCTACACCGCTCAGCATTCCCACACCTTCATCTACCGTGGTTGGGAAGCCCGCTCCATGGGCAACCCCCTGACCCACGCCATCCTCCGGGGCTACACCAATAAGCACGGTCAATCCATCCCCAACTACCACTACGAAGAACTCCTCCGGCTCCACGACATGTATGCCGAAAGCCATCTGCAGAATCCCGGTGTCATCATCGATACCAACCACGCCAACTCCGATAAAAAGCCCCTGGAACAGCCCCGCATCATCAAGGACGTGCTCCAGAGCTGCAAGTGGAATCCCGACGTGAAGAAGCTTGTGAAGGGCTTCATGGTAGAAAGCTACATCGAAGACGGCGCCCAGTCGGTGGACGGCGGAATTTATGGCAAATCCATCACCGATCCCTGCCTTGGCTGGGAAAAGAGCGAGCGTCTGGTGCTGGAAGTTGCCGACATGCTGTAAGCCTATGCCGGATCCGAAGAATAACTTAATCCTTGCCGCCGCCGGCGGGTCGTTGGTCATGATCCTGACCTACGCCGTCACCTTCATGACGGCGGGGGAGGGGGACTTTTGGATTGCCCTGATCCTGGGGGCTCTGGTGATGCTTGGCGGCTACCTCGTCCTCTTTTTCCATGGACTCCGGTTTGCCGCCGCCCTGGATCGGTACGAAAAGGATGCCCCTGCCTATGGCTATAAAGCCCCGGCCCTGGTCCGGGGAGCAGACGGCCTTCATAAAAATGCCATGGTGTACTTCTTTCCCGAACGCCTGACAATGGTATTTCGAAAGGGGAGGGAATGTGTGACCCTTTCGGTGGAAAAGAGGGACGTGGCACAGGTCCTTCCCGGCAAGGAGGATACCGAACTGATCCTCCATGGTGCCCATACGATCTTCTCCTTCGATTGGGGGGAGGAGGAAGAAAACTGCAAACGCCTTTTATCATGGGCTGAACGCAATATGGTGAATGAAAAGGATTCACAAGAAAATACCAAGAAAACTTAAAAAATTGGAACTAATTTTGCCAAAACCCCCTTGTTTTTTTAAGGGGGTTTTGATATAATGGGGACACGAATATGGGTACGTGTTTCCACGTGCCTGTTAGGGTTTGCATCAGAACCGTTCCGGAATCTTTTCCGAAAGAGGTCAGCGGCATTCGGCAAGCCCGCTGAAAGAAAAATACTGTTTCGTAAGTTAATTTACGAGGAGGAATTTTAACAATGAAAAAGCTTTTTGCAATGCTGGTTATTATCAGCGTTCTCGTTGGTATGTTCTCTGTAGCTGCCTTTGCTGCTGGCGCTACGGAGTATGACAACTGGTTTGAATTTTGGGGTGCTGCCAGAGATGGTGAAACCGAAGGTGAAGTAGATGGTTTCTTCGGCAACTGGCATGTTTTCAAGCATGAAAATGGCCATTGGTATGGTCATTACCGTTTTTTAGAAATTGGTTACCGTGGATGGTGCCCGATTTGCAACGATAACCCCACCGAAGAACCTCCTGCCGACGAAGAAATTGAGTCTGGAACCACTCCTGTAGAATCTGAAACCGATACCACTCCTGTAGAATCCGAAACCGATACCACTCCTGTAGAATCTGAAACCGATACCACTCCTGTGGAATCTGAAACCGATACTACCCCTGTGGAATCTGAAACCGATACTACCCCTGTGGAATCTGAAACCGATACTACCCCTGTGGAATCTGAAACCGATACCACTCCTGTGGAATCCGAAACTGATACTACTCCTGTGGAATCCGAAAGTGATACTACTCCCGTAGAATCCGAATCGGCTCCTGTGGAAACCGAAAAGGAAGATAACGATGTTCCCGACACCGGCGACAACAGCATGACTGCCCTGTGGATGACCGTTCTGGGTGTTTCCGCCATGGCTTTCATCGCTACCCTGATCGTGGGTAAGAAGAAGAGCCTCTAAGTAAACGCTACATAAAAACCTCCCGATTTTTCGGGAGGTTTTTTGTTTGGAAAATCCTAAATGAATACCGTAGGGGCGGCCATTGGCCGTCTATAACCAACCATCTGCAATCCGGCACCCTCTCTGTCATAGAATGGGAGACTCCTGCTGTGCACATCTTTCCGATATCATGAATACCTATGTGCTGGTACCCGCCGAAATAAAAATTGCGCCCCAAAGGGGGCGCAAAACGATATCATGATCAACTGTCAATGGGGAGCAATCACTCCACCACCGTGCATGCCACATCCAACACCTTTGCCACCTTGGCCAGGATGCCGGCGGTGTGGCCGATACCCAGGGCGAAATGGTGGGTGGGGGCCGCCATGCACCATTTTTTGATGAAGGTCTTGGTGTCGGGGGCAAAGGAAGCCCGGGTATTGGTGTTGCCGGTGGGGGGGATGGGCCCTGCATTGGAGATGCCTTCACCCAGCACGAAGCGGAAGGAACCGTCGGCGGTGTGGTTGATGCTGAGCATGGTGATGGGGCCTTCCTTCAGCTTGAATTCCACCGAGGCGCCCTTGCCGGATTTGCCGTGGTAGGCCTTCAGGCTGCGAAGCACCGGCTTGCCGTCGGCGATTTCCACATGGTGGGGGCCATCGTGACCCACCAGAATCTGGTCGCAGGCAAAGTCGAAGGGGTGGATCTCTGCAAAGCTTCCGCCGGCGCCGATGGCGTCCATCAGAAGCATGGCCAGGCAGGTCTTGATGTCAAATTCGCCGCACATGGGGATTCCCTGGGCAATCAGCAGGGAGTTGCCCACGATCAGCGAGCTGGTGACCAGTCGATGCAGGGTATCTTCGCTGCCGGAATAGAAGTAGGCAAGGCCGTCCAGATCATGAGTAACCACGAACCGATCCAGGGCACAGCTGGCGTGGGCGGCGTTTTGGAGGTCGGTATCGGTGAGTCGGGTGGTCAGGGGGTCGCTCTTGGGATCGGGGGTGTCAAATTCCCGGAGGATCAGGGCCTTTTTCGACTCGATTTCCTCTGGAGTTACCTTGTGGTATTCCTCGATCAACTCGTCCACCTCCAGAAGGGGGACGTGTACCCCAAAGGCGGAGTAAATGGCGGTGGGATCGGAGTGCATGTCGTACATGGCGTTGAGAACGTGGCCCATGAGGCCAACCCGGGCCCCCTTCAGAGCACGTAATGCCATGGCGGCGGCGATCCATTCGTCAATCTCCCGAAGAGCATCGGCGTCGTTATAGAGAGTTCCGATGACCACATCGTATATCTTGCGGTTGAGCCGCTCGGCGGCGCCGAAAAACTCGGGAACCGAGCAGATGCTATCGTTTTCAAGCTGCATGAAGGTATTGGCCCTGGGGTAATCCATGGCAGCCCGGGGCTGCAGGGCGGTGAGAATCATGGGAGCCTTGGCTTCCCGCAAAATGGGGGCAAATACCGAGGAGGTGGCGTAGGTCACCATGTTGCAAACGATCAGGTCGCAATCGAAGGCGTTGAAGGCGATGGCACCCTCCAGGGCCTTTTTGGGGTCATCCAGAATGCCCAGGTCCAATAGCTCGGTATTGTCCCGGTCGAACAGCTTGACCAGGTCGGTATGAAAGCCCGAAAGCGATTCGTAAAGCCCCGGGAATTGAGCCCAGTAAGGATGGTGTGCTACACCAAATAGACCAATGCGACATTTTTTGCGTTCCTTGTGGGTGATCATAGGTGGATCCTCCTAATGGGTTTGTTTGAAGTTATTGTAGCACAAAAGCGGGAATTTTTCAAGGATGGCATTGCATCCCGATGGATTTTGTGGTAAGATGGGAGAAACAAAGGAAAGGGGGAGGCCTATGCCCGTAAAACGCTATCAGACCAAATCGAGACGTGCTCTGGGGGACTTTTTTGCCGCCCACCCCCACACCTGTTTTACTGCCCGGGACATTATTCGGGAACCCAGTCTGGAATTGAGCGAGCCATCGGTTTACCGCCTGCTTGCGGCCATGGCCGAGGAGGGCATTCTGGAACGCATTGCTGCCCAGGACGGGGAGGGCGCCGCCTACCGTTACCTGGGGGATCACCACCATGGGGAGGGACATTTCCATCTGAAGTGCGAGCGCTGTGGCCAGACTGTTTGCGCCGACTGCGATTTCATGGGGGAAATGGAGGAGCATTTTGCCAAAGAGCACGGCTTCGCCCTTTCTGCAGGAAATACCGTCCTGTACGGCACCTGTCAAAAATGCCGGGAAAAGGCAAAAACAGAATAGGAAAGAACAGAAAAAAGCACACATCCTTGCAGCCCCTTACACAGGGGGCTTGGGCGTGTGCTGTTTTTTTATTTATTCGGTTCTTCCTGCCAGGATGGAGTCGATGTTGTTCTTTGTCAGGGGGACGAAGTGGAAAACCTCCTGTACCCGGATCTGGTTCATGGCACCCTGCAATGCGGCCAGGTTGCCGGTGACCTCGGCAATTCGTTCGGGAACTGCCGGGTCGAAGGGGATCCCCATGTCAAGAAGCTGGCTTTTGGCAAGGCCTGCCAGGGTATCAAAGTCGGGGTATTCCATGGCCACCATGGTGGAGGCGGCAATCCGGGAAGTCATGTGGGCATCCAGGGCGGTGTAGGCATAGAGGGGCTTTTCGCCAGCCAATACCACCCGCTTTCCGGCGGCAAGCAGGGCATCCAGAGTACGGGCCAGTTCTTCCTGGGTGGCAGGCTTTCCTTCCAGAAAATGCAGATCATCCAACAACAAAACGTCACAGCACCCGGTTAATTCCGCCCGGAAGGCGTCAATCGAGCCGGCTTTCATGGCGTCCAGCAGGCTGGAGGTGAAATCATAAAGAGAAAAACGCTTCACCTTTTTTTCGGGGGAGACCAGGCCGATTTTGCGCTCAATCTCGGAAAGCAGGGTGGTTTTGCCCACCGCGGCAGGACCATAAAGGTAGACAAAGCGGTAGGCTTCCTCCGCATTGGTGACCACGCCGCCGGCCACGTGCTGGGCCAGGGTGGCGGCGTTGGCATAGGAACAGGTCATGACGGGACGGTTGATGGGACTTGGCATATATTCGTTCTCCTTGTATGTGAAATTCGGTTGGTATTTTATTATAGCAGATGCCTGAGAAATTTACAATTGCCAATTCCAACCGGGGATGACAATGGAGCAGGGGAGAGACGGGGAAATTTTGGTGAAAATAAAGTAAAAAACATCCCTGACAAGACTTGACAGGGATGACAAAAGGTGGTATTATATTATACTGTATCATACTGCGTAACTGTGCCTCGTGACTGGCTCGTATAGAGTGTAACAGAAAAGAGAGGGAAACGCAAGGGGTACAAACCAATAAACAATACACGCACCCGAGCGTATCATTTACACCGCTAAACGATGAAACTGGAGGGAAAGAACATGGTAAAGGATGTACGGTACGGCAATACCGTCCGTAAGAGCTATTCCAAGGTGGGCGAATTTTTGACGATGCCCAACCTCATCGAAGTGCAGAAGAATTCCTACAAATGGTTCCTGGAAGAGGGCCTGCGGGAAGTCTTCCGTGACGTCGCCGCCATTACCGACTACACGAATACCATCGAGCTGACGTTCATTGACTATTCTATGAACGATAAGCCCAAGTATTCGGTGAAGGAATGCAAGGAACGGGACGCCACCTATGCGGCTCCCATCAAGGTAAAGGTTCGTCTTCGCAACCGCAATACCGAAGAAATCAAGGAGCAGGAGCTGTTTGTTGGCGACCTGCCTGTCATGACCGATAACGGTACCTTTGTCATCAACGGTGCCGAACGTGTTATCATCTCCCAGCTGGTCCGTTCCCCTGGCATCTATTTCACTGCCAAGGCCGACAAGACCGATAAGTATATCTACACCTCCACCATCATTCCCAACCGCGGCGCCTGGCTGGAATACGAAACCGACGCCAATAACCTCTTCTACGTTCGTATCGACAAGAACCGCAAGCTCCTGGTCACCAGCCTGATCCGTACCCTGGGCGTGAAGACCGATGCCCAGATCCGGGAACTTTATGGTGAAGACGAGCGCATGATCGCCACCCTGGAAAAGGATACCGCCAAAACCGAAGGCGAAGCTCTGGTAGAAATCTACCGCCGCCTGCGTCCCGGTGAGCCCCCCACGGTGGAAAGCGCCAGAAGCCTGCTTGACAGCCTCTTCTTTGATCCGAAGCGCTACGACATTTCCCGCGTGGGCCGCTTCAAGTACAACAAGAAGCTGGCCATCGGTCCCCGTATCGCCGGCCGCACCCTGGCCCTGCCTGTTGTGGATCCCATGACCGGCGAAATCATCGCCGAACCCGGCGAAGTTCTCACCCGCGAAAAGGCTGACTTCCTGGAAGCCCGGGGCGTTGCCCGTGTCGTCCTGAACGTGGACGGCCACGACGTGGTGGTCTTCACCAACAACATGGTGGACATGAAGGGTTTCGTTCCCTTTGATCCCAAGGAAATCGGCTTCACCGAAAAGGTTTACTTCCCTGTTCTCGAAACCATCCTGCGGGAATGCGGCGACGACGTGGAAGCCCTGAAGGAACGCCTGGAAGAAGCCCGCAATGACCTGATCCCCAAGAGCATCATTGCCGACGATATTCTGGCCTCCATCAACTACCTCAACTGCCTTGCTTACGACATCGGTACCCCCGATGATACCGACCACCTGGGCAACAAGCGCCTCAGAAGCGTTGGTGAACTTCTCCAGAACCAGTTCCGTATCGGTTTCTCCCGTATGGAACGGGTCATCAAGGAAAGAATGTCCATCCAGGATCTGGACGTGGTCACCCCTCAGTCTCTGATCAACGTGCGGCCCATCACCGCCGCCATCAAGGAATTCTTCGGTTCCTCGCCTCTGTCCCAGTTTATGGACCAGACCAACCCCCTGGCCGAGCTGACCCACAAGCGTCGTCTTTCGGCCCTGGGCCCCGGCGGTCTGACCCGTGACCGTGCAAACTTCGAAGTCCGTGACGTACACCACAGCCACTACGGCCGTATGTGCCCCATCGAGACTCCGGAAGGTCCCAACATCGGTCTGATCTCCTATTTGGCTTCCTTCGCCAAGATCAACGACTTCGGCTTTATCGAAGCCCCCTACTGCCGGGTTGACAAGGAAACCGGTGTGGTCTCCTCCGAATGCGAATATTTCACCGCTGACCAGGAAGACGGCTTCTACGTTGCCATGGCCAACGAGCCCATGGACGACCAGCATCGCCTGATCAACGATCGTATCACCTGCCGTTATCGTGATGAAATCGTGGTGGTCGACCGTAGCCGGGTTGACCTGATGGATGTATCTCCCAAGATGATGATCTCCATCGCAACCGCCATGATCCCCTTCGTGGAAAACGACGACGCAAACCGTGCTCTGATGGGCGCGAACATGCAGCGTCAGGCAGTACCCCTTCTTCGTCCCGAAGCCCCGGTGGTTGGCACCGGCATGGAACACAAGGCCGCCGTGGACTCCGGCGTCTGCGTTCTGGCAGAAGGGGACGGCATCGTGGTGAAATCCACCGCCGATGAAATTCAGATCCTTTATGACGATCCTGCTCTGGGCACCAAGAGCCATGAGCTGATCAAATTCCTTCGTTCCAACCAGGGCACCTGCATCAACCAGCGTCCCATCGTGGTCGCCGGACAGCGGGTCTCCCGTGGGGAAGTCATTGCCGACGGTCCTTCCACCGACAATGGCGAAATCTCCCTGGGCCGCAATATGCTCATCGGCTTCATGACCTGGGAAGGCTACAACTACGAAGACGCCGTTCTCCTGAACGAACGTCTGGTACGGGACGACGTATTCACCTCCATCCACATCGAGGAATACGAAACCGAATCGAGAGACACCAAGCTTGGGCCTGAAGACATCACCCGGGATATCCCCAACATGGGTGAGGATGCTCTGAGGGAATTGGATGAACGTGGTATCATCCGCATCGGTGCCGAAGTACACGCCGGTGACATTCTGGTTGGTAAGGTTACCCCCAAGGGTGAAACCGAACTCACCGCCGAAGAACGCCTCCTGCGGGCCATCTTTGGTGAAAAGGCCAGAGAAGTCCGGGACACCTCCCTGCGGGTGCCCCATGGCGAAAGCGGTATCGTTGTGGACGTGAAGACCTTCACCCGTGAAAACGGCGATGAAGTCAACCCCGGCGTCAACATGATCGTGCGTGTCTACATTGCCCAGAAGAGAAAGATCTCTGTGGGCGACAAGATGGCCGGCCGCCATGGTAACAAGGGTGTTGTATCCCGCATCCTGCCCCAGGAGGATATGCCCTTCCTGCCCGACGGTACTCCGCTGGATATCGTACTGAACCCCCTTGGCGTACCTTCCCGAATGAACATCGGTCAGGTACTGGAAGTGCATCTGGGCCGTGCCGCAAAGGCACTGGGATGGAAGATCGCCACCCCGGTATTTGACGGCGCCAAGGAAGAAGAAATTGAAGAAACCCTGCGTCTGGCCGGCATGCAAACCAACGGCAAGACCAAGCTTTACGACGGCCGTACCGGCCTCCCCTTCGACAACGAGGTCACGGTAGGCTACATGTACTACCTCAAGCTCTTGCATCTGGTAGATGACAAGATCCACGCCCGCTCCACCGGTCCCTACTCCCTGGTCACCCAGCAGCCTCTGGGCGGTAAAGCTCAGTTCGGCGGTCAGCGTTTCGGTGAAATGGAAGTTTGGGCTCTGGAAGCTTACGGCGCTGCTTATACGCTTCTCGAAATCCTCACCGTCAAGTCCGACGATATCGTGGGCCGTGTCAAGACCTACGAAGCCATTGTCAAGGGACAGAACGTACCTCGTCCGGGTATTCCCGAATCCTTCAAGGTTCTGGTCAAGGAACTCCAGTCCCTGGCCCTGGACATCCGTGTCCTCGACAAGGATATGAACGAGATCGAACTCAAGGAAGAGGAAGAAGAAGGCTTCGTCGCCGATACGGAGTACGTCACTCCGCAGGACGACGAGCTGGGTGATTCGGGCTACGGCATTGAAAACGAAGATGGCGAACCCGAAGAGTCCGACGGCTTCGAGGATGAATTTTCCTTGGACGGCGACTACGTATTTGAACCGGAAGAAGATTTTGACGGCGAGTTTTAATCAGGGGGAAAAGACAGAGTGCAGACATTTGAAATGATCAAAATTGGACTTGCATCTCCTGATATGATCCGTAAATGGTCATATGGGGAGGTAAAAAAGCCCGAAACCATAAACTATCGTACCCTCAAGCCCGAACGGGACGGCCTTTACTGTGAACGTATCTTCGGGCCCAGCAAAGACTGGGAATGCCATTGCGGCCGCTACAAGAAGATCCGCTATAAGGGCAAGATCTGCGAACGCTGCGGCGTTGAGGTCACCAGCAAGAAGGTCCGCCGTGAACGTATGGGCCACATCGAGCTGGCAAGTCCGGTGGCCCACATCTGGTACAGCAGGGGCTTCCCCTGCCGTATCGGCCTGGTACTGGACATTTCTCCCAGAGTTCTGGAAAAGGTTATCTACTTTGCCAACTACATCGTCACCGATCCCGGTGACACCCCGCTGATGGAAAAGCAGATCCTGACCGAAAAGGACTATCGGGAATTCCGCGAAAAGTATGAAGATGACTTCCAGGCCGAAATGGGCGCCGAAGCCATCCGCAAGCTCCTGGCCAAGATCGACCTGGAAGAGCTTGCCGCCTCCATCAAAAACGACCTGGCCGAAGCCCAGGGGCAGAAGAAGCTGCGCCTGATCAAGCGTCTGGAATCGGTGGAAGCCTTCCGTACCTCGGGCAACCGCCCCGAATGGATGGTTCTGGAAACCGTTCCCGTGATCCCGCCTGAACTGCGCCCCATGGTGCAGCTGGACGGCGGACGCTTCGCCACCAGTGACCTGAATGACCTCTACCGCAGAGTCATCAACCGCAACAACCGTCTGAGAAGACTTCTCGAACTGGGTGCTCCCGATATCATCGTGCGCAACGAAAAGAGAATGCTCCAGGAAGCGGTTGATGCCCTGTTTGACAACGGCCGCCGCGGCCGTCCGGTCACCGGTCCCAACAACCGTTCCCTCAAGTCCCTCTCCGATATGCTCAAGGGTAAGCAGGGCCGCTTCCGTCAGAACCTTCTGGGTAAGCGTGTCGACTACTCCGGCCGTTCGGTTATCGTCGTGGGTCCTGAACTGAAGATCTACCAGTGCGGTCTTCCCAAGGAAATGGCCCTGGAACTCTTCAAGCCCTTCGTCATCAAGAAGCTGGGTGCCGATGGACTCACCAACAATATCAAATCTGCCAAGAAGATGGTGGAACGGGGCCGTACCGAAGTGTACGATGCTCTGGAAGAGGTTATTAAGGAACATCCGGTTATGCTCAACCGTGCGCCTACCCTCCACCGCCTTGGTATCCAGGCTTTTGAACCGGTGCTGGTGGAAGGCCGCGCCCTGAAGCTGCACCCCCTGGTTTGTACCGCCTTCAACGCCGACTTCGACGGTGACCAGATGGCCGTACACGTACCTCTTTCCGCCGAAGCCCAGGCCGAAGCCCGCTTCCTCATGCTCTCTGCCAATAACCTGCTCAAGCCCTCGGATGGACGCCCTGTGGCCGTCCCCTCCCAGGACATGGTTCTCGGTTCCTACTACCTGACCATCACCCGGGACGAAGAAGGCACCGGCAAGATCTTTGGCAGCTTTGACGAAGCCGTTCTGGCCTACGACAACGGTATCATTGGTATTCATTCTCCCATCAAGGTCCGCCGCACCGGCGAACTGAATGGGGTTACCTACACCCGCCTGGTGGACTGCACCATGGGCCGGATCATCTTCAACGAAAAGATTCCCCAGGATCTGGGCTACGTGGACCGCACCAACCCCGAAACCTTCCTGGATCTGGAAATTACCTTCGCCTGCGACAAGGGCAAGCTGGGTAAGATTATCGGTAAGTGCATCTCCACCTTTGGCTTTGCCCGCACTGCCGAAGTACTGGACAACATCAAGGCCCTGGGCTTCAAGTACTCCACCAAGGGTGCTCTGACCTTCTCGGTTTCCGACATTGTGGTTCCCGAAAGAAAGAAGGAACTGGTTGAAACCACCGAGAAGAAGGTCATCAACATCGAAAACAAATACAAGCGCGGCTTTATCACTGCCGACGAACGCAAGCGTCTTTCCATCATCGAATGGGAAAAGACCACCGAAGCGGTTACCAGCGCCCTGCGTGAAGGCTTTGATAAGTATAACCCCATCGTTATGATGCTGGATTCCGGCGCCCGTGGTTCCATGAACCAGATGCGTCAGCTGGCCGGTATGCGCGGTAACATCGCCAACACCGCCGGTCAGACCATTGAAATCCCCATCAAATCCAACTACCGGGAAGGCCTCTCGGTTCTGGAATACTTCATTTCTTCCAGAGGTGCCCGAAAGGGCCTGGCGGACACCGCTCTGCGTACCGCCGACTCGGGTTACCTGACCCGTCGTCTGGTTGACGTATCCCAGTCGGTCATCGTCCGCGAGGACGATTGCGGATGCCACAGCGGTATCACCGTAACCGAAATTGCCGACGCCCGTTCGGTGATCGAACCCTTCAAGAACCGTCTGATCGGCCGCTATCTGGTGGATGATCTGATGGATCCCGAAAACGAAGGCGTGGTTCTTGTCAGCAAGGATAAGCTCATGGATTCCGACGATGCCGACCGCATCATCGCTAAGGGCATCACCAGCGTAAAGACCCGTTCCATCCTGACCTGCCGCAGTGAAGTCGGCGTTTGCGCCAAGTGCTACGGCGCCAACCTGGCCACCGGTGATCCCATTGGTATGGGCGAAGCGGTTGGTATCATTGCTGCACAGTCCATCGGTGAACCGGGTACCCAGCTCACCATGAGAACCTTCCACACCGGTGGTATTGCCGGTAGCGACGTACAGGACATCACCCAGGGTCTTCCCCGTGTTGAAGAACTGTTCGAAGCCAGAAAGCCCAAGAGAACTGCGGTTCTTGCCGAAATCGGCGGTACCGTCCAGGTTAAGGAAACCAAAAAGCCCACCCTGCGTGACATCATCATCACCGACGCTGAGGGCGGCGAGACCCGGGTATATCAGGTACCCCTGTCCGCCGGCATCAAGGTCAAGGAAGGCGACGTCATTGAAAAGGGCCGCGAACTTACCGAAGGTGTTCTGGCACCCCAGGACGTTCTGCGTACCCGCGGTCCCGAAGCGGTTCAGAACTACATCATTCAGGAAGTCCAGCGTGCCTACTCCCAGCAGGGCGTAGACATCAACGACAAGCACATCGAAGTGATTATCCGCCAGATGATGCGCAAGGTTCGTGTGGAAAACAATGGTTCCACCGAACTCCTGATCGGTTCCTCTGTGGATAAGAACGAAATCCTCACCATCAACGAAGGCCTCCAGGCCAAGATTGATGCGGGTGAAAAGGACGAAAATGGCAACGATTACGCTCTGGTTGAGTATTCTCCCATTCTTTTGGGTATTACTAAAGCGTCCCTTGCCACCGAATCCTTCCTGTCGGCCGCATCCTTCCAGGAAACCACTCGTGTTCTCACCGAGGCGGCAATCCATGGTAAGATCGACCCGCTGACCGGTCTGAAGGAGAACGTTATCATCGGTAAGCTGATCCCTGCCGGCTCCGGTCTTGCCTGCTACGCCCACGAGGAAGAGGAAGAAACCGCTCCCGCATCCGTAGAGGGTGGGGAAGAGGTGGAAAGCGATGACAACTTCTTCGAAAGCGATGAGGAAGTCATTGCCGAAGCTCTGGAAGAAACTACCGAAAGCCTCTTCGATGACGATGATTTTGATGTGCAATCTGATGAATCTGAAGAATGAGAAACGGTTTTCGTTGACAAATTGCAAATTTTAGGATATAATAGTAAAAGTGGTCAAATGCCGGGAACTCCGGCATTTGACTGCGAACCGGTATCTGCGGAGAAGCAGGAGGACAGGATCGATGAAACTGGAAGGAAAGCACTTCGCCGTCGGGGTGAAGGAAGCCCGGAAAGCATTTCGTGACCATAAAGTCACTGCCGTCTACCTGGCCTGCAACGCCTACGAAGGGGTGGTTGAGCCCCTGAAGGAGCTTGCAGAAGAAGCAGGTATCACCCCCGACGAGGAACACACCATGCGGGAACTTGGCCGCGCTTCGGGAATCGAAGTGGGTGCCGCCTGTGTGGTTGTGTACGAATGAGGTTGTAATCCGAAAGGACTGCAATATATATCAAAAAACGGGAAAGGAGGAACAAAATGCCCACCTTTAATCAGCTTGTGAGAAAAGGCAGAGAGTCGGTTACCAATAAGTCCACGACTCCCGCACTGCAGGTTGGCCTCAACACCCTTCGCAAGGAACAGACCAATCTCAGCTCGCCTCAGAAGCGTGGTGTCTGCACCGTTGTTAAGACCGATACCCCTAAGAAGCCGAACTCCGCTATGCGTAAGATCGCTCGTGTCCGTCTGACCAATGGCATGGAAGTCACCAGCTACATCCCCGGAGAAGGTCACAATCTCCAGGAGCACTCGGTGGTTATGATTCGCGGCGGCCGTGTTAAGGATATGCCTGGTGTACGTTATCACATCATCAGAGGTAAGCTTGACACCCAGGGCGTTGCCAACCGTAAGCAGGGACGCAGCAAGTACGGCGCGAAGAGACCCAAGGCCGGCAAGAAGTAAGCCGAGCACAAATGCCCGTTGATATATATTGCGGGCACAAAACACGGTTGGTGTGAAAGACACCGACAGAGTACCTAAATTTATTCCTGAAGAAGGAGGGAAGAGTAGTGCCCAGAAGAGGTAATGTACCCAAGAGAGAGGTTCTTGCCGATCCTATCTACAATTCCGTTCAGGTGACCAAGCTCGTCAACGGCATCATGTATGATGGTAAGAAGGGTGTAGCCCAGAAGATCGTTTACGATGCTTTTGAGATCGTTGCTGAAAAGAGCGGAAAGAACGCCCTTGAAGTGTATCTCCAGGCCATGGATAACATCATGCCTGCCCTGGAAGTCAAGGCGCGCAGAGTTGGCGGCGCAACCTATCAGGTTCCCCTGGAAGTACGTCCCGAAAGACGTCAGACCCTGGGAATCCGCTGGCTGGTAAGCTATGCCAGAAACAGAGGCGAACGCACCATGAGCGAACGTCTGGCCGGTGAAATTTTGGATGCTTCCAATAACGCCGGTAACGCTGTTAAGAAGCGTGAAGATACCCACAAGATGGCCGAAGCCAACAAGGCTTTTGCACATTTCCGTTGGTAAGTTAACCCTTACTGATTTGTTTACAGTCCCATGCCGCGGCGGTAGCGTGGGTACGGTGGAAAAAATCTTTGCCGCCGGGATATGGAGCAGACAATGCCAAGGCAGTATCCTCTGGATTTAACAAGAAATATCGGAATTATGGCGCACATCGACGCCGGTAAGACCACCACCACCGAACGTATTCTCTTCTACACTGGGGTGAACTACAAGATCGGTGAAACCTACGAAGGCACGGCTACGATGGACTGGATGGAGCAGGAACAGGAACGTGGGATTACCATCACCTCGGCTGCTACCACCTGTCATTGGAATGGCAACCGTATCAATATCATCGACACTCCGGGCCACGTTGACTTCACCGTCGAAGTGGAAAGAAGCTTGCGCGTACTGGACGGTTCCGTCACGGTATTCTGTGCCAAGGGCGGCGTCGAACCCCAGTCCGAAACCGTATGGCGTCAGGCCGATAAATACTCGGTCCCCCGTATGGCTTACGTCAACAAGATGGACATCATGGGTGCGGACTTCTTCCGTGTTGTGAAGATGATGCGTGAACGGCTCGAGTGTAACGCTGTTCCCCTTCAGCTTCCCATCGGTG
>SVKS01000046.1 GCA_015068345.1 Oscillospiraceae bacterium
TATGCAAACCGGTGACCAGCGGGTGGTGCTTGGCTTTGCCAACACCAAAACCCGGGAGCTGTGGGTGGAAGCCGATGCCCCTGCCCCCAACGTGGCCGGTGTGTTGGCCCATGAACTGACCCACATCTGGCAGTTTGATAACATTGCCCTCACCGATCTGACCTACCTGGAAGGCCATGCTTCCCTGGTGGAGGTGGATTACCTCCGGAGTCAGGGCTTCCGCCGCTTTGCGGAAAACCAGCACCGGGAACTGCAGCTTCGGGACGATCCCTATGGGGAAGGCTATCGCCGCCTCCGCCGGGAAATGAGCGAAGCCGGAGAGAGCAACGTGTTTATCTACATTCTCTCCCTCTTTGGACCCAACGGAACCGGGGCGCCCCCCTCGCCCGGGGACCCGCCCAAGCCTGAACCGGAACCCCCGAAACCGGAACCTCCCAAGCCGGAACCTCCGAAGCCGGAGCCTCCCAAACCGGAACCCCCGAAACCGGAGCCTCCGAAACCGGAGCCTCCGAAACCGGAACCTCCCGCACCGGAGCCTCCCAAAAAGGATCCCAAACCCGAACCAATCAAGGTAAAACCTGCCATTCAACGCACTCCCGGTGCCTGCCCCAAGTATATTTACGAAGGACTCACCGACAAGCGCCGCGCTCTTTACGACCGGGTGCTGAATGCTACCCTGAACTTCCTGCCCAGCGTGGAGTTTCTTGATCTGGAACTCACTCCGGAGGATGCCTTCGATACGGTAGATTACGTGAAGTGGGACCATCCGGAAATCTTCTGGCTCAGCCGCAGTGAGTATTTTTCCGCAACCCACAGGGCAGATACCGGCATCGGCGTTACCCTGACCATGTCCTACAACATGGCCCCGGCCCGCGCCCAAACCCGCCAAACCGAAATTGAAAAGGCCATCAGCCCCTTCCTCACCGCCATCACGTCGGATATGACCGATTTTGAGGTGGTGGAAAAGGTGTATGAGAATATCATCGACCTGGTGGACTATGATTCGATAGCACTGTTGGAAAGCAAAAAGCAGCCGAAAACCAACAAACCCGATGACATCCGTAATATTTACGGGGTATTTGTCAAACGCAAAGCGGTTTGTGCCGGCTATGCCATGGCCATGCAGTATATTCTGAATAAGCTTGGAATCGAGTGCCTCTACGTCAAGGGAGACACCCCACGGGGCTACCATGCCTGGAACATTCTCAAGCTGGAAGGGGAGTATTACCTGATGGATGCCACCTGGGGTGACAGCTCGGATACCGACAAGAAACAGTCCCAGGAAGGGGTTGGCTACAACTATTTCTGCGTCAACGACGAGATTGCCAAGGTGGATCATACCCCCGACGTGACCTATCCGCTGCCTGCCTGTACCTCCATGAAGTACAACTGGCATCGCCACTACAACCTGTGGTTTGATCGCTTTGTGCGTAGCCAGGTGGAGGAGGCGGTGGTCCGGGAACTGAAACGGGACCGCAGTGTGATCTCCCTGCGCTTTGCCACCAAGACGGAGGCCGATCGTGCGGTGGCCGATCTGGTGGATAAACAGGAAATTTCCGGTATTTTACTCCATGCCGAAATGAAGCTTGGCATCAAGATTTCCGATAAGTATACCTGGACCCGGCACCCCCGGGCCCACACCCTCACCTTCTATGTGACCCGGCTGTAATCGGCCGGGAAGGAGGAAAGCATGAAATCCTTCGACCAAATGCACTTCAAACGAAAATGGGCCCTTTCCCTTTTCAAAAACAAGCATATCCGGCTTGGGGAAATGAGCCTTTACAAGGACTTCACCCGGGATACCCGGGGGGACCCCTATCCCATCACCGGACGAAGCGGCGACCTGCGGGAATCGGTCAGCGGGAACCGCTGGCGGGTGGAACGGGGCAGTGTCCGCCGACTCCTGGGGGATTATTTTCCCTATGCCACCTATTGCTTCCGGGCGGAAAGCCTGGGCCGGGGGGCGGGCTTTACCTTCGAAAGCCCCATCACCCGGGGGACGGTTCTCTTCCGGCATGGGGAAAAGGGGATTACCGCCGAGCTTGGGGTGGACGACCGATTCGACACCGGTATTCCCTTTACCCCTGGCATGGCCTTCCTGGTCACCTGCCGGCCAGGTGCCTTTGACCTCTATTTGGATTCCGGGGATGCCCCAGTGTACGTGGGGACCCTGACCCGGCCGTCCCTTGCCAACGTGGAATATGAGGAGATCATGGCCAAAAGCACCGTGTCCGCAATGGCCATGGAGGGAGCGGTTCTTTACGACGTGACCTATTTCATGGATTCCGGCATTGCCCAGGCGGATATCCGCCCCATACGAACCGAGGATGGAAAGGTCCTTTACGAAACCGGAAAAATCTGGCTCTCCATCTCGGTACGTATGCAGGAGGGGTGCTACCAGGGGATTCTGTCCTGGGTTCCCGGTACCGCCGAGATCGAACTGACCGGCGCCCTCTTCTTCAACGTGGGGGATGGGAGGGTCACAAACGACGTGGCTTCCTCCATTCTCTATCATCGGGGGGAGAAAAGGTGGTATATCTGGTACTGCTCCTTTTCCCACGACCATCGCCTGGCCCATGGGATCATGGATGGGGATCCGCGGTTTGGTCTCAACATTGTGGATGCCACCCTTATGGAAATGGGCGGGAAATTTGAAGCCTTTGCCGGAGTCACCGGGGACGAAGATCCCGATTTCTTCTTTGATGCCGCAAGCGGATGGTGGTACATGACCATATGCCGTCTGCGGGAAACCGACCAGGGCAAGAAGTACCGTTATGTCCTTTTCCGGTCCCGGGAACCCTTCGCCGGTTACGAATACGTGACCAATTCGGTGGAAGGGGAGGAGACCGGGGGCTCCCTGATCCCCTGGAACGGGGGCATCGCCTTCGTCTGCGGAAGCGATTTTTCAAAGCGGGCCCAGTACCACGTGTACGCCCTGCCGGATTTTGAAAACTGGCAACCCCTCCACCCTGATTTTGACGACGGGGGGTTCCGGGGCTGGGGCACCATTTTGCCCATTCCAATGGGAAGCCGCACCAGGGTCTTCTGGCTCACCTTCGACCGGAGCCTGGGCAGCAGCTACAACTGGAGCTATGGCAATCTCTATTGCTTCGAAGCCACCGACGTGAAATGAATCAGCATAACAAGATAACAAGCCGTCCCGTTTTGGGGCGGCTTGCTTGTCATTCCGGAGCATTTGTGGTATAATCAAACCAAAAAATGGCAGGAGGAATGCGGTATGGGCAGAAAAATGTTTGAACCGGTCTTTTCTGAAATATTTCCCTTCTGGTCGGAACTTCCCGAGGGGGACAAGGATTATCTTTGCAGCTATTCGGTGGCTATGACCTACCCCCGGGGCAGTACCGTCCACGATGGGGATGGATGCAGTGGGGTGTTCTTCGTGCGCAAAGGGTGCCTTCGGGTCTATATGCTTTCCGAAGGGGGCAAGGAGGTCACCCTGTATCGGCTCCACGCCGGAGATATGTGTATGCTGGCGGCCTCCTGTGTGATTCAAGCCATCACCTTCGACGTGATGGTGGATGCGGAGGAAAATACCGAATGTTATACCATTGACGGTGCCGCCTTCCAGACGGTCAGCGAAAAGAATCCCAAGGTGAAAATCTTCGCCCTGGAAACCGCTGTCAGCCGCTTTTCCGACGTCATGTGGGTCATGCAGCAGATCCTTTTCATGGGGGTGGATACCCGCCTGGCCATCTTTCTCCTGGACGAAGCATCCCGCACCGGAAGCGATACCATCAGCCTGACCCACGAGCAGATCGCAAAATACATGGCCTCCGCAAGAGAGGTGGTCAGCCGTATGCTGAAATATTTCGCAAACGAAGGCATCGTGGAAGCCTCCCGCAAGGGAGTCAGGATTCTGGACAAAGCCCGCCTCCGGAAGGTAGCACAGGGATAGAGTTAAGTGTACAGAAATCCATAACGCAGGATATGATCGTAGGGGACGGGTTGGTACAAATACCAGGTAACCAGGGAACTCTGCAATGGGATGGATAGCCGGGCACGGGTGTTCCAACGCTCCTATCACGACCACGTGATTCGGGGCAATGCAGATTACCAAAAAATCTGGGAATACATCAATGCCAATCCCCTGCGTTGGACCTTGGATTGTCATTACGTGGAATAATATCTAAAAAAACACCGTTTTCTCTTGCGGTGAGCGCCCATTTGTGGTATAGTATGAATCGGAAAACCAAAATCCCCTGCGGGGGAACGAAAATAGATCAAAACGGAGGAAATACTCATGTCCTATATGGAAGCAAAGGCCAAATATGCGGCTCTTGGCATTGATACCGATGCCGCCATCCAAAAGTTGATGACCGTCCCCGTGGCTCTGCACTGCTGGCAGGGTGACGACGTGCGCGGATTCGACACCGACCCCAATAAGCCCCTCACCGGCGGTATCCAGACCACCGGTAATTATCCCGGCCGCGCCAGAACCCCCGAAGAACTCATGGCTGACCTGGACGTGGTCTTGAAGCTCTGCCCGGGTATGAAGAAGATGAATCTCCACGCCTGCTACGCCATTTTTGAGGATGGCGAATGGGCCGACCGGGATAAGCTGGAACCCAAGCACTTTGCCAAGTGGGTGGAATTCTGCAAGGAACGGGGTCTGGGCTGTGACTTTAACCCCACCTTCTTCTCCCATCCCATGTGTGACCCCCTGACCCTTTCCAGCCACAACGCCGAAACCCGCAAGTTCTGGATCGAACACGGTAAGGCCTGTATCCGCATTTCCCAGTACCTGGCGGAAGAACTGGGTCAGCCTTGTATTATGAACATCTGGACCGGCGACGGCTTCAAGGACATCCCCGCCGACCGTATGGGCCCCCGTGTCCGTTACAAGGAAGCCATTGACGAAATCCTTTCCGAACCCTTCGACTTCAACAAGGTAAAGCCCTGCGTGGAATCCAAGGTTTTCGGCATCGGCGTGGAAGCCTATACCGTGGGCTCCGCCGAATTCTCCCTTTCTTATGCCGCGGCTAATATGGACCGCTGCATCCCCCTGATGGACAACGGTCACTATCATCCCACCGAAGTGGTTTCCGATAAGATTCCCGCCCTCCTGGCCTTCTTCCCCGAAATCGCCCTCCACATCACCCGTTCCATCCGTTGGGACTCCGACCACGTGGTCATGCTGGACGACGAAACCAAGGAAATGTGCAAGGAAATCGTCCGTTGCGGCGGCCTGGAAGGCTCTGTGAAGATCGCCCTGGACTACTTTGATGCCTCCATCAACCGTCTCGCCGCCTGGACTGTGGGTTACCGCAACGTCCAGAAGGCCCTCCTCATGGCCCTCCTGACCCCCGATTACAAGGAACTCCAGGATGCCAACAATTGGACCGAGGTTCTGGTTCGTTCCGAAGAACTCAAGACCCTGCCCTTCGGCGACGTTTGGGCCGAATACTGCAAGGTCAATGGTGTTCCCGCCGACGGCGAATGGTTCGCCACCATCAAGGAATACGAAGAGGAAGTTCTCCTGAAGAGAGTGTAAGCTTGCACAATAATAAAAACCGCCCATTGGGCGGTTTTTTGTTTGGAAGGGTTATTCAGAAAGGTGGAGTTTTCCGTCTTTCACGAAGGCGCAGGGACCGTCTTCCACAAGCTGGATCTTTTTATCAAACACAGCAGTGATGGTTTTGGGGGAGATGAACTTGTCAATTCTCCCGATGGAAGCGAAGCCGTCACGCAAGGGAGCGAAGATATAGAGCCGGTAGTCGTCCCCGTTTTGGAGGGTCACGTCGAAGGATTCACCAGGGTGAAGGATCACAAGCTCCCTGGAAAAGTGCTCGTACACCGCATAATCTCCCTGGGGCAGACCGTCGATATCCTCCGCCGAAAGGGTGGCGGTGACAGGTTTTTCTTCTGCATCCAGGTTGAGAAGGGCCATAATGCCGTGTTCGCCAGCCATATTCTGGAGCTTCAGCGCCTTCCCGGAGGTGGTGGGGTCCAGGGTCAGGGTGTCGCTGGTGGGCACGCAGGGCCGGTCACAGCGCAGGATTCGCCCGTCCGAAAGGGCCAGGGGGGCCAGCACCTCCGGCACGCTCTTTTGGAGCTGGTCGCTGACGTAGATGGGGCCGCCGCTGATAGCCCGCATCAGGCTGTTTTTCTTTGCCTGGCCGTCGTTTGTCCACCACATATCCCAGTCGCAGAAGTAGAATTCCCCCTGCAGCACCGAGTTGAAGGCACATTGGAGCACGTGCTTGGTGAACCATGCCTTGTTGTCTGGCAGGAAGTCGTCGCTGGTGCGGGACACGGCACTGGCTGTCCGGTTCCACATATCCTCGCTTCCCATGCCCATGCAGTTGATCATGACGCCGCCGAAGTGTTCTCCAACCGAAGCTTCCATGCCGTCGTGGAAGGCCCGGGCCACCTGGCCCACCGGGGCAAGCCCTTTGTAGTAACGGCGGGTCATGGATTGGTTGTCGATCTTCACGAAATCGGCTCCGGCTTTGCGGAAGAAGTCGTGGAAGGTCTTGTAGTAAAGGTAGGCGTGGCCGGACTCAAAATTGGGTACCCGGTAGCCGGTGGGCAGGGTCAAAAGATGCTCCTTCAATACCTGGTAGGCCGGGCCATTCGGGTCGATGCCCCGCCAGTAGCCGGTGGTGGGGTGCCACATGCCCACCTTCAATCCCCGTTCCTTTACCCCTGCAATGGTGTGGGCAAGACCCTGGGGGAAACGGATGGGGTCGGCTTCGTAATTCCACATGGCGCTCCGGTGCATCAAATTCACCATTTCCCCGAAATCCTGATAGCTCTTGCCGTAGAAGTCGTGGATCTCAGCCCACATATCATCGAAAATGGCCCATTTGACCGGGATGTTCTTGGCTTTGAATTCGTCGCATTTTTCAAAAATGCCTTCTTCGTTCACCCGGATCTGCATGCTGTCCCAGCTGCACCAACCCAAATATTCGAAGATATCGGGATACTTCCGCTCCACCCGGTGGCGGATGCCGCTTCCAAGGAGGGAGAGGGCGGTCTTCACCAGGCGGTTCATCAGGGGGGCCACCCGGTTACCGGTAGCATACACCAGGGTGAGCCCCCGGCAGCTGTAAAGTCCCGAACACCAGGCAAAGCTCCGGGCGGCGATCCCGCCATCAGGGGTACCCCGCAGGACGCATTTCCAGGTGTCGTTCACCACCGGCAGGACGGCGGTGAAGCGCCCGTCGGTGTGCTCCAGAATCAAGGCCTGGGTCTCGTCAGGAATTTCCGAAAGGGAGGTACCGAAAGCAGGGGCACACCAGTACTCGGTCTTCCGGTAAACCGCCATGAAGCGGCGGATGGGTGTGATGGGGGAGAGGAGCAGATCCACCCCCTTATCGGGGTGGATGGAGCCGTTTTCGCCCTCTGCCTGGGAATTGGGGGCCAGGGCATCGGTGAAGAGGGCGGTAACCTCCCCATGGGTTTCGGAGCGGACATCCACCTGGCTTTCACAGGTGCGACCGTCGGTGGTATGTAAAAGAACCTTGGTATCAAACATGGCACAAATCCTCCTTGGTGATAAAAAGAGTATACCACAAGCCGGAGGTCTTGACAATGTTTGATTTTTCGGAAATTATCATTGACAAAGCCGTAAAATTCGATATAATGGAGACAACAGAGAACTTTCCCGCGATGGCGGAAAAACACAGGAATAATGGTAGGAAATAGCAATGGACGGAAAAACCGCGCATATTTTTAATATTCAGCGATTCTCGGTTTCGGATGGACCGGGGACCCGTACCACGGTATTTTTCAAGGGCTGCAACCTGCGCTGCCAGTGGTGCCACAACCCCGAAAGCTTTGTTGCCCGGCCCCAGATCGAGATCAATCCCGATAAGTGTATCGGCTGTGGTGCCTGTCTTGCCGCCTGCCCGGTGGGAGCCCATCTGGTGGGAGAGGGAAGCCATCGCATTGACCGGACGAAATGCACCGGCTGCGGCAGGTGCGCGGACGAATGCTTTGCGGAAGCCCTGGTGCTGGTGGGAAAAACCCTGGACACCGATGAGATCATGGCCGAAATTCTGGAGGACCGGCTCCTCTATCAGAACTCCGGGGGTGGGGTTACCTTCTCCGGCGGGGAATGTATGCTCCAGCCCGAAGCCCTTTTGACCCTGCTGAAGGCCTGCAAGGCGGCGGGGATCCACACAGCCGTGGATACTGCGGGAAACGTGCCCACCGAATATTTTGAAGCGGTGGCCCCCTGGACCGACCTGTTCCTTTACGACGTGAAGGCGGGAACTCCCGAACGACACAAAGCTCTCACCGGAAGTGACAACCACCTGATCACCCAAAACCTGGCCTGGCTCCGGGAAAACGGGGCGGGCATCCTGATCCGCATCCCCTTTATCCCCGGGGAAAATGACGATACCGTAGAGCTCCATGCCATGGCGGCCATCCTTCACCAAAACGGTATCCACGAAGCCGAACTGCTTCTCTACCACCGGCTTGGGGAGGGCAAATATAAAGCCCTGGATATGGACTACGAGCTTTCCGGAAAAGCTTCCCCCAAAAAGGCCGATGCAGAGGAAGCGGTGGCCATTTTCCGGGAATACGGCGTCCGTATCAAAGTCATGTAAATTTTTATTTGAAATAAAGGAGAAACTCTGATGAAAGAACTTGATACCTCCCGTACCGTCCTTTCGCCCCTTTTCAAGGAGCGCATCCAGACCCTCCACAAAACTAAGTTGGAAGTCAACAAGGAAAAGCTTGCCAAATACGGCGGCAGCTATGATACCGATGACCACGGCTTTATCCCCCTGGAAACCAGCTACGTTCCCACCGGTGAGGTGCTTTATGGTGCCAAGCGGGTGGGCCTTGCCCTGAAAGAATTCTTTGAATGTCTGCCCCCCTATATCCATCCCCAAAGCGCCCTGGCGGGTGCCTGGATCGGCCATTTCGGCCTGTTTGAAAACCTGGGCACCAACCCCGAATGGGTCGTACCCGATCACATCCGGGAAGCCTGGGCCAAGTATCATATGTACCCCGGTTACATGGGCATGAACCACATGGGCCCCGACATGAAGATCGGTCTGGACCTGGGTTGGGGTGGCCTGCTCAAAAAGGTGCGCTACTACCGGGAATTCAACCATCCCGAAAACACCGATTTCTACGATGGGGAAGAGGCGGTTGTGGAAGGCACCATTGCCATGGTGACCCACTACGCCGAGTATGCCCGCAAAATGGCCGACGAAGCCACCGATCCCATCCTGAAGCGCAATTACCTGGAAATCGCCGATATGAACGAATGGCTCATCGACAATCCCCCCCGCACCTTCCGGGAAGCCTGCCAGTTCCTGGCCCATTTCCAGAATATTGACCGCACCTACCACAACGGCGGCGCACTCTCCCAGCTGGATGAGCTCCTGCGTCCCTATTACGAGGCCGACGTGAAATCCGGCCGCCTCACCGACGAGGAAGCGGTTTGGATTCTGGCCTCCCTCTTCTACAACGATACCCACTATTCTCAGGTGGGTGGTGTGTCCCCCGACGGCAAGACCGACCTGGTCAGCCGCCTGTCCTTCCTGGTGCTGGATGCCATGCACGAAATCCACATCCCCATCAACATTGCGGTGCGGGTATGGGAAGGCATGGACGACCGGCTCCTGCGCCGGGCGGTGGAATACATCCTGGAGGATGGTTCCGGCGCCGACTTCTCCTGCGACCAGGGCATTGTGGAAGGCTATCATGCCAACGGTTACCCCAAGGAACTGGGCCGTATGCGGGCCAAGGTGGGTTGTAACTGGGTGGCTCTGCCGGGTATCGAATACCCCCTGCAGGACGTGACCCGTTTCCACCTGGTGTGGTGCTTCATCCACGCCTTCCGGGACGTGACCGCATCGGGCGAAAAGAACATGGATGCCCTGTGGGCGGCCTTCTGCCGACACGTGGAATACCAGGCCCAGATCCTGAAGGAGGGCTACGACCTGCACACCGAGCGGGTTTCCATCGACCGCCCCGAGCTGGTGCTCAACCTCTTCTGCCACGGCCCCATTGAACGTGGTCTCAACTGCGCCGAAGGCGGTGTGGATATTCGAAATTACAATGCCGACGGTATTGGCCTTGCCACCGTGGCCGACAGCTTTGCCGCCATGGAACAGCGCATCTTTGACGAAGGGCGCATTACCTGGGACGAACTGGCCGAAGCCCTGGAACAGAACTGGGAAGGCAAGGAAAATATCCGCCTGATGTTCAAAAATATCGCCCGCTTCGGTTCTCCCAGATCCAAAGCCGAAGGCTGGGCTACCCGCATTCGCGACGTGTATGTGGCGGCCATCAAGTCCAGCCCCACCCCCAAGCACAAGGTCATGCTGATTCCCGGCCTCTTCTCCCACGGGGAAATCTATGCCTACGCCAAGGAACTGCCCGCCACCCCCAACGGCCGCAAGTACGAGGATCCCATTTCCCACTCCAGCGAACCCGATCCCGGTTTCGCCCGTGGTATCCATACCTTCTCGCCCTCCCTCAAGAGCAACGCCGTTGCCAAGGTCCAGCCGGGCTACGGCAACTCCGCCCCCCTGCACCTGGACATTGATACCGGTCTGGTAAACCGGGAAGGCGGCGTGGATGCCATTATGGCCCTGGTACATAGTCATAACCAGATGGGCGGCACCCTGATCAACATGAACTGCATCAAAAAGGAAGACATTCTGGAAGCCCATGCCGATCCCTCCACCCATCCCGACCTGGTGGTGCGTGTTACCGGTTACTCTGCCTTCTTCGCTTCCCTGTCCAAGGACTACCGCCAGCAGGTGGTGGATCGATTCCTTTCCGGCGACGGAGAATAATTTCGTTTCAGATTTGGCTCATGGCGGGCGCGTCGTTGACGCGCCTGCCTTTGTTTTTCAAAAGGAGAAAGAATGCAAAATATAACCCTCCCACGGGAGGTGGTGTCGGTACTTTCCGACTGGTACCGAACGGTGTCCCGGGATCTGCCCTGGCGGCGGGATCCCAGTCCCTATGGGGTTTGGATATCGGAAATCATGCTACAGCAGACCCGCATCGAAGCGGTGATTCCCTACTATAACCGCTTCATGGCGGAACTTCCCAGGGTGGAAGCCCTGGCGGCCTGCGATGACGATCGGCTTATGAAGCTGTGGCAGGGTCTTGGGTATTATTCCCGGGCCCGAAACCTGAAAAAAGCCGCCGTCACCATTGTGAAAGACCATGGGGGTAATCTTCCTGCCGATTACGACGCCCTGCGGAAGCTTTCGGGCATCGGGGACTACACCGCCGGAGCCATCGGCTCCATCGCCTTCGGTCTGCCAACCCCAGCGGTGGACGGCAACGTTATGCGGGTGGTGACCCGCATCGCCGCCTGGGGGGAGGACATTACAAAACCCCAAACCAAGCGGGATATTACCCAAGCTCTTGGGGAGCTTTATCCCACTGGGGATGGAGCCAGCCTGTTTACCCAGGGGCTCATGGAGCTTGGGGAGGCGGTTTGCATTCCAAACGGGGTACCCAAGTGCGCCGAGTGTCCTCTTTCCCACCTGTGCCTGGCCTATGGGCAGGGGAATCCCACCGATTACCCGGTGAAAAGTCCCAAAAAGCCCCGCCGGGTGGAGGAAAAGTGGGTGTTTCTACTCTCCTGCAAGGGGAAATACGCCATCCGGAAGCGGCCCGAAAACGGTCTGCTTGCCGCCCTTTGGGAATTTCCAAACCGACCCAAGGAAGGTACGCCGGAGGAATTTCTGGCCGATTGGGGATTACAACCCGAAACAATCGAAAAGGGTCCTGATGGGGTTCACATCTTCACCCATGTGGAGTGGCACATGACGGGAATTCGGGCGGAGCTTTCCGAGACCCATCCCGATTTTACCTGGGCCACCCCGGATGAGATTCTTGGAATCTACGCGGTTCCCACCGCCTTTAAGGTGTTTTTGAAGGAAATGGAAAAGGAGAAAGAAAAATGAAATTTCCCTATTATAACGAAAACGACCTGAAGCTTTATGACATACTTCCCAAATTGTCGCTGTATCAGGGGGAAGACCCCTTTGCCGTAAGAACCCTGCCGGGAGCCGAGACCTATCCGGTCTGGATGCCGGATGGGGAATTTAGCTTCCTGCACGAGGCGGCGGTGATCGCCTACCACGGCAAGCTCTTCGCCTCCTGGTACAATAATCCCTCCCACGAGCTTAATGGTCGCACCCCCATCCGGGCTCGTAAAAGTCTGGATGGCGGCAAAACCTGGGACCGGGTGGTGGTCATTGCCGACGACCCCACAGGGGAAATTCTTTATTGTCCCCCGGTTTACGGCATTGTGGATGACACCCTCTATCTCATCCTCAACGAAATGGTGGCCCCAGACCATATCCATGCCCTGGACCTTTATAAGTACAACGAGGAGGCCGACCTGTTTGAATTCCTGTGGTCCAGGCCCATTCCCTTCAAGCTCAATACCAACGTGGTACACCTGGGGAATGGCAAGCTGATGTTGCCCGGGCGCATTGCGGAGCTGGACTCCTTCCCCAACACCCCGGCGGTACTCATTTCGGACGACGGCACCATGGAAGGGGAGTGGCGGCTGGTGTATATCGCTCCCAACGGTGATCTCCCCGACGGAAGCAAGCTGGTGCACCCCGAAATCTCCTGTGCCGTGGAAGGGGAAAACATCCTCATGTTCTGCCGGGACGACGAGCGCAACGTTCCCCTGGCTTATACATCAAGTGACTTTGGGGGGACCTGGGATGGCCCCTTTGCCATCGATATTCCCTTTACAAGCAGTAAGATCTACGCCGGGGAGCTTTCCGACGGCCGTCACTACGTCATGGGCAACATTTGGCCCGCCGACCGGAGCCGTCTGGCCATCTACCTGACCGACGACGCCTCTTTCACCTTCACCCATGGATGGGAAATGCAAAACGGTATCCTCCCCGCCCTGGGTGTGGGACAGAAATGGCATTACCCGGTGGCTGACGAATCGGATGGGTACCTGCGTGCCATCTACACCCTTTCGGTCAAGGATCCCACCCGGGGAGCGGTTTTGCAGAATCTGCCGGTGGCAAATCTCTAACCCCCCCTCACCGAGGGGGCCAAAGAAAGAGCCTCCCTCTTCGAGGGAGGTGGATTCGCCGAAGGCGAAGACGGAGGGAGTAAAACAGGAGAAAGAAGATGTCGTTGCCATACAAAGCTAAAAACATAGGAATTGCAAAGAATCTGCGTAAAAATGCAACGCTCCAGGAAAGACACCTGTGGTATGATTTTCTTTCCTCGTATCGGCCGCGATTTCAACGGCAAAAAGCGATTGGAGACTTTATTGCGGATTTCTTTTGCCATGAAGCAAAATTGGTAATAGAGTTGGATGGATCTCAACATTATACCGAACAGGGAATCAAAAAGGATTCTTTTCGTACTGAAAAGTTGGAAGAACAGGGATTGCTGGTGTTGCATATTTCAAATTCAGACATAAAGGATAATTTTCGCGGTGTGTGCGAATATATTAACATGATTGCCAGCGAGAGGGTAAAGAACTCCCCCAACTTCGCTAAGGCTCAGCAGCCCCCTCGGGGAGGGGGCCAAAGCGGGAACGAGACTTCCACCTCTCGCTGACGTCCTCCAAGCCCCCCTCACCGAGGGGGGAAGAAATGCGACGCAGGAGCGTTTCAGGGGGGAGTTGCCGCCCGGAGGACGGAGGGAGCAAGGGATAGAAATTTCCCCTTGACAAGACATCGCTTTAATGCTACAATGTAGTGCAGTGATTCCCCCCAGATAGGAAGGGGATCAAAAGGGAGAAGAAGATGAACAAAACCAATCGGGTACAACTGCATAATGCGTTTTACTTTATTGGCGCCTGCTATGATTATGCAGGCTTTTTTGGCGTGGAAGACTCCCGGCGTCCCAAGGACGAATAACTTGCTGATTGCCCCGGATGGGGATAAAGAGTGAGCGGTCTTGCCGGGATGCGACAAGACCGCTTTTATTATGTGCATCGATAAAAGGAGAGGATACCATGGTGGGAGTTCTGCTCAACACGGCAACCGTGATTGTGGGAAGTCTGGTGGGCTTGATTTTCAAAAAAAGTATACCTGAAAAGATCACCTCGGCAGTGATGGTGGCCATCGGCCTGTGTACCCTGATGATTGGGGTGGATGGTGCTCTGGAGGGGAACAACGCCATCGTCATGATCCTGTCGCTTGTGATCGGTACCATCCTCGGTACCCTTTTGAACCTGGACGGCCTGTTGAACCGGGCCGGGGAAAGCCTGGAGGGACGCTTCAAACGCACCGACGGCAAGGTTTCGGTGGCAGAGGGGTTTGTGACCGCAAGTCTTCTTTTCTGCGTGGGGGCCATGACCATTGTGGGATCCCTCAACGCCGGGATTTCCGGGGATAACGAGCTATTATTCACCAAGTCGATTCTCGACCTGATCTCCTCCTGCGTGCTGGCAAGTACCCTGGGAATCGGGGTCCTGTTTGCCGCCGCCTTCGTGTTCCTGTTTCAGGGGGGGCTGGTGCTTTCTGCAGGCCTTTTGGAACCCCTTTTGAATGAAGCCATGATTTGTGAGATCACCTGTGTGGGAAGCGTTATGATCATCGGGCTGGGCCTGAATCTTTTGGGACTCACCAAGATCAAGGTGGCCAACATGCTCCCCGGCATTCTTGCCGCCCCCTTTGTGTATCTTTTGATTGGATTATTACCGTTATAAATGGGAAATGAGGAAGAAACGATGGATAAATTGGAACAAGCCCGTAATATCATCCGGGAAGCCGACAAGGAAATGGCTGCTCTGTTTGAAAAACGCATGCACGCCGCCCGTATGGTGGCAGAGTACAAGATCGAACACGGTCTGCCGGTCTACGACGCCGCCCAGGAAGCCCGGGTCATTGAGCGCAATACCGCTTTGATCGAAGACGAAACGTTGAAGGATTTTTACGTGGAATACATCCAAAACACCATGGCGGTGTCCCGTTCCATGCAGCACCGCATCATGGAGGGGATGCGAGTGGCCTACAGTGGGGTGGAGGGTGCCTTTGCCCACATCGCCGCCCGGAATCTTTTCCCGGATGGAAAACACATTTCTCTGCCCTCCTTCGAAGCCGCCTACGAAGCGGTGGTGAAGGGGGAGTGCGACTGCGCCGTCCTGCCCATTGAAAACAGCTACACCGGCGAGGTGGGCCAGGTGGTGGACATGATGTTTTCGGGTTCCCTCTACGTCAACGGCATCTATGATCTTCCCATCACCCAACACCTTTTAGGGTGCCCCGGTGCCACCATGACGGATATCACCCAGGTGGTCAGCCATCCCCAGGCCTTGGCTCAGTGCCATGCCTACATCCAGAAAAAGGGCTACCGGGAAATCACAGCCGAAAATACCGCCCTGGCCGCCAAACGGGTGGCCGAAGCCGGGGATATTCACACCGCCGCCATTGCCAGCCTGGAAACCGCCCAGCTTTACGGCCTGCAGGTTTTGGATCACGATATTCACGAAAGCAAGACCAACACTACCCGGTTTGCCATTTTTGCCAGAAGCGAAAATAAGCCCGCCGTTACCGCAGGCCATACCTTTATCCTGATGTTCACCGTTAAGCACCAGGCAGGGGAACTGGCCAAGGCCATTTCGGTCATCGGCCGCTATGGCTTCAACATGAAGGTCCTCCGTTCCCGTCCCATGAAGACCTTGCCCTGGCAGTATTACTTCTACGCAGAGGCCGAGGGGGATGAGGACGGCGCCGCCGCCAAGTTCATGCTGAACGAGCTTTCGGAACACTGCGCCATGCTAAAGGTCGTGGGCTGTTACAAGGCATAAGGAGGCCGCTTTATGAAACTGACCGTCAATCTGCCCCAGTCGGCTTATGATATTCACATTGGTTCCGGCCTGCTTCAAAAGGCCGGGGAGCTTCTCAACCTGAATCGCAAGGTTCTGATCGTCACCGATGAAGGGGTCCCACCGGAATACGCCGCCCAGGTGGCGGCTGCCGCCAAAACCCCCACTCTGGTGACCATACCCCAGGGGGAGGGGAGCAAACAGCTTCCCACCTACGAAAAACTCCTGCTTGCCATGCTGGAAGCCGGCTTTGGACGGGGGGACTGCGTCGTCGCCGTGGGCGGCGGTGTGGTCGGCGACCTGGCGGGATTTGTGGCCGCCAGCTTCATGCGGGGGGTGGATTTTTATAACCTTCCCACCACCCTGCTTTCCCAGGTGGACTCCTCGGTGGGTGGCAAGACTGCCATCAACCTGGGTCACATCAAAAACATCGTGGGTGCCTTCTGGCAGCCCAAAAAGGTTCTCATTGATACCGACACCCTGAAAACCCTTCCGCCCCGGCAGATCGCATCCGGTATGGCGGAGGTAATTAAAATGTCCCTGACCAGCGATGCCGAGCTTTTTGCCATGATGGAGGCTGGGGAGGAGGATTACGCAACCCTCATTGCCCGGGCTCTGCAGATCAAAATTTCGGTGGTGGAACAGGACGAACGGGAATCCGGCCTTCGCAAAATCCTAAATTTTGGCCACACCATCGGCCATGGCATCGAAAGCGTAGGGAATGGAGCCTTCTATCACGGGGAGTGCGTGGCTATGGGCATGCTTCCCATGTGCGGTGAATCGGTTCGTGCCCGACTTCTGCCGGTACTTGCCCGCTGGAAGCTGCCCACCGACTGCCAAATGGATACCGATGCGGTGTATGCCGCCATGCTCCACGACAAAAAGGCCCAATCGGGCAAGGTCACCGTGGTGAAGGTTCCCGAACCCGGAAGCTTCACCCTGGAAACGGTGGAGCCCGAAACCCTTCTTCCCGGCATCAAAGATTTGGCAGGAAACTGAGGAGATAATACCATGAAAAATACCTTTGGCAATTCGGTTGCCGTAACCATATTCGGCGAAAGCCATGGGGCTGAAATCGGCGTCGTGGTGGATGGTCTGGCCCCGGGAATTCCTGTGGACGAGGAATTTGTGAACCATCAGCTCTCCCTGCGCCGTCCGGCGGGTAAAATTTCCACCGCCCGGGTGGAACCCGACCCCTGGCGTATTGTCAGCGGGGTCTATAACGGCTTTACCACCGGCACCCCCTTGACCATTTTGATCCCCAACACCAACACCAAAAGCAAGGACTATTCCGCCACCCGTTTTCTGGCCCGACCGGGACACGCCGACTACACTGCCAACCAAAAGTACCATGGGTACGAGGATTTCCGGGGTGGCGGCCACTTCAGTGGACGCATTACCGCCGTGATTGTGGCGGCGGGAGCCATCGCCCTGACCGCTCTGAAAGTCAAGGGCATCCGGGTGGGCACCCACATTGCCCGACTTGCAGGAATTGACGACCGGAAATTTGACAATCTGAAAGAAGATATGGAAACCCTTTCCAATCTTCCCTTCCCGGTATTGGATCCGGGTGCGGGGGCGAAGATGCAGGAAGCCATCCTGGAAGCCGCGGCTGCCCTTGACAGCGTTGGAGGCATCCTGGAAACCTGTATCACCGGCATTCCGGCGGGGGTAGGGGAGCCCTGGTTTGACAGCGTGGAAAGCGTCCTTTCCCACGGGCTCTTCTCCATCCCCGGTATCAAGGGAGTGGAATTTGGGGATGGGTTTGGTATGGCCGACCTGCGTGGCAGTGCGGCAAACGACCCCTTCCGGGTAGAGGACGGCAAAATCGTTACCGCCACCAACCACAACGGCGGCATCAACGGCGGCATCACCAATGGTATGCCCCTTCTCATTCGCATGGCGGTGAAGCCAACTCCCTCCATTTATCGGGAGCAGGATACCGTGAATTTTGAAAGGGTGGAAAATGCCACCCTGGCTCTGGCGGGCAGACACGACCCCGCCATCATACACCGGGCCCGTGTGGTGGCCGACAGCCTGGTGGCCCTGATCCTTTGCGACATGCTGGCCTCCCGGTTCGGCACCGATTGGCTGGGGAAGGAGTAAGCTTTCATGGAATACGGTTGCATTGCGGAGCATTTACCCCACAGCTTTTCGAAAATTATCCACGCCAAAATCGCCCCCTATGCCTA
>SVKS01000047.1 GCA_015068345.1 Oscillospiraceae bacterium
GGGAAAGCGTGGAAAGCGCCCTGGCAGATGCCGAGCTGAAGGAAGTGCTGGAAAGCTGGCTCCGGGGTCAATCGATGGAAAAACGGGGAATTTTTCTGCGCCGCTATTTTCTCATGCGGTCGGTGGGGGAAATCGCCCGGGAGTATGGGGACAGCGAAAGCAGGATTACCTCGATTCTCCACCGTATGCGCAAAGACCTGAAGCAATATTTGGAAAAGGAGGGGATCACCCTGTGAAAAGTGAAAAACTGCTTGGTGCCCTGGGGCAATTGGATGATACCCTTCTGGCGGAGACTCTGGAGACTCCGGTGAAAAAGAGGAACAGGCGGCCCCTTCGGCTGGGTGCCCTGGCGGCCTGTCTGGCGATCCTCTTTGTGGGAGCCTGGGGGATGATAGGGCGAAATGGGGAAACCCAAACCTTTCTGGAGGCTGAAATGGCCCGGGATCCAATCCTGACCTGGGAGGATCCCCTGACCGATGAAGAATATTCGGCCTACGAAATTGCCTATGCCAATACCCCTGCGGCGGAGCGTACCCGGGAAAAATACGAAGAATTTCATCGTTATGCCGCCCTCCGGTTTCAAAAGAGCTGGGCGGAGGCCAACTACCCCTATTATTATTATTATCTTTCGGGCCGCAGCGAATACGACGGCAGTCGGGTAGCAGGTCACCGGAACGAATGGGTAAGCGGTACCGGTTTGCTTTCCACGTCCCGTACCGGCCCGGAATCCTTCATTGACAACATGCTGGCCGATTCCTGTGCCATTCTGACTCCCCGAGGGGATGGAAGCATGGCGGTGGCGGAGGTGTTGTGGGGAACCCTGGATGAGGATACCCTCATGCTGGCCCCCCAGGCGGTGACACCATCCATGCAGAAAGCCCTGGCGGATCCTTACCGGCAGTTTGTCATCTTTTTGCACGATACCGGAAAGGACTGGAATATCGGGGAGGGAAGGATAGGAATTTATACCTACCAAACCATCGGTTTGTTTGAATTGGAAAATGGTGTGATCGAAGCCTGCACCAACCTGGCGGATGTGGTGCGTTATGATGGGGAAAGACCGGCGGACATGGTGGAGGCGGGGGTAGCCCTGGCACAGAAATACCCGGAGCTATTGGCAAAGCTTGCAAAATGAAAGGCGACAATATGAAAAAGACGATATGTATTTTGGTTCTCCTCTTCCTGCCCCTCCTCCTTGGGGGATGTGGGGGGAAGGCAAAACCCATGGAGCTTCCCGAAATCGAGGTCCCGGTGATAGAAGTGGAAAGCGAAACTGAATCTGAAAGCGAAACCGAGTTTGTTTTTTCGGATATGACGGTGTATCATGGAATTTTGGTCACAGAATCGGATTTGGGGTATGCGAGCGGGCCGTTTCGGAGAGAAGAGGCCACGAAACTGAAGGAAACGCTCCTGTGTACCTCCTATCAGGAATACCGGGAATATATCGAAATGGTCAAGCTCACGTGGCCCGATGCGGATGTTTATAAGTTCCCGGACATTCCCGCCGAATGGTTTGAAGAGTGGAGTCTTTTGACCTTGCTTTTGGTGGGGAACAATATTGGTGGCGGCTTTTCCCTGGAGGAAAGCTGGACCGATGGTGAGAAACTGCTTCTCACCCTGAAGGCCGAAACCAAGGGAATTGAAATGGAGGATTGGCTGATTTATGACCGGGGTACCTTCCTGACTGCCATTCCCAAAGAGCAGGCGGAAAAGCTGGAAATCATTGACTATATCGTTCTTTTTGATGGTCAGGAAGAGAAAAAATAGCAAATGCTGGCAGAATGGGAAAAACGGAAGGGATACAAGAGGGAGGAATGAAGATGAAAAAAATACAAATGATCCTTGGTATTTGCCTTTTCGCATTGGTTCTCCTTTTTACGGGATGCGAAGGGGCGGAGGAAGTGACTCCGGAAACCCAACCGGTGGAAAGCGAAGAGCTTTTGCCCGAAAGCCAGGTGGAAGAGCCGGAAAGCGAGAGCGAAACCGAATTTGTTTTGGTCGATCAGGCAGTTTACCATGGGGTACCGGGAGCCTGGGACGAGTATTGGGCTGATGCTCCGGAAAAGGAGATCAAAGCTGCACAAAGATTTGGACAATTTCGAATCTGTAAAACACTGCAGGAATATGAGTCATATATTGCTATGCTAAGGGAAATTCGACCCGATGCGGATATGCACTCTTTTCCGGAAATCCCCAATGAATGGTTTCTGGAACATAGTTTAGTAACCCTTTCCCTGGATGGAATTGATGTGGGCGGAGATTTTCGGGTGTATGACCGTTGGAGCAATGGTAAGGTGATGATCATTACCCTGGAAGCGCAATCTGAAAAAATACAAATAGGCGATTGGGTAGGATATGACCGGGCTACCTTCCTGACCTCGGTTTCCAGGGAAGAAGGGGATGCTTTGGAAGCGATTTATTATGCGGTGATTCACACCGATGCAGAATTGGACGGCCAGATCCGCAACGATATCGAGCTGGTTCGGGAAAGCAATACCCAAGTATTGGAACAGGTGGAACTGGCGAAAGAGGGATTGACGAAAGGAATACTGCTTGAGGAGGTGGAGGCTTCCTACCGCAGGGCGGTGGGGTATGCCCGGGGGAGTGATGCAAAGAGCGAGGCTTGGTTGGATTGGGACGAGGATGGGAATCTGATTTCCGATGGTAAGCACGAGGACATTCCCTTTGCCGTATTTCTTCAAGGTCCGCCCGCAGATGGAATCTTTCCGAAGGTATCACCCATGGATTCCGGATGGGTGGATCGGGAAAATGAAGCCTGGTGGGATATTCTGAATGACAACGGTATTTCGGTGGTAAGTTGGGATGATCTTGCCTTTACCCGGGCATGGAAGAAAAATCGCCTGATTTATGATGTCGAAAAGGGTGGTTGGATTCAAACAGAAGAGGATTCGGAATTGTACACAAAGGATAGCTGGCGAGAATTTGTTAGGGGTGCGCAAGTATCAACAGTGGCAGATGCGGAATACACCTACATTCCCTGTTCGGTGGAGACGCTTCGATTGCTATTGGAAACCGAGGATGTGTGGATGATTCACGGTACCATGTTTGGTTTTCGATCCTTGCACCTTTACCCCCGAACTACCTACGACCATTGGACATACGAATTTGATAGCGAATAGACAAACGGGAAGGGAACAGTGGCGATGGAAAAGGAAAGAGTGATTGTGTGCATCTGCTTTTGTGTATTGGTGCTTCTTCTTTTGGGGTGTGAAGGGGTGGAGGAAACGATTCCGGAACCTCTGACGGTGGAAAGCGAAGAGCTTTTGCCCGAAAGCCAGGTGGAAGAGCCGGAAAGCGAGAGCGAAACCCAGGTGGATGCACGATCCTTCCTGGAAAAAGAAAAGGAGACCGACCCGATCTTTGATTGGGAGGATCCCTTGAGCTATGTGGACTACCTTCGGTATGTGGAAGAATTTGAAAATGCCGCCGAAGGAGAAAAAACCGAGGAGGAAATTCGAGAATACGAGGAATACATTCGAAATCGGCATGGAAAAAGTTGCGCCGAATCGAATTACAGCTTTTATTACTACTATCTTTCGGGACGAAGCGAATATGACGGAAACCGCGTCATCGGGCACCGGGATTATCCTGATTTAGCCTGGATGATGGCGGGACCCAGCCCGGAAAGCTTTATTGCGAATGCCAAAACCCAGGCTTGTGTGGTGATGCGCCCCACCTACTGGGAGGAGGTTACGGTAGAACGGAAGTATTCCAGCAAGGAAGAGCAGGAAAAAATGGAAAAGATGGGGGAGGAGCCTACCTATCAGCAAAAACGGATTGTAATGACGGTGGATGAAGTGCTGTGGGGTGAATTTGATGAAGAGGGATTTGTTTTCCTTCCAGGTGCATTGAAGCCCGATTTGATGGAGAGCTTGACCGATCCCGAGAATACCCTTGTGGCTTTCGTTTATGAATGGAACGAAACCTATGAAGTGGAGGGAGTGACCTACACCAGGTATAATTTCCGTGGACGGGGCTTATTTGAACTGCAGGAGGGGAAATTGGAAGCCTGGTCAAACCTTGGGGACGTGGCCCGATTCGATGGCAAAACTCCCGATGAAATGATCGCCGCACTGGAAGAATTGATTGAAAAGTATCCCGAACTGGTGTGAGGAACAAATCAAACACCGCCCTGCCGGACCGGCAGGGCGGTGTTCGTTATGGAAAATTACTTCATGATGATCTCGTGGTCCTCAGGGAGCTCGAAGGGCAGGGGAGCGGGGGCGTCCTGGTACCAGAAGGCGGTGGAGGTGTAGTCGTCGTAGCGGGGGCCGGTCCAGCCCAGGTTGTCCATTTTCATGGTGAAGGAGGAATCGAACCAGATCTCATCCTTCGCGTGGAACCGGTAGAGCATGAAGCGCTTTTGGGCGTTATACATTTCGGTGGAGTCCCCCAAAATGGCGTAAAGTCCCACGTACATGCCGCTGAAGGTTTGGTAATGCTTCAGGGCAATGTCGTTGCCGAAGGCGTAGGAGCCGCAGAAGTAGTCCTCGGTACCGGTGTAGTTCAGGGAAGGGTAGGTTTCGCCGTCGATATACATTTTGGCTTCCCCTTCCACCCAGCAGGTATTGTGACCATTAACTCCCACCGAAAGGGTCAATCCCACAAAGCGGCCACGGCCCTTGATGCCATCCAGCACGGTGTAGCTTCGGCCCTTGGTGACCGGGTGCTCCTGGCGGTATACGGCGTGGAAGTAGCCAATGTCTTCGGGAAGCTCACCCTGCCAGCCGGTGATCATGTAATAAAGGGTGTTGGGTTTGTCACCCCGGTTTTCCATGGTGATTCTGCAGCGCTTCCGGAAGGGCATTTCAAAATAGCTGTTGTACCCCCGACCCGGTGCCACAAGCAGCAGGGCAGAATTGAGAACCGGGTAGTTGCCGTCCCGGTCGGCAAAGTTTTCGTCATAGCCGCAGCCGAAGAAGGAATTCACCGGAGCCTCCACCGAGGGATAGTCCGCCCCGTCCCAATAGATGCGCAGGATAAAGTTGTGGCCGATGTAGCCGGTGAACCAGATGTGGCTGATCATGCCGGGGCCATCCACGTCGCACAAGGTGACGGTTTCCCCGGGGGCGATGGCAATGCAGGGATTGAGTTTGTCGCAATCCTTTCCCTTGGTGCCTCCGTTTCGGGTGCCGGTGGGGTTTTCAGCGGAAAAGGCAAAGGTGTGGCGTTTATGGAACTGGTACATATGGTTCTCCCTTCCCCTCAAAGCTTGTCTTCGTACCGCTCTGCGGTGATGATGCCCTCCTTGACGTGGAGGCGGCAGACCCGGCCGGTACGGCATTCCACGTAACCGGTGGCATTCGGGTCCTTGGGGGCGTAGTCCCGGCCGTGGTAAATGGCGTAGATCTCATCCCCCAGGAAAAGGAGACTATGATGACCGGTGCCTTCCTCGTAGTGGTTTTTGATCAGCACCGGATCAAACGCTCCGTCCAGGGTATGCTTTTGGTAATCGATCTTCTTCTGGTCGGGCTCGGTGGTGTGGGCTGCAGCATAGCCAATGTGGTAGGTGTCGTCCTCGTAGCAGCCGCCGGAATACATCACGTATTGCCAGCCGTCCTTTTGAAACCAGAAGGGTCCTTCAATGGTGTGCCAATAGGGGGGATTGATGCACTTGGGGGTAAACTTTTCCTCGTCGAAGGTGGGGATGATGACTTCCTTGGGATCGTGCTCCGGGGTGAAGGGATCCAGGAAGCGGTCCACAAATACCCGGGTACCGATGCGTTCCCCCTCCAGGTTGTCCTCGGCATACCACAGGAAAAGCCCCGCTTCGGTCTTGATCATGTGGCTGTCAATGGAAAAACGGTCGTAAAGTCGCTTTTCCACCGTGAAGGGGCCAAGGGGATGCTTGGCGGTGGCCACGTGCATGAATTCGAAATCCTCTCCCTCGGTGAAGGAAAGGTACATATAGTAGGTATCCTCCAGCTTGATCACCGAAGGGGCCCAGTAGTGTTTGCCGCCCTCTTTGGAGCAAACAATTCCTTCATAATGCCAAGTCCCGAAGGGATCGTTGGCGGAGTAGCCGTCCACACCATTGGTGCCGGTGGCGTAAAGGTAGTATTTGCCGTTGTCTTCGAAAATAAAGGGATCTCCCTGGGCTCTGCCCGGCACGTCAAATATCAGTTTCATGTGTTGTTTCCTTTCAAACAATCCGGTGGAGATTGACAAAGTCGATGAGCCGGAGCCAATCTTCCCGGCTGAAGAAATGGAGACCGGCACGCATGTGGTAACCGATGGTGCCCTGGAAGAAACGGTCTCCCACCTGGGGCAGACGGTTTTCGCTCACAAAACCCGGCACCCCCATGGCTTCAAAGGCGGGGGAGGCGGCCACGCAGGCAAGCATTTCGGAATCAGGATCGGCCCAGGTATCCTCCACTGCACTTCCCACGCAAACGAACCGGGGGGCGATGGCACCGATCAGATAGTGCTGGTCGAAGGGCATGGCGCTTTCCCGGTTGATGTAGTTCTTGTAATCTTCACAGAACCAGTAGGGGAAGCGATCGGTGATGAATTCCACCGTTTCCCCCACCTTGTCCCGGGTGATGGCGGCACCGCTGCAGCCCGAATCGTTGGAGTAGGTGAAGGCGAAGCGCTTGTCGGTGGCACCCGCCAAAAGAGCGGTTTTACCCAGACGGGAATGACCGCAAACAATGGCGTTCTTGAGATCCAGCACCCCGGGCAAGGTTTCGGCATAGTCCATGACCCGGCTCAGAGCCCAGGCCCACATGGCAATCTTGCCCGGATCCTTGGGGCCCCGGACACCATCGGGATAGAGAATACCAGCAAGACCATCGGTCATATCGCCGTTATCCCGGGTGACGTCGTTATGGCAGAAGGAAAGCACCGCAAAGCCGTTATCCACCAATTCTTCGGTGGGCATGTGACGGTCGGGTACCGCGTCCCGGAAATTGACAAAAACGAAGAAGGGGTGCTTCTTCCCGTCGGTGGGCAGAACCGCCGAAATAGGGAAGGTGAACTCTCTACCGGGCAGGGTGACGGTGATATGAACCCGGGAAATCGTAGCTTTACCGGCACAGAAGTTGGCAAAAACATTTTCCTCCACCCGGAAGGAGAGGGAATCCGGGGCGGGGGGCATGGTGCCATATTCCTCCGAAAGCAGAGTGGCAAGCATTTCCTCCCGGCTTTTCAGGGCGGGGACACCCCTGTTTTGCAGTATGGTCTGGAGCATACAAGAACCTCCTATAAAATCAATTTGTTGATGGTATTATAATATGAATGGAGGAAGAACGCAACCGGTATTTTTTCGGAAAGGGTGGAAATATGGGTTTGGTTGTGCTACAATAGACCTATCACAGAAAAAAGGAGCTCCCCACATGAAGGATTTGAATGTACTCCAAACCACCATTAAAATCGGGCTTCCCGCTCCGGTGAAGCTTTTGCACGTCACCGATACCCACATTGCCCTGGACGACGATCGGGTCAGCAACCGTGCCGCCTGTTTCGACAAGGATTTTGAAAACTGCAGCCACGTGTACTTTTTCCAGGCATTGGAATATGCCAGGGAAAAGGGTATTCCCTTGCTCCACACCGGGGACCTTATTGACTTCCTTTCGGAAAACAACTTTGCCTTTGTGGACAAATACCTTTCGGACGTGGACTATATCTATGCCGCCGGAAACCACGACTTCTGCCATTGGGTGGGGGAGGCGGTGGAGGATTACGCCTACAAGTGGGAAATGATCAAGCGCTCGGCTCCCCATTTCAGAAGTAACCTCTATTTCGCTTCCCGCATCGTTGGCGGGGTCAATATTGTCACCATGGATGATTCCTATTATCTCATCAGCGATGGTCAGGTGGAAATGCTGAAGGCTGAGGTGGCCAAGGGCCTCCCGGTGGTGCTTGCCATGCACGTGCCTCTTTATACCAAGGCCCTGGCGGACGACGTGATGACCCGTAACCCCTGCGCCTACGTAACGGCGGCTCCGGAGGAATATCTGGTACGCTATCCCGAGTATCGCAGGCTTCAGCAGGCTCCGGATGAAGCCACCCTCCGGGCGGTGGATTACATCGAAAACGAACCCATGATCAAGGCGGTCATCACCGGCCACGATCACTGCAATTTCGAAGATATTCTTCCCGGAATTGGCATCCCCCAGATCACCACCCACGGAAGCTATGCAGGCTATGTGCGGGAGCTGACGCTTGTGTAACGGAACTCTGAAAATTCGATTGACTTTTCCATAAAATGGTGTATAATAAAGATACAGTAAAGAATTGAGGGAGTAGCAAGCGCATTTTGGCGTAACAAGTCAACATCCTGACCGTTATGGTCTGGCTTGTTTTAATTTGCGAGACTCATGTGCATTTGGAAAACCATGCATGGAGTCCTTCCCGTAAAAGTGACGCCGGATATGGTTTTGCCATATCCGGTTATTTTTTGGAGGTTATGCAAAATGGAGCTTTTGAGCTTTGCCTTCTTTTTCAACAGCGCTCTGCTTGGAATCGGCCTTGCCATGGATGCCTTTTCGGTGTCGCTGGCAAACGGGCTGAACGAGCCATGTATGAAAAAGGGCAAAATGGCGGGAATCGCCGGTATGTTCGCCTTTTTCCAGGCGCTCATGCCCATGCTGGGTTGGATTTGCATCCACACCATTGTACAGCATTTCAAAGCTTTTGAGGGATTGATTCCCTGGATCGCCCTGGGGCTTCTTGGTTGGATTGGCGGAAAAATGCTTTGGGAAGGCATCAAAAACAAGGACGGCTGTCCCTGCGAAAAGCCCGGACTGGGGGTGGGAGCCCTGGTGGTACAGGGGGTGGCAACCTCCATTGATGCCCTTTCGGTGGGATTTACCATTGCCCACTACGACCTGGGGGCCGCCCTTCTGGCTTCCTTTATCATTGCCGCGTTGACCTTTGTGATCTGTCTGGCTGGGGTATGGATCGGAAAAACCGCCGGTACCCGGCTTGCGGGAAAGGCTGGGATCCTGGGTGGTGCCATTCTGATCTTCATCGGCATCGAAATTTTTGTCACCGGGATATTTTAAGTGAAACTGGTATATCCTACCATAGAATCAACAAGGCTTGAGTTTGGGTTGAGGATGGGTTGAAGTCCATCTGATATCATAGAATACAATAAAAATAATTGGAGGAAACGAAATTGCAAGCATACAGTAAACCTATGAATGAATTGCTGAATGAGCTACAGGTTGATAGAAATACCGGTCTTTCGGCGGCGGAAGTGACCGCCCGTCGGGAAAAGTACGGCGAAAACAAGCTGCGGGAAGCCAAGAAGAAAACCACCTTCCAGCGCTTTTTGGATCAGTTCAAGGACGTTATGATCCTGATTCTGATCGCGGCGGCGGTGGTTTCCTTTGTGGTGGTATGTGCGGAGCAAAACTGGGGAGAGCTTTTTGAACCGGCGCTGATCCTTTTGATCGTCATTCTCAACGCTGTGATGGGGGTTGTGCAGGAAAGTAAAGCCGAAAAAGCCCTGGATGCCCTGAAAAACCTGTCGGCACCTCACGCCCGGGTGATTCGGGATGGTAAGGAAATGGTGGTGGAAGCCGTCGAACTGGTGCCGGGGGATATTATCCACCTGGAAGCCGGGGACTTCGTTCCGGCGGATGCCAGACTGCTCCAGTCCGCAGGCCTGAAATCGGAAGAATCGGCCCTCACCGGGGAATCGGTTCCCTCCGAAAAGGATGCCCTGGCGGAAGTGGAAGACAAGGCACCCCTGGGGGACCGACACAACATGGTCTACTCGGGCTGCAGCATTACCTACGGTACCGCAACAGCGGTGGTCACTGCCACCGGTATGGATACCGAAATGGGGAAAATTGCGAACCTTCTGGATTCCGAAAACGACGGTCAGACCCCTCTGCAGAAAAAACTTGCCGACCTGGGTAAGTACCTGGGCATCGTAGCCCTGGCTGCCTGCGCTGTGATCTTTATCGTGGGCATTTTGAATGGAATTCCGGTTCTGGAAATCTTCATGACCTCGGTATCCCTGGCAGTGTCCGCCATTCCGGAGGGACTTCCCGCCATCGTCACCATTGTGCTCTCCATCGGGGTACAGCGCATGGTGAAAAAGAATGCTCTCATTCGCCGCCTGCCTGCGGTGGAAACCCTGGGCAGTGCCTCCATTATCTGCTCGGATAAAACCGGCACCCTCACCCAAAACCGTATGACCCTGGTGAAAACCTACGTGGATGGGGAAGGGGATGCCAAAGCTCTGGATCGCAACCCGGACGAAAATGCCAAAAAGCTTCTGCAATACGGCACTCTGTGCTGTGACGGATCGGTGGTATTCCATGGGGACGAAGTCCAGCACATCGGTGACCCCACCGAAACCGCCATCGTTCTGGCCGCCCACAACTGCGGTATGCCCAAGGAAGAGCTTGCCAAGGCCTACCCCCGCCTGGGGGAAATCCCCTTCGATTCGGATCGCAAGCTTATGAGCACCATCGTGAAAATGGATGGCAAGCTGGTGGTCGTGGTGAAGGGTGCCTTCGACATGATGGCCAAGCGTTGTGCCAAGGGTGACCTGGATCGGGCTAAGGTTGTCACCGAAGAAATGAGCGAGAACGCCCTGCGTGTTCTGGCGGTGGCATACAAAGAAATTGAAGAGATTCCCGAGACCCTTACCTCCGAAAATCTGGAAACCGACCTGACCTTCCTGGGTCTGGTGGGCATGATTGACCCGCCCCGGCCCGAAGCCAAGGCCGCTGTGGCGGTTTGCCGCCGGGCGGGCATCAAACCGGTGATGATCACCGGGGACCACGTGGTCACCGCCTCCGCCATTGCCCGGGAACTGGGCATTCTGGAAGAGGGGGACAACGCCATCACCGGTACCGAACTGGATGCCATGACCGACCGGGATTTGGACGATGCCGTGGAACATATTTCGGTTTACGCCCGGGTATCCCCGGAAAACAAGATCCGTATTGTCAAAGCCTGGCAACGCAAGGGCCAGGTGGTATCCATGACCGGGGACGGGGTCAACGATGCGCCTGCCCTGAAAGCCGCCGATATCGGCTGTGCCATGGGCATTACCGGTACCGACGTGGCCAAGGGTGCCGCCGACATGACCCTCACCGACGACAACTTTGCCACCATTGTAGATGCCGTGCGGGAAGGCCGGGGCATTTACGCCAACATCAAAAAGGTGGTTGGATTCCTCTTGGGGACCAACATTGGTGAAGTGATCACCGTATTCCTTGCCATGCTCCTGTGGCATAAAACCCCGCTCCTTTCCATGCAGCTTTTGTGGGTGAACCTGGTCACAGACTCCCTGCCCGCCATTGCCCTGGGTATGGAAGCAGTAGAACCCGACGTGATGGACAAAAAGCCCAAGCCCCGGGACGAGGGCATCTTCGCCGGTGGTCTCGGCATTCGGGTGGTTTTGCAGGGTATCATGTTTGCTGCCCTGACCCTGGTTGCCTTCAAGGTTGGCGAAAGTGCCACCGGGCTTCTGGAAGGTGGTCAGACCCTGGCCTTTATGGTACTGGCCCTGTCCCAGGTGGTGCAGGCTTATAATATGCGTAGCGACCGGTCCCTCTTCCGCATTGGCCCCTTTGGCAATAAGACTTTGAATTTGGCCTCCCTCACCTCGGTGGCGTTGATGGTGTTGGTCCTCTTTACGCCGGTGCGGGCTGCCTTTGGACTTGTCACCCTGACTCCCGCTCTCTACCTCTTCGGCCTTGGCCTGATCCTGGTACCCCTGGTGGTTATGGAACTTGGCAAACTTTTGGGCCGTGCGGGACGGAAAAACTAAAGAAAAGCAAAAAATGGTATGGAAAAACACCATGCAGCTCCGATAGGGGATGCATGGTGTTTTTTGCCTTGGTGAACGCAAAACCGGGATGACGGGGCGGGATATAGCCTTGAAATGATGAAAATCAAAATGAATCCAAAAATCAATTATTAAGATTTCTTAAGAATTGTTGACAAGGCTACTTTTACTTTTTATAATAGAAATATAATATGGAATTACAAGGAGGAATACACCATGAAAGCAACCCTTAAACGCATGACCGCCCTGTTTCTGGTTTTACTCATGACCGCATCCCTCCTTGCATCCTGTTCTGGGGGCAGGGAGAAGGAAAACACCGTCACCGAAGTGGATGGGATCCCTGTTTACGACCATTACAAGAGTGAAAAGATCGACCTGGGGCTTGCCGAAAACGAGACGGTTTTCGATATCATCGAGCTCGATGGCCAGCTTCGGGCCACCATCGGTGTGGCAGACCCGGATTTTGACCCGGAGAAGTATTCCGGTACCCCCTATCTCACCGAGTACCGCTTCTACAGCATGGATTTCGTGGAGGACACCGCAAAACGAGAAAGAACCAAAGCCCACCAGGAGATCATCCGGGTTGCCGATCCCAACGTGGATTTTGTTTTGGGTGGTGAAGCGAAGGAAAATCAATACGGCGACGGCCTCAGGTATTACTTCTACCGGGATGGAGAACCCATTGGGGAGGGATTTGCGCCCCCTGCCGGTTTGGACGAAGAATCACGGAAAGAATATGCCTCTGCCTATAGTCCCCTGGCACACGTACTGTTTTACGAGGACGTGGCGTATGCCTGGATCAATTGCGGGATGCAAAGTAACGGGGTGACCTACCAGTACGATTGGTATAACGACCTGTACGTCAATGGAAATATCATCGATACCTATGCCTGGAAGCCCGGTATGCCGAAGAACTTTGGCTTTTACGGGATCATTGGCCTTGAGGGCGTGCCCTACGCCCTGTTGAAAGCCGATGGAAAGGGGCGGCTTGCTCCCCTGACCCCCGAAACCACCGAGCTTCCCATCGAGGGAAAGTCCATTGACGTGGTTCCCACCGGGGGCGCCTGCAGCGATGACCGATTTGGGTATTTCATGAGCAATACTGAGCTTTGGCGGACCGATGGGGAGGAATGCGACCTGTTGGTGGACATGGTGGTCTATGGTGCCATCAATACCTCCGGGCTCCGGGCAGTGCGAAGCCTTTCGGATGGGCGCATTCTGGTGGCCATCGACGGCAAGCTGATCGAACTGACCGGATCGGAGGAAGCCGACAAAAAGGAGGTCCAGATCTGCAACATCGGGGTCTACGATTTCTGCCGGGAGATCAATGACGAGATCGAGTTCTTTGAACTCCTGCTGGCAAAATACAACGAAAAGTCGGAGAACACGGTGTTCCAGGTCAAACGGTATGAAAATGTGGCAAATCTGAACCTGGCACTCCTTTCGGGAGAAATTGCCATGGTGATTACCCAGGATCGGTTTGCTCTCAACAATTACGTGAAGCAGGGGCTCCTGGCCGACCTGGAGGAAGTGGCACCCAAGCTCTTCGAAAAGGATCTCCTTGTCAAAAGTGTTGTGGATACCGCCCGTGTGGAGGGGGTCTGCTACTATCTGCCCAGGGTCTTTACCATCAGCGGGCAAACCGTGACCGACCCCAGCCTGATTCCGAACGGCAAGCTTTTTGAGACCCGGCAGGAGTATTGTGAATTTATTACTCAAAACGATCCAAGCTATTTCAAAAAGAAAACCAGAGGAGCTATTTTTGAAATTTTTGCCCGGGATCTTGAAGAATGGATCGATTGGGAAACCAATAGCTGTCATTTTGATGACGGGGAATTTGAAGCCATTCTGGAATTCTGCAGCCAGGGAGCAGCTACCCAGGAGGATGTGTACGCCTATTTCGAGCCGAGAAACACCCTGGAAGATTCGGAAGCTCGTGACTGGATCGCCGCTTCTTTCGAACTATGGGATGCGGTGGAAAGCTACCGCTTTACCGATCTGGAGAAGGCGCTGGATTACCAGAAGAGCATTCCCAAGGCCAAGACCCCAAACGACGGTCCCACCACCTGGGTCCAGGTGGACTTCCCCATGCCATCCAGAACCTACGACGGGTTTGAAATCGCCGCCGAAAACTTCTATGCCATCGTGGAAGATCCGGAGACCCAAAAAGCCGCAGGGGACCTTTTGACCTGGCTCATTCTGGAGGATGTGCAGGAAAAGCCCGACCCGACCCGTTCCCCCATGGCTTATGCGTTGGGCAAGTTCTCCATCTATCGGGAAGAAAACGACTGGTACCTGAACATCCTTCTGGACGGGTACGTGGATCCCGAGGAGCGGGTGGCAAATATGAAGCAGAGGAACCCGGAACTGGCGGCCTGGCCCTACGTGCTAACGTCGGAATATCACCGTGCCCTCCAACATAACATGCGGTGCGGAAAGGAGCAATACGATATCACCTGGTCCTACGTGGAAAGAGCCGACCACTTCCGTTATACCAATAACGAGATATTCAAGGTGATGAAGGAGGAAGCAGCAAACTACTTTGGCGGCTTATGCACCGCCAAGCAAGCCGCCGACTACGTACAAAACCGCATTTCTCTCTACCTTGCGGAGCAGAGCTGATATGTATATCGACCTGCAATAGAGGCGCGATAGAACGCCCCGGCTGTGATGACATCCACCACAGCCGGGGCGTTTTTGCTTGAAGTTATCCGTAGGGGCCGGGTTGCCCGGCCCGGGAAGAGAGTTCTTCTGCGGCAGAGGTTCCATGTATCGGTCGCGTCTCGAAGAAAATCGACCGGGGGGGACAAAAATGTGACGACAGGAGTATTTAAGGGGGATTGTCGGCAGGGAGACGACAACCCCTCCGGGTTCGCGGATTTCCAATGGAAATCAACGCTCACCCACCTCCCCTTACACAGGGGAGCCAAATCCGCCGCACCTGCGGTGCGGACGGCGGGACGGGAAACCCGTCCCCTACGATGCGAAACCTGCCGGGTACGGCATAATGACCTGGTTTTGCGCTAGCAAAATTTTCGGGCCGGTGGGGCCCGAAAAAATGGTCATATGCGATCGATCCGCATTTGCGGAGCGATCAAGTAGGGGCCGATGCCCACATCGGCCTGCCCCGGGACGCCCGCCCTCCATCACGTTCCACTTTTTATTTTTAACTTTCAACTTGCCACCCGCCCCTACGGTGCAAAAACGAGCCGGGTACGTCGTAGGGGCCGCACTAAGGGGAACGAAGTGAACCGCATGTCGGCCCGGTTGCAGAGATTTTTGATTTGTGAAATGCCGATTCAGAGTCGTTCAGCCCCAGAGGAACCTTCGTGCTGTCTGTAGGTTCCTGCGTGCGGGCCGACATGCGCTGCATTCCTACGTCATTCCGCTTAGTGCGGCCCCTACGGCAGGACCAAATTCTTAAGACTTTATGAAGATGAACGAACGATATTGACAAGAATAGCTATCTATGTATATAATAAAATTACAAATCAATCACGTAAGGAGGAACCCAAAATGAAACTGAATACCAAGCGTATTACGGCCTTTATTCTCGTTTTACTTATGACGTCGTCCCTCCTTGCATCCTGCTCTGGGGGCGGTGAAAAGGAAAACACCGTCACCGAAGTGGATGGAATCCCGGTCTACGACAAATACGCCTCCCGGGAGATCGATTTGGGCCTCACCCGGGACGAAACCATTCTGAACGTCATTGAGGTGGATGGGGAAATCCGGGCTACCATTGGTGTGAATGAACATCCTTACGTGCGGGGTGAAGATGATACCACCCCCTACCGGACAGAGTATCGCTATTACGACATGGGTTACGTGGAGGTGGATACCGCAAGACGTCAAAAAACCAAATCCTACCACGAAATTGCGTTTGTATCCGATCCGACTGTGGAGTTTGTGGTGGGTGGAGAGCTCTTTGAGGACGACCGTGAAAGAGGTGTCCAATACCATTACTACCGGAATGGCGAAATGGAAGGAAACGTGTTGTATTGGACGGAAATGAGAGGGGACCTTGCGGAGTTTGCGGCTTCGTTTGGTATTCTGGCGAACGTAATGCTATACGAAGATGTACCCTTTTTTGCGGCTGATTTTGGCGGTACAAGTAGCGGTGTTCTATACCGTGGAAACAGACCGCAATTATTTATCAACGATAGCCTTATCAACACCGGTTGGCGTCCCGGTTTGCCGATGGATTTTACCTTCCGGGGTCTCATCGGCATTCAAGGCGTTCCGTATGCTTTGGTGAGCGCGAACGAAAAGGGTCTGTTGGTGTCCCTGACTCCCGAAACCACCGAGCTTTCCGATGAGGGAATCGAAATTGAAGGACAGCCCACCGGCGGCGCCTTTACAGACGGACGGTTTGGCTATTTTTTGAGCAACACTGAAGTTTGGCGGACCGATGGGAAGAACACGATATGCCTGACCGATCTGGCTCCCTATGGGTGTACCCAAACCTCGCCGATACGTGCGGTGAGTGCCCTTTCGGATGGACGGATTTTGGTGGTGGCAGATGGCAAGCTGATCGAGCTTTTTACCTCCGACGGCAGCGAGGATGGCGTACAAATCTATACCATCGGAACCCTGGATTATGACGGGGAATACGGACTTCTTGATCATTTGAACCTTCAGGTCGCCCGATACAATGAGCAATCCACTAACGCCTTTTTCAAGGTTAAGGAGTTCGAGGAAAAGTCCAAGCTGAACCTGGCCCTTCTTTCCGGGGAGATTGCCATGGTGATTACCCCGGATCGGTTCACCCTGCAAAACTACGTGAAGCAGGGGGTTCTTGCTCCTCTGGAGGAGGTGGCACCGGCCCTCTTCGAAAAAGACGTGCTGATTGAAAACATCGTGGAGGCCACCCGAATCGACGGCGTATGCTACTTCCTGCCGGCAAACTTTGACGTTTGCGGCGAATCGATCAACGACCCAAGCTTATTGAAGGACGGGAAACTGTTTGAAACCCGGGAGGAATACTTTGACTACATCAATCGCCACGACCATGAGTATTTCAAATACCAATACCCCGACGATCTGCTGACCAACTTCACCCGGGACATTGACGAGTGGATCGATTGGGAAAACGCCACCTGTCACTTTGACGACGGCACCTTTGCGGAAACGCTGGAATTTTGTGCCCAGGGCTGCACCGACGAGGAATTCCGGGAGAATTTTGCAAAGCTACAGGCTACCATAAGCGTATACTCGCGTTATTACAAGGCGGAAAGCTTTAAGCTTCGGGATGGCGTGGAAAGCTACCGGTTTACCGACGTGGCAAAGGCGCTGGAATACCAGAAGGGCCTTCCCAAGGTGGAAGCACCGACGGAAAATCCTCTTGCCTGGGTTGTGGTAGATTTCCCCATGCCCTCCAGGGTACATAATGGGTATGAGATCAACGCCCATAACCTCTACGCCGTGGCGGATAACGAAAATAGCCGGGATGCGGCAGCCGACCTTTTGCAATGGCTGATTTTAGAGGATGTGGTGGAAGAATTTCCGGTGGATTTTTACTGGGAGGTAGGATGGGACGGTTTCTCCATCAACCGGGACGAGACCGACCGGTATCTGCACCGACTGCTGGATGGTTACGTGGATCCCGAAGCCAGAATTGCCGGATTGCGGGACGAGTTGAAAAAGGATCCGGCGGAGGTGGCTCACGTCCGGGACGTTACCAATTGGCATAACGTGAAGTGCGGCCAAGAACAGTATGAAATCACCTGGGAATATATCCAAAACGCCGACCATCTGCAGTATTACAAAAATGAGATCTCTGCCGTCATCAGCGAGGAAGCGGGGCGGTATTTTGGCGGTATGATCACCGCCAAGCAGGCTGCCGACTATGTGCAAAACCGCATTTCGCTGTACCTTGCGGAGCAGAGCTGATATGTATATCGACCTGCAATAGAGGCGCGATAGAACGCCCCGGCTGTGATGACATCCACCACAGCCGGGGCGTTTTTGCTTGAAGTTATCCGTAGGGGCCGGGTTGCCCGGCCCGGGAAGAGAGTTCTTCTGCGGCAGAGGTTCCATGTATCGGTC
>SVKS01000048.1 GCA_015068345.1 Oscillospiraceae bacterium
CCACGTGGGGTGTCCCAACCTTTGCAGTTTTTGCAATCAACGTACCATTGCAGGGAAAACGCAGGCACCCACCCCAGAAAACGTTACGGAAACCATTGAAACCGCCCTGGCCTATGCCGGCGGCGTTGCGGAGGTGGCTTTTTATGGCGGCAGCTTTACCTGCATTGCCAGGGAGCAGCAGGCCGCCTACCTGAATGCCGTTACCCCTTTTCTTAAGAAGGGACTGGTCAGCGGAATCCGTATTTCCACCCGCCCCGATGCTGTTGGAGAGGATGTGCTGGATTTTCTTTGGGAAAATGGGGTCAAAACCATTGAGCTTGGGGCCCAGTCCATGGTGGATGGGGTGCTTCTGGCAAATAACCGGGGGCATTTGTCACGGGATACCCGGGAGGGAGCAGGGCGGATCAAAGCCCGTGGGTTTCGCCTGGGGCTTCAAATGATGACCGGACTTCGGGGAGATACCCCAGCGGGGGCGGTGGAGACCGCCAGGGCTTTTGTGGCACTTGGTCCCGAATTCGTTCGTATCTACCCAACGGTGGTGTTGCCAGGGACCGACCTGGCAGGAGCATACCAAAGGGGAGAGTATTTGCCACAATCCCTGGAGGAGGCGGTGGAACTGACCGCAATCCTGTATGATATATTCAAAAAAGCAAATATCAGGGTCATCCGTATGGGGCTCCATACCGATGATACTCTGGGGGAAATGGTCCTTGCGGGACCTTACCATCCGGCATTCGGTGAGCTTGTGTATGCAAGACTTTATCGGAAGCAGGCGGAAGTCATCATGAACGAACTGGATCTTCGGGGAAAACGGGTCTGTCTGGTGGTGGCTCCCGGCGATATATCAAAAATGACAGGCCAACAAAAAAGTAATATCAAATATCTGACCCGCCTGACCGGATCGGCCGAAATTCGTGTGGCGACCCGGGAAATGGCGGAGTATGAGGTGTGTTTGTGTATCTAAAAACACTGGAAATCAGCGGATTCAAATCCTTCCCGGACAAGACCAAGATCGACTTCGGGCGAGGCATCACCAGCATCGTGGGGCCCAACGGAAGTGGCAAGTCCAACATTTCGGACGCCATCCGCTGGGTGCTTGGGGAGCAATCCACCAAGACCCTGCGGGGCGGAAAAATGGAGGACGTTATCTTTGCCGGAACCCGGCTTCGAAAGGGATCCAACTATGCCGAAGTTGCTCTGACCATTGACAATTCCGCACATTTTTTGAAAATTGACTACGACGAAGTGGTGATCGCCAGACGGTACTACCGTTCGGGGGAAAGCGACTATTTCATCAATAAAAAGGTCGTTCGCCTGAAGGACATCAACGAACTTTTGATGGATACCGGTCTGGGCCGGGACGGTTACAGCATGATCGGCCAGGGCCGTATTGATGAGGTTTTGACCAAGAAGAGTACCGAACGCCGGGACATGTTTGAAGAGGCGGCGGGAATTTCCAAATTCAAGTACCGCAAGGAAGAAACCGAACGGAAGCTGAATGCCACCGAGGAAAACCTGGTCCGTATCCGGGACATCCTTACCGAGGTGGAGGCACGCTATATTCCCCTGGAAAAGAAGGCGGAGAAAGCCAGAAAGTATCTGGTTCTGCGGGATGAACTGCGTGGTATTGAAATCAGCCTGTGGGTGGACAACCTGCGGGATATGAAAGAAAAAACCGAAAAGCTTCATCGGGACCTGAACCTTGCCGCCTTTGCGCTGGAGGAAGCCCGCATTGCGTCCGAAAAAGCCTATGCCGCAAGCGAGGAGACCGTGGAGAAAATGCGTCTTCTGGAGCTTGAGGAGGAGGAAAAACGGGGCGAACTGCGCCTGATGGAAGGGGAACTTGCTACCCATAAGAGCGAGCTTTCCGCATTGGAAACCTCCATTCGCTTAAATGACGAAAATGCCGCCCGCATGGAAGGGGAAATCGATGCCGGTCAAAACCGGACCGGGGAAATTGATGCCTCTATCCGGGAAAACCTGAATAAAATTGAAGAGATTGAAGCGGAAAAAGCCGAGCTTTTAACCCGGATTAAGACACTGCGGGAAACACTGGAAGCCCTGTCCCGTCTGACCGACGAAAAGGGTGCCAAAGCTGCAGCCCTGCAGGCTACCATCGTGGATGCCCGCATGGAAAAGACCACCGGAGAAACCGAGCTTGCCCAACTTCAACGGGAGTCTGAATCGGTTACCGAGCGGGCCGGGCAGCTTGCCGCCGAACGGGCCCAGGTGGAAAAGGCGTATACCGAACAAAAAGCAAGAACAGAAGAAAGTCAGCGGAAAATTCAAACTGCACGCAACGAACTCCAATCCCTGGAGAATATGCAAAAGGGCTATCGCCTGCGCTATGATTCCCGGAAAGCCAGGGTGGACGAGGTAAAGCTGAAGCTGGAGCGTGCTCTGGAAGAAAAGAATCGGGCCACCTCCCGCCGGAATCTGCTCTTGGATATGCAGCGGGATTACGAAGGATTTACCCAGGCGGTTCGCGCCTGCATGCGGGAGAAGCGTCGGGGTAGTCTTGGTGGAATCCATGGTACCGTGGCAGAACTTTCGAAAACAGAACGGGATTACACCGTAGCCATCGAAACCGCCCTTGGAGGCGCACTCCAAAATATTGTCACCGACGACGAAGAAAGTGCCAAGCGTGGAATCCGATTCCTCACCAATTCCAGAAGCGGACGCGCAACCTTCCTGCCGTTAACATCGGTAAAGCCATATTCACTCAATGAACGTGGGCTGGAAACCGAAGCCGGTTTTGTAGGAGTTGCCGCCGAACTGTTGGATTACGACCCCAAATACAGAAACGTTTTCTTTAACCTTCTGGGTCGTACGGTAGTGTGCCGGGATCTGGATAGCGCTGTAGCTTTGGCAAGACGCAGGGATTACCGTTTCCGTATCGTCACCCTGGACGGCCAGCTGGTAAACCAGGGGGGCTCCATGACCGGCGGCAGTCAGCACAATGCCGGGGGCATTCTGTCCAGAAGCAACGAAATCGGGGAGCTTGCCCAGGTGATTGAAAAGGCCAACGGCGAGATCGAGGCTTTAAACGAAACACATAAAAAGGTATCCCAGGAGTTGGACAGTGTTACCTACCAGTTGGAGGTCAATGAAACTGAAATTGCCCGCAACAAGGAGGTCCTTTTGCAGGAAGAGGCCCGAGTGGCCTCTGAAGAAAAGCTTCTGGAAACCATAGAAACCCAGCTCAATCGGGCCTCGGAGGAAGCCGAAACCCTGATGGAGCAAAAGAAACGGAATAAAGAACAACAGATTATTGTAAAGACCCGTATCGATGAAAGCGGAAAGAAGCTTTCGGAAGGGGAGAAGAAACTCGCCGAGTTGCTCAACGAAAACGATGGAGAAACCGGCGAAGCCGACCGTATCAGCGGAGAAATCGCCACCCTTTCGGAACGGGTGGCCGCCTGTGAAGCCGCCGTTTCCGAACGGAAAAGTGCTATGGAAGACCTGCGCCGCATTCTGGCAGGGGCAAGGGAAGCCATGGAGGATCAGCGGGCTACCCTGGATACCTATCGTCAAAGCGCCGAAAAGGGGCGGAGCGAAAAGGTTTTGGTGGAGGAAAAGATCGCCGAAAAGGAAGCGGATATTGCTTCCAGAAACGAAAAACTCCGGGAAATCGCCGCTTTGCGCCTGGAAGCCGAAGGGAAACGCAATCGATTTGACAAACAGGCAAGAGAGAAGGGTGAGGAAATCATCCGCCTGGAAAAGGAGACCGCCCGCCTGGAAGCCCAGAAAACTGCTCTTCTTGACGACGAAGATCGTATTGTCAAGGGGCTTTGGGATCAGTACGAATTGACCGTACTGGAAGCCGAGGCTATTTGCGGGGAAGAGAGACTTTCGGAAAAGAGCAAATTTACCTCCCGAGCCCAGGAGCTCCGGGGGAAAATGCGTGCTCTTGGAGAAATTGACGTGGGGGCCATTGAGGAATTCGAGGAGGTCAGTGCCCGTTACAACGAGCTTGTGACCCAGAAAACCGATATCGAAAAGTCCAAGGAAGAGTTGGAAACCATGATCACCGAAATCACCGGTGAAATGAGCAAGGTCTTTACCGAGCAATTTAAGCTCTTGAATACCTACTTCAATGAATCCTTTGTGGAGATTTTCGGTGGCGGCAGCGCCGAACTCCACCTGGATGATCCCAGCCAGATTTTAACCTGCGGAATCGAGATCATCGTCAAGCTGCCCGGTAAGAATCTGCGTACCATATCGCTGCTTTCGGGCGGTGAAAAGGCCTTTGTGGCCATTGCACTCTATTTTGCCATTCTCAAGACCCGTCCTGCGCCCTTCTGCGTTCTGGACGAAATTGAGGCGGCGCTGGACGACGCCAACGTGGTCCGGTTTGCCCGCTATATGCGTAAAATGTGCGAAAAAACCCAGTTTATTGTTATTACCCACCGCCGTGGTACCATGGAGGAATCGGATATTCTCTATGGTGTAACCATGCAGGAACAGGGGGTCTCCAAACTCCTGATCATGAACATGGAATCCATCGGCGATTGGGCGGAGGAAGGAGAAGCCTGATGGGCCTGTTTCAAAAAATCAAAGAAGGTTTGACCAAAACCCGCAACAGCATGACCTCGGTATTCGGCAACCTCTTTTCATCTCTGCGTCCGGTGGACGAGGATATGATGGAGGAGCTTACCGATGCCTTGATCATGGCAGACGTGGGGGTGGAACTGACCGAGGAAATCATCGACCAGCTCCGGGACCGCATCAAGGAGAAGCACCTGAAGGATTCGGGCGAGGTCAAAACCGAACTTTGTGATATTCTGACCGGCATTCTCAAGGCCGGGGAGGGGGATTTCAAGCTCACCACCAAGCCCTCGGTCATTCTGGTAATCGGGGTCAATGGAGTCGGCAAAACCACCACCATCGGCAAGCTTGCAGGAAATTTTGTACAAGAAGGTAAGAAGGTCCTGCTGGCAGCGGGGGATACCTTCCGGGCCGCCGCAAGCGAACAGCTCTCCATCTGGGCAGGCCGTGCGGGTTGTGATATCGTCAAGCATGGGGAAGGGGCAGACCCTGCCGCTGTGGTGTTCGATGCCATCCAGGCGGCAAAAGCCCGCGGTACCGATATCCTGATTTGCGACACCGCCGGTAGATTGCAGAATAAGCAGAATCTTATGAACGAGCTTTCCAAAATCAACCGCGTGATCACCCGAGAACTGCCGGAGGCGGATATGGAAGTCCTGCTTGTGGTGGATGCCACTACCGGCCAAAACGGGCTCCTGCAAGCCCGTGCCTTCGAAGAAAGCGCCGGTATTACAGGTCTCGTGCTTACCAAGCTGGACGGTACCGCCAAAGGTGGTATTGTCTGTGCCATTTCCAAGGAACTGAGTGTTCCGGTGAAGCGGATTTGCGTGGGCGAGACCATGGAGGATATGCTTCCCTTCGACGCGGAAAGCTTCGCCACCGCCCTATTTGAAGCCTGAGGTGAACCATGGAACTTATTTTTGCAACCAACAATGAACATAAGCTTCATGAGGTCCGGGAACTCATGTCGGGTTACGGTATTACCGTTCGATCCCTGCGGGAAGCGGGATGTAACCACGAAACCGTGGAGGATGGCCTGACCTTCCGGGACAATGCCCGGAAAAAGGCGGTGGAGATCTCCGAAATTCTCGGGAAACCGGTGGTAGCCGACGATACCGGGCTGTGCGTTGTCGCACTGGACGGGGGACCGGGGGTGTATTCCAACCGTTTTGCCCCCAAGGGACTCCATTGTGAAAAACTTTTGGAAGCCATGGCGGGGGTTACCCAGCGGGATGCCTATTTTGAAACTGCTGTGGTGTGCGTCTTCCCCGATGGGCGGGAATATTATGCCAACGGTGTGGTGGAGGGATATATCACCACCGAAAAATATGGAGATTATGATTTTGGTTACGACCAGGTATTTTTCGTGAAGGAAGCGGGAAAAACCTTTGGGGAAATGACCATTGAAGAAAAGAACGGCTATTCCCACCGGGCGCGGGCTTTTTCGGCCTTCGTCAAGATTCTGGAAGGCCTGCAAGCAGAAGGAGAATAAGATATGACAAGCAAAGAAAGAGCAAAACTGCGCGGCCTTGCTTCGGTAGAACCCTGTATTCTGCAGGTTGGTAAAGGCGGCGTGAACGATAATCTGGTGAATTCAGTGGAGGAAGCCCTGGTGGCCCGGGAGCTGATCAAGCTTTCGGTTTTGGAAAATTCCGATTACACTCCCCGGGAAGCCGCTGAAGAACTGGCGGAAAAGACGGGAGCCCAGGTGGTAACCACCATCGGTTCCAAGTTCGTTCTCTACAGAAAGAACCCCAAAGATTCCAAGATCGGGATCTGATTCCAATTCTATGGAAAAGAGAAGAATCGGCATGTTCGGCGGTACCTTCAATCCGCCCCATCTGGGTCATAAGCACCTGGCTCTCCATGCCATCCAGGCCTGTAGACTTTCGGAATTGATTCTTATGCCTGCAGGAATCCCACCCCATAAAGTTATGCCGGATGGTTCTGCTACACCGGAAGGCCGGTATGAAATGACCTGTCTGATGGCGGAAGAAATTCCAGGAGCCCGGGTTTCCAGACATGAACTGGACCGGGCGGGGGCAAGTTATACCTACATGACCCTCCAGCATTTGAAAGAAATCTACCCGGAGGATGAGCTTGTGCTCATCATGGGCGGGGATATGTTTCTGAGCCTGGATCATTGGCGGGAGGCGGAGACCATCTTCCATCTGGCATCCATTGCCCCGGCAGCCCGTACCGAGGAGGACATCGCCATGATCCGGGAGAAAGAAGCCGAATACAAATGTCGGTTTGGTGCCACCATCTATCCCATACAGGCGGAGGTTCTGGAAATGTCTTCCAGCCAGATACGGGATGCCATTAAGCGGGGAGAAGGGAACCTGCTCCTGCCGGAATCGGTGAATCGGTACGTAAAAAGGATGGGGCTTTATCAATGACAGATTGGAAAACCATGGAAGAAACCCTTCGGGGAGAACTCAGTGAATACCGCATGAATCACATTCTTGGGGTTGTGGAGGAAGCGGAGGTGTTGGCTGGAATCCACGGAGAGGATCCGGAAAAAGCCCGATTGGCAGCCCTTCTTCACGATTGTACCAAGGAATTTGAAGAAAGCTGGCAGTTGCAATCCTTTGCGAAATACGGTATAATAATAGACGAAGAATTGATGGCCTGTCCCCAGGTGCATCACGCCTTCACCGGGAGCCTTCGGGCGATTGATGAATTCGGCGTTTCCGAAGAGATTGCCAGTGCTATCCGGTATCATGCCACCGGCCGCAGCGGGATGTCCCGACTGGAAATGATTCTCTACGTGGCTGATCTGACTGAACGCCGCAGACCCTTTGCAGACAAGCTCACAAGCCTTCGGGAAGCGTCTTACCGTTGTCTGGAAGAGGCCTGTGCCATGGAAGCCCTGGCCACCATAACCCGGGAGGAAGGGCGGGGGAGGTATATCCACCACCTGACCCGGGAAACCTACGAAACCTACAAACCATACTTGAATCGAATGGGAGAATGAATATGACTCCATATGAAATGCTGAAAGTTGCCGTCAAGGCCGCCGATGCCAAGCTTGCCACCGAAATCGAAGTTCTTGATATTCATGAACTGACTACCATTGCCGACTACTTTGTCATCTGCAACGGAGCTTCTGCTGCTCAAATTCGGGCGATTGCGGAAGAGGTGGAGCTGAAACTGAAGAATGCCGGCGAAATGCCCATCAATACCGAAGGCTATGCCGCATCCAGCTGGGTCCTTCTGGACTACGGCTCGGTGGTGGTGCACGCCTTCCGTAAGGAGATGCGTGAATTTTACTCCATTGAACGTCTGTGGAGCGATGCTCCCAGAATCCCGGTGGATGAGCTGCTGAAGTAAGCTGTTGTCGGAAAATAATAGTAAATAACAATAAAAAAAGCTTGACATGTCCGCCTCTTTGGTGTATAATACTTTTATCGTGAGCAATTTGCGATATGGTTAGTTCCGGAGGGAGGGAAAAACATGTCCGAAGTACATCTCAGAGAGAATGAGTCGCTTGACAACGCGCTTCGTAGATTCAAGAGAGGCTGCGCAAAGTCTGGTGTCCTTTCCGAACTCCGCAAACGCGAACACTACGAGAGCCCCAGCGTGAAACGGAGAAAGAAGTCTGAAGCTGCTCGCAAGAAGAAGTATAAGTAAGCGAGTAAACTTTCACAGTAAACTTCATACAAACAATGACGGACGCGAAAGCGTCCGTTTTTGCTACCCAAAAAGAATGATAAAAGAAAAAAACCGTATTTGACGAAATAAATACGGTTTTTTGGAGCTGGTGGCCGGATTCGAACCGGCGACCTATTGATTACGAATCAATTGCTCTGCCAACTGAGCCACACCAGCGTATGAACTTGCAACAGATGATATTATAGCCGATATCCTGAATTTTGTCAAGTATAAATCGATGATTCAGAGGGAAAAGGGAAAATGCGATTACAGGAAATCAGACCGGATCAATTCCATTATTTGCAAGGAACCAGTTATGGAGAGCTATCCGAGGAAAGTCAAAAGAGATTACTGATGGAATCCCAAGCGAAGGAGCATCAAGGCCGATATTTTTGCTTGCTTTTGATTTGGGAAGAGGAAGAAGTGGTTGGGGCAATCAACCTTTTCGGACACGACGAAAAAGAAATCAGCATTGGGCCCGAAATCAAACCGAACTTCCGGGGCAGAGGATTTGCTGCACAAGCTATGGAACTGGCATTGGATTTTGTTGCAGGAATGGGATTTACACGTGCCGCTTCGGAGATTCGGGAGGATAACGAAGCAAGTCTGGCGCTTCATAAAAAGCTTGGCTTTCGGGTAACACGAGAATACGTGAATAAACGGGGGAGAGATGTTGTGTGGATGGAACGGGAAATTCAACCCTTGGTTGAATAAACGAAGGGAAGAGAGGCTTCCTTTCAACCCTTCTTTTATTGTTTTTTGATAGCACGTATACTATAATGAAGCCATCATAAACGAAAAGGAGATCAAACATGGAACCGATTCAAAATACCTTGGCCAATCGCATTCAGACCCTTCGCAAAGAAAATGAGATGACACAGGAGGAATTGGCTAACCGGCTTGGGGTTACCTTCCAGGCAGTATCGAAATGGGAAAACGGAAAAGCAGCCCCGGATATTCTTCTGTTACCCCAGTTGGCGGATATTTTCGAATGTTCCATTGACGCCCTCTTTGACCGGGAAAGCAAGCTTGTAACGGTGGTGGAAGAACCCCACTACGATCTTTGCACAGAATTTCCCTGGCCGGATGATGAAGTGCTCCGGGGAGTTGTGTGCTATGGCCGGAAGATTCTCAAAAAGACCGATGATCTGGAAGAATTTACCTTTGAGGTGAAGGGTGAAATTCGCGGTGGAGTCCGGAGTGAATGCAATCTGGCGGTGCATGGAGGAGTTTCGGGCGGGACGTCTGCCGGTGGAAATGCTTGTGTTTGGGGCGGAATTTCGGGTGGCGTCATCTGCAATGGTGATCTGGCAGTGCAGGGAAATCTTTCCGGTGGCGTCAACTGTGGCGGAGATTTGGCGGTACAAAACGGTATTCACGGCGGCGTCAATACCGCTGGAGATATTACCTGTCGGGGCGACATTACCGGCAAGGTGAATGCTGAGGGGGATATCCGCGTGACCGGCAACATCAAAGCCGAAAAGGTTACCGCTGGAGCGGACATCACCTGCCACCACCTGGAATGTGAAAGAATCAAGGGAAATGTCAGCGTGGATGATGAAGAGGACGAATGAACGATTTTTTTGAAACAAGTGGCCTGCAGGATGGGGAGATCAAGCTCCATCTCCTGCGTACAGCCCAAGCCGACCCGGAAAGAGGGTGGTTACCAGCCTATCATTTTGAAATACATCAAATGGACGGCACCAAGGTTGGTTTTTGCGACCTTCGGGTGGGGCACAATGAAAAGAGCTATTATGGCGGAAATATTGGATATACCGTGTTCCCACCCTTTCGGGGACATCGATATGGGGCTAAAGCCTGTATGCTGCTCATTTCCCTTGCAAAACAACACGGAATGGAGCAGGTTATTATCACCTGCGATCCGGATAATACGGCTTCTGCCCGAACCTGTGAGATTGCAGGGGGAGAGCTATTGGAAAGCATAGATCTTCCCAAAGAAAGCGATATGTATGCCGCAGGAAAGCGGAAGGTTTTGGTGTATCGGATCTCCCTCTAAAAAACACCCCCGAGGCTCCGGGAAGAACCCGAAGTATCGGGGGATCATTTTGTAATAACGGGATTTACAGCATGAACTGGCAGGCGCAGAAGGCGGCGTAGATGCCAAGCAGGGTGATACCTTGCCAGCGGGAGAGTTTTTTGGAAAGGAGGGCGGGAAGCGTCAGAAGTGCCATAACCGCCACCATCAGAGGAATGTCCAAAATCAAGGAAGAGTTGATGCCAAAGAGCGTGTTGCCCACCGGCACTTCAAAGGGAGCCAGAGTGACCGCAACGCCGGAAACCAGAACCAGGTTGAAGATGTTGGCACCAATAACATTGCCGATACCAAGGGAGGCGTGTCCCTTGCGCAGACTGGTGATGGTGGTGACAAGCTCCGGGAGACTGGTTCCCAAAGCCACGAAGGTCAGGGCAATAACGGTTTCGGGAACGCCAAGTTCTTTTGCAATGATGGTGCCGTTGTCTACCAAAAGGTCGGCACCCACGGCAATCAGCGCGGCACCCACCACAAGCAAAACGAGCTCCATCAAGAGGGAACGGTTTACGACTTCGGGTTCCTCATCGTCGGGTATCTGGTCGGGGTTTTTAAAGCCCTGGCGAATGGTAATCAGCATATAAATGACGAAAATCGCCAGCATGATAATGCCAAGACCCCGGGGAAATTCGCCAAGCACGTATGCGGCCACGCAGTAGATCGCGGCCGAGGCAAAGAAGAAAATGACCGGCATCTTCATGGTTTTGGTGTTGACCTTGCCGGGATTGACCGCCACCGAAATGGCTGCAATCAAGGCTGTGTTACAAATAATGGAACCGATGGCATTGCCGTAGGCCATGGAACCCTGTCCGTTCAATGCACCGGTGGCGGAAACCATCACCTCCGGCAGGGTGGTACCGATGGAAACCACCGTGGCACCCACAATAATATCGGGCAGATGAAACCGTCTTGCAAGACCGGTGGCACCGTCCACAAACCAGTCGCCGCCCTTGATCAAAAGAACAAGACCCAAAACAAACAAAAGAATGGCAATCAGCATGAGAAAAACTCCTTTTGTAAATTGCGTGCCAAAAGAAAAACTCCGTATCCTCCGTGGACACAGAGCCATTTCCAAACAGGGAACGACTCAGCAAACCAAAGGTTATGCATGAGTCTCGCATTTCAAAGTAAGCCAGGACAAAGTCCGCGTAATGTTGACTTACTGCGAGTGATAAACACACGCTTGCTACTCCCTCACGGCACATATCCTATATATCATAACACATTTTGGGATAAAGTCAACGGATTTGACGAAAAAAGTCAAAAATTGATGAAGCAGGATTGGTACGGATTGGCAGCACAATGGTAAGATTCAGGGAAAAACATAACGGCGTGGTCACTCTGGGTAAAAAAAGGCTTGCTTTTTGGGGTCGAATGTGCGATACTATTAGGGTTCCAGCCAAGAAAAAAGGAGCTTATTGAAGTATGGAAAAAGCAAGAAGCAATTTCAGCGGAAAACTGGGATTTGTCCTGGCCGCTGCCGGTTCGGCGGTAGGTCTTGGTAATATATGGCGGTTCCCGTATCTGGCGGCTAAATATGGCGGCGGGATTTTCCTGCTGGTGTATATCGCCCTGTCGGTGACCTTCGGGTTTTCCTTGATGATTGCGGAAATTGCCATTGGGCGAAAAACCGGTCTCAGCGCCATTGGCGCATTCGAGAAGCTTAACAAAAAGTATTCTTTCATTGGTTATTTGGCGGCGCTTGTTCCGGTGATCATTTTGCCGTATTATTCGGTCATTGGCGGCTGGGTTGCAAAATACCTGGCGGCATATATTACAGGGGACTCCCTGGTTGCAAGTGACGGGTACTTTGATCAATTTATTGCAAGCGATGGGGCGCCTATCTTCTGGTTCCTGATTTTTATTGCGATAACCGCCCTGGTTGTGCTCTTCGGGGTGGAAAAGGGTGTGGAAAAGGTTTCCAAGATCATGATGCCCGTTCTGGTGGTACTGTCCCTGGGTATTGCCGTTTATGTTTGCTTTATTCCGGGTGCCGGTGCAGGGGTTGCCTATTATCTGCTTCCCGATTTTTCCCACTTCTCCATCATGACGGTGGTTGCTGCCATGGGACAGCTCTTCTATTCCATGTCCCTTGCCATGGGGATCATGATCACCTACGGTTCCTATATGAAAAAGGATGTGAATCTGGAATCCTCGGTTCACCAAATCGAGGTGTTTGATACCGGTATTGCCTTCCTGGCGGGTATGATGATCATTCCTGCGGTATTTGCCTTCTCCGGTGGGGACAAAGCGGCCCTTGGCAAAGGGCCCGGGCTGATGTTTGTCACCCTGCCCAAGGTATTTGCCAGCATTCCCGGCGGCCGCTTCCTGGGAATCATCTTCTTTATTCTGGTACTTTTTGCGGCTCTGACATCCTCCATTTCCTTGATGGAAACGGTGGTTTCCATTCTGCAGGATAAGCTGAAGGTCAATCGTAAGCTCGCCTGCCTGATCGTATTTTTGGGATCGTTTCTTCTGGGTCTCCTGTCGGCTCTGGGATACGGTTCTTTGGGCCACATCAAACTGCTTGGTATGCAGTTCCTGGATTTCTTCGATTTCATCAGCAATAGTGTGCTCATGCCCATTACAGCCCTCCTGACCTGTATCTTTGTGGGCTATATCGTGAAGCCTAAGATCATTGCGGAGGAAGTGGAGCTTTCGGGCCGTTTCCGCTGGCAGCGTATGTTTGACGTGATGATCAAGTACGTGGCACCTATATTCATGCTAGTGATCCTGATCTCCTCGGTTCTCGGCGCATTCCAGATCATTACCATTTGACGAGATTCAAAAGGGACGCTTGACAGAGCGTCCCTTTTGTTGTTACAATGAAGCATCCTATCAGGAAAAGAGGCGCCGTCTATGAATCGATTCACCTATTGCAATCCGCTTTCCATCCCGGACATCCCATCCGGGCGCTTTTTGGATGCGGAGCAGACCAACCGGGATCCACGGGAGTTTGCCGACTACCGCTCCATCTCCGATCCCAGTGTGGTGTACCACGATGGGAAGTGGATTCTCTTCCCAAGCTATTCCTTGGCCTATGTAACCGAAGACTTCATGAATTGGGAAAAGGTGGATATCGGAATTTCTCATCTGCGTTACAGCCCGGCTGTGACCGAATTCCGGGGAAAGTGGTATTTGAACGGGCATACGCTTTCCGAACTTTACGTGGCGGACTTGCCAACCGGCCCCTTCCAATTGCTTGGACACATGACCGCGGTGGATGGTAAGCGGGTTTATCCCCCCGACGGGTGTTTTTTGGCGGATGGAGATCGGCTTTACTTTTACTACCACAGCTGCGTGGATCCGAAAGGGGAAGATGTGGAGTATATGACCGCTACCCTTGGCGTGGAGATGGATCCGGAAAAACCCTGGCAGATGCTGACCGAGCCGGTGGAAATCAATCGCTTTGAACCCGAAAAGGTTTGGCAGCGCATGGGGGCCCACAACCAGAACAAGCGTATGGGCTGGATTGAAGGCCAATGGGTAAAAAAGATCGGGAAGCGGTACTATTTGCTCTATTCCGGATCGGGAACCGAGCTGCCAAGCTATGCCAACGGCGTTTGCTATTCCGATGAGGGTCCCCTGACCGGGTTCAGAGATCAGGTGAGGAATCCTTTGACCAGAAAAACCAACGGCCTGGTTCGTGGTGCGGGCCATGGTTGTTTGGTGGATGGGCCGGATGACAGTCTATGGGTCTTTTATACCAATATTTTCTGTTACAACCACCTTTATGAGCGCCGTATCAGCATGGATCGGGTGTTGGTGGATGAAAATGGGGAGCTCTACTGTCCCGATCTTACGGAAAATCCCAGGTTCGCTCCCGGACAAGAAAATGCAGGAGAGGATACCGGTTGGATGGATCTTGCCCAATTCCAACGGCCCACCGCAACCTCCCATGCCTGCGGCAGGGATGCCATCTATGCGTCGGAGGATTCGATCCTTTCCTGGTGGCAGCCTGCGTCGGAGGATCCCGAGCCTGCGATTACCTTCTCCTTTGGGGGTGCATCCCATTATCATATTCATGCTCTGCGGCTGATCTGGCGGGATATCGGCATGGAGGCCCTGAATGGGGTGATGCCGGGACCCTTCCGCTACCTGGCGGAGTATGCCATCGACCCGGCACTGACCGAGTGGCGTACCCTGGTGGATGCTTCGGGTGGGGAAAAGGATCTTTGTGTGGATTACCGGGAATGTGACGGACCAAATGCATACGGCGTTCGTCTGCGCATCCTGGGAGCTCCCGATGGAATCACACCGGGACTTGTCAGCCTGAGCGCATTTGGTAATCAATAAAAAAAGATCGCCGGTCGTGATGACCGGCGGTTTTTGATTTATTGAAGGAGTGAGGTGCCCAGGAGAAGCAGAATCAGGAAGGCGAAGCTTGTGACGGTGAAGAGCTTCATAAAGTAACCGCCCTTTTGGGGCTCATGCTTCAGGTATTCCTGATAGGTAATCAGACTTGCCAGGGAGGCAATGATGGTACCGGCACCACCTACATTGACCCCTTGAAGGAGCGGAGCATAGGCATCGGTAAAGCGGGAAAGCAGGATGGCGGCGGGAACGTTGCTGATGACCTGACTGAGAAGGGCGCCGGTTAAAAGGGTATTCCATTCCAAAAGGGAAGAGAAAAGGGTTTGCACACTTTCCATACGGGCCATATTGCCCGAAAAGGTAAAGAAGGCCGCAAAGGTGAGAAGAAGAGCGTAGTCTACGTTTTTGAGGGCTTTGCGGTCAAAAATCAGCAGAACAGGAACAATGATTATAAGTCCCACGGGATAAGGCAGTACCCGGATCACAACCATAAGAGCCACGGCAAAGAGCACCCCGTAAAGGATGGCCCGTTTTGCATTCAGCGGGGTGGATTCGGTGGCAATGGAAAGGGGAGTCGGTTTGATAAAGAAACAGCACAGGGTGATCAGAACTACCGAGATCAGGAAGGGAAGAAGCATGATTCCAAAGAATTCACCGCTTTCCAGGGAATAATAGGAATATAGATAAAGGTTTTGAGGATTCCCGAAGGGGGTCAGCATGCCGCCCAGGTTGGCGGCGGCATTTTGCAAAATGAAGGTGTAAGCAAGAAGTTTATCCTGCCCGGTGGTATGGAGAACCAGGTAGGATAGGGGAAGAAAGGTCAAAAGGGCCGTGTCGTTGGTGATGAGCATACTGCCCACCAGGGTGACCCAAACTAAGGCAAGCACCGCAAGACGGGCATTTTTGAAAATGCGAACGATTCGGGATGCCAGAAGGTAGAAAAATCGGATATTCTGGAAGGCACAAACCACCGCCATCACCGAAAAGAGGCAGGCCAAAGTGCGAAGATCGTAATAGCCCAGGTACTCCTTGTCAGGGGGAATGATAAAGGCAGTAACGATTGCCGCAAGTAGGGCAATACACAACACCACGTTTCCTTTGATCCAGTTCCAAACACGCATAAGCTGATTCCTCCACCAAATTTTCCAAACGGTATGATAACATGAAAATCGAAGATTGTCCACCCGAAAACGAAAAATACTTGACAAATCTTTTCGCGTGTGACACAATAAAGATATGGTGGACGCCAAATCAATTCCAAGGAGAGATGGATTATGATTTTTGAAAATGGCGACAGAATTGTGTTTGCCGGAGATTCGGTTACCGACATGGGCAGTGCGCAGCCGGTGGGCGAGGGACTGTTTGACAACGTGGGCCGAAGCTATGTCCGGGTGATTGAAAATATGCTTGCCACCTGGTACCCCGAAAGAATGATCCGGGTCACCAATTCCGGCATCAGCGGAAACACCAGCTGGGACCTTTTGAATCGGTTTGATCGGGATGTGGCAGATCTGAAGCCTGATTGGGTTTCCATCTGTATCGGTATCAATGACGTGTGGCGCCAGTTCGACTGTCCTGCCATGCCGGATCCCCACACCACACCCGAAGCATACGAAGCCAATATGCGGGCTATGATCGAAAGGGTGAAGGGGAAGGTCAAGGGTGTCTTTATTCTGACTCCCTACTACATCGAACCCAATCCTGCCGATGCCATGCGGGCCAGAATGGACGAATACTGCGCCATCTGTAAAAAGCTTGCGGATGAATACGAACTGATTTTCGTGGATTTCCAGGGTATGTACGAAGCCTATTGCAAAATACGCCACTCGAGCTATATTGCCTGGGACCGGGTGCACCCCAATCAGGTGGGGGCAACCTTGATGGCAAAAGAGTTTTTGAAAGCCTGCGGGTTTGAATACTAATTGATAAAAATAAAGGAGAACAACTATGGGTCTTATCAAAGCCGGAATCGGAGCCATTGGCAGTGTGTTAGCTGACCAGTGGAAGGAATACTTTTATTGTGATGCCCTTCCCAAAGACGTTTTGATGGTGAAGGGTACCAAACGCATCACAGACCGTTCCTCCAATACCAAGGGGAGTGACAACGTGATCTCCAACGGATCGGGTATTGCTGTGGCTGACGGCCAGTGTATGCTCATTGTGGAACAGGGCAAGGTTGTGGAGGTTTGTGCCGAACCGGGCCAGTTCACCTACGACAGCTCCACCGAACCTAGCATTTTTGCTGGGAAACTTGGGGAAAGCATCAAGGAAACCTTCAAGGCCATTGGCCGTCGTTTCGCCTATGGCGGTGACACCGGTAAGGATCAACGGGTCTATTACATCAATACCAAAGAATTGATGGAAAACAAATTCGGCACTCCCGCTCCCGTGCCTTTCCGGGTGGTGGATAGCAAGATCGGGCTGGATATCGACGTTTCTATCCGGTGCTCGGGCTTGTATTCCTACAAGATTGCTGATCCGTTGCTCTTCTACACCAACGTCTGTGCCAACGTAACCAGCCAGTTCCGCCGCAGTGAAATCGAAACCCAGCTCAAGAGCGAATTTATCAGCGCCCTGCAACCTTCTTTTGGCAGGCTTTCTGAGCTGGAGCTCCGTCCCAACCAGATTCCGGCCCACAACCAGGAACTGGAGGATGCCCTGAATGCCTCCCTTTCCAAGGATTGGGGAGAGCTTCGCGGGTTGAAGATCGTCAGTGTGGCTATTACCTCCCTGACCCTGCCGGAAGACGATGCCAATATGATCAAGGAAGCCCAGCGTACTGCTATGCTCCGCGATCCCGGTATGGCCGGTGCCACCCTGGTGGGTGCCCAGGCCGATGCCATGAAGGCCGCCGCCCAGAATTCTGCCGGCGCTATGACCGGATTTATGGGTATGGGAATGGCGATGAATGCCGGCGGCAACAATGCCCAGTCCTTCTTCCAGATGGCACAAAATCAACCCCAGCAGGCCGCTCCGGCAGTTCCTGTTGCTCCGGAAGCCCCCGTCGCTCCTGCGGCAGGGGAGTGGATTTGCCCGGCCTGCGGTGCCAAGTGTACCGGCAAGTTCTGCACCGAATGCGGTGCCAAAAAGCCGGAGGAAAAGATCGGCTGGACCTGTGCCTGCGGATCGGTGAACAAGGGTAAGTTCTGTCCGGAATGCGGTGCCAAGAAGCCGCCGGAGGAACCCCTCTACCGTTGTGATAAGTGCGGTTG
>SVKS01000189.1 GCA_015068345.1 Oscillospiraceae bacterium
GCACCCCAGCTTGGCAGTGGCTACGACCGGAACGACCTGGATGAAATTGCCGGTCGGCTGGGATATGAACGGCTGATTTATCACATTGGAGAGATCAACCAGGCCATTGCGGGCCTTCGCACCAGCGCCAACGCCCGGGTGGATACCGAGCTTTGCCTGATCCGGCTGTGTAATCCGGTGGGACGTACCCCGGCAGCTCTGGCCGCCCGTCTGGATGCCCTGGAAAAGAAGCTTTCCGACCTGGAACTGAATCCTCCCGCCCCCCGGGAAGTACCCCCAAAGCGGGAAGCTCCAAAGCCCAAGGAGGAATCCAAACCCCGGGAGACCCCGGCGGAAGCGCCTGCACCAAAGCCGGTACCCAAGGAACCGGCGGCAGATACTCCCATCACCTCGGCCCGGTACCGGGCGGAGCTTGTGCGGGAGCTGAAGGGATCACTGCCCCTTCTGGCGTACACCCAGCTCATGGTGACCCAGCTTTTGGAGCAGGGAGATTTCCTGGTGATCCAGTGCTCCTCCCCGGCGCAAAAGGGCTATCTTAACGAAAAGACCATTTTGACCAAGATCGAAGAAAAGGCTTCCGCCCTGAAGGGATCCCCGGTGCGTGCTGTGGTCCGACTGGAGGGGGAGGAAGAAAAAACCGAAACACGGGACGGTTTCGGGGAACTGCTTGCCTTTGGTAAGAAGCACCCCGAAATGACCGATGTATTATAAATTGAGATTTTTATATTAGGAAAGTGAGGATATTATTATGGGTAAAGGCAGAGGCGGTTTCCCCATGGGCGGCATGGGTGGCGGCATGAACATGAACATGATCCGTCAGGCGCAGAAAATGCAGCAGGACATGCAGAATTTTGAAGAAAACTTCAAGGCACAGGAATTTGAGGCCACCAGCGGCGGCGGCATGGTTTCCGCCAAGGTCAACGGCGACCACCGTGTCGCCCTGATCGACATCAAGCCCGAAGCGGTGGATCCCGATGACGTGGAAATGCTTTGCGACATGGTGGCGGCTGCCATCAACGAAGCCATGAAGGCCTGCGACACCGCCCACGAAGAGGGACTCAAGAAGATCACCGGAAGCCTGAACATCGGCTTCTAAGCTGAAAAAGGAAGCGACAGTATGGACCAATACGTGCCCTGCGTGGAGCGGCTCATCGAACAATTCCATAAATTGCCCGGGATCGGCCGCAAAAGCGCCGTGCGTATGGCCTTTTACATTCTGGGCGTGAAAAACGAAACGGCGGAGGCCTTTGCCAACGCCATCCTGGAAGCCAAGCAGAAGATCCATCGCTGCAGCGTGTGCGGCGACCTGACCGATGGGGATAAATGCAGAATCTGCCAGGATCCCAAGCGGGACCATGGCGTCATCTGCGTGGTGTCCGACCCCAAGGATGCCGCCGCCATCGAGCGGACCCGGGAGTACAAGGGTGTTTACCACGTGCTCCATGGGGTCATCAACCCCATCACCCGGGTGGGTCCGGATGACATTGCTATCCGGGAACTCCTGGATCGGCTGGGGGAAGGGGTTCGGGAAGTGATCCTGGCCACCGACCCGGATGCCCCCGGGGAAACCACCGCCATGTATATCGCCCGGCTGGTGAAGCCCTTCGGCATCAAGGTCACCCGGCTTGCCTACGGCATGTCCATGGGAAGCCATCTGGAATTCACCGATGAGTTGACCCTGAACAAGGCCCTGGAAGACCGGAAAAGCTTTTAACAGGAAAAAACGACCCGATTCGGGTCGTTTTTTTGTGTGTGGGTGCGAAAACAGGTCGTTGTTACACAACACCGCCCCTACAAGGTACCATCCGCCTTCTTGCGAATTCCCTCTCGCCCCACCCGCCCGGTGAAGAGAAAAGGGATCCCCGGTTTGCGAAAAAATCTCCCCGTGACCTTGGTCACAGGGAGATTTGTCTGTTTTAGCGGGAGATTTAATTGCCGAATACCTTGTCGTAGTAGTCGTAATCCAGAATGTTGGTGGAGATGGTGAACTTGTTCTTGACCACCTTTTTCATCCGGTCTACGTATTCTTCGGTGACCACATCGTCGGAGGTGAATTCCACTTCCTTGGTCTTGGCGTTGTAGCGGACCTTGTCGGTGATGAAGGAGCGGTTCAGGAAGATGACCAGAGGTTCGGAATCGGAGAAGATGTCCCGGCCCATCAGCAGGCGGGAGTCGTATTCCAGTCCCATCAGGTTGGAAACCGTGGGCAGAATATCGATGGAGTAGCAGGGCTTGTCGACGGTTTCGGGGGTCATGCCCTTGGAGTACATGATCAGAACCGATTTGTAAAGCTCGAAGTTTTCTTCCACCTTATGCCCCAAAAGCTCACTGACGTAATCGGCATCGGGATCCTTGTTTTCCTTGGATTTATAGAGTCCGTAGGGGTAATGGTCGGGGGAGAGAACGATGAGGGTGTTTTCGGCCTTGCCGGCGGCCTCCAACGCATCCAGAAGGTGGGTCATGGCCAGTTCCAGCTCGTAATTGCAGGCCAGGTAAGCCCGCGCTTCCTCGGAATAGGGGAGGTCGGCGAAGACGTCTTTGTGCTTATATGCCTGGTAGTTGCCGTTGAAATTATACTGCAGGTGGCCGCTGACCGTCATGTAGTCGATGACGAAATGCTCATCGTCAATATACATGGGAACCGACTTTTCCATCATTTCCAGGTCGCTTTCGGGCCAATAACCTACCACGTCCAGCCCGTTGCCCTTGCCATAATATTCTTTATAACCGCTCAGGGGCAGATATTTGTCACGGGTGTAATAGGTGTAGGTGTGGTTGTGGAAGGCCATGACCCTGTAACCACCAAGGCGGTTGAACTGGTTTCCGAAGCAGAAATAAAGGTTGCCGTCGTTGCGGCCCCAATCCCGGTAGGACCAGGTGCCGCTCTTGGGAAGAAGACCCACGTTGTTGGCATATTCCCCATCGATGGTGGAAACACCCCACAGAGGACAGTAATAGTTGGTGAAATTGTACCCATCATGCACCATCTTATATAAGGTGGGGGTGTATTCCGGGTCAATGGCATAGGGGGCAAAGCCCTCGGCGGTGATGTGAATCAGGTTGTAGCCCTCAAACCGGCCGGTATGCTCGTTTTTCAGGGTGGGTTCCTGGGTGGAGAAGTATTCGTGCATGG
>SVKS01000190.1 GCA_015068345.1 Oscillospiraceae bacterium
CTGACCGGCTTTGACGCCCGGAAGGTCCCCCTGGATGACAAACCCACCCTTTCGCTTTACAGTACCCACGAAGCCCTCCACATCGAAGCTGACGACATCATCGGGGAGACCGGCTCCATTGCAGTACCCGAATACGGCACCAAGTTCGTCCGGCAGATGCTGGTGGACACCATGCCGAGTACCATCGGTGACCTGATCCGCATTTCGGGTCTTTCCCACGGCACCGACGTGTGGCTGGGCAACGCCAAGGACCTGATTGCTTCGGGTACCACCGACATCACCGGCACCATCTGCTGTCGTGACGACATCATGATCTACCTGATCAGCATGGGCATGGATCCCAAGCTTTCCTTCACCATCATGGAAAGCGTCCGTAAGGGCCGCAAGCTCAAGCCGGAGTGGATCCCCATCATGCGGGAAAACAACGTGCCCGAATGGTACATTGAATCCTGCAACAAGATCAAGTACCTCTTCCCCAAGGCCCACGCCGCCGCCTACGTGGTGAACGGCTTCCGCATTGCCTATTACAAGGTGCATTATCCCCTGGCCTTCTACGCCGCCTATTTCACCATCCGCGCCGCCGCATTGGACGCCGAGGCCATGCTCATGGGGGACGCCCACATGGTGGAATTTATCCGCCGGATCGAGGGGGACAAGTCTGCCGCCGCCATTGACCAGGAACTTGCCAAGACCTTTGAGGTCACCCACGAGTATTACCTGCGGGGATTTGAGTTCCTGCCGCCGGATATCTACAAATCGGACGCCACCCACTTCACCATTGAGGATGGGAAGCTCCGCTTCCCCTTCTCCGCCATCCGGGGTCTGGGGGAAAACGCCGCCAAGGGGCTCGTTTCCGCCAGGGAAGCCGGGGAATTTACCTCGGTGGAGGATATCATCTCCCGCAGCCATATCTCCCGCACCAACGCCGACCAGCTCAAGGCCCTGGGGGTTTTTGGCGACATTCCCGACAGCGAACAAATTTCCTTCTTCTAAAGACGAAAGAGAGAACTTACGGATTTACCGCAGAGTTCTCTCTTTTTTCTTTCCTTTTTTCGGTAAGCCGAAGGTCAGGGACGGCCGTTTCTATTATGGAGAATCTTCCTTTCTTTGAATTCATCTTCATAAAATCTTAATAATTTTTTTCTTGCATTACCATACGTTATGGTATACAATAAAATTAACAACCCATTTATTTCTATTCAAGGAGGAAACCAACATGAAAACGACCCTTAAACGCATGACCGCCCTGTTTCTGGTATTACTCATGACCGCGTCCCTCCTTGCATCCTGTTCTGGGGGCGGGGAGAAGGAAAACACCGTCACCGAAGTGGATGGGATCCCGGTCTACGAAAACTACAAGAGCCAAAAGATCGATCTTGGCCTTGGGGATAACGAGACCGTTTTTGATATCGTCGAGATGGATGGAATGCTTCGGGCCACCATTGGTGTGTTGGGCCCGGAATGTGATCTCTCTGAGTACTACGGTACCCCCTATCTCACCGAGTACCGCTGGTACAGCATGGATTTCGTGGAGGACACCGCAAAACGGGAAAGAACCAAAGCCCACCAGGAGTTTATCCGGGTTTCCGACCCCAATGAAGATTTCGTGCTAGGTGGCGAAGCGGTGGAAAATCAATATGGGGATGGCCTCCGGTACTACTTTTACCGGGAAGGAGAACCCATTGGGGAAGAGATCATTCCGCCTGTCGGTATCAATGATCCGGAAGAACGTGCGTACTACGCCTCTGCCTACAGCCCTTTGGCACACGTACTGCTTTATGATGACGTGGCGTATGCCTGGATCAATTGCGGTATGCAGAGTAACGGGGTGACCTACCGGGCTGATTGGCATAACGACCTTTACGTCAATGGGAAATTCATCGATACCTATGCCTGGAAGCCGGGTATGCCGAAGAACTTTGGCTTTTACGGGATCATTGGCCTTGAGGGGGTACCCTACGCCCTGTTGAAAGCCGATGGAAAGGGACGGCTTGCTCCCCTGACCCCCGAAACCACCGAGCCTCCCACCGAGGGAAAGTCCATTGAGGTCATTCCCACCGGGGGTGCCTGCAGCGACGACCGGTTTGGCTATTTCATGAGCAATACCGAGCTTTGGCGGACCGATGGGGAGGAATGCGACCTGTTGGTGGACATGGTGGTCTACGGTGCCATCAATACCTCCGGGCTCCGGGCGGTGCGATCCCTTTCGGATGGGCGCATTCTGGTGGCCATCGACGGCAAGCTGATCGAACTGACCGGATCGGAGGAAGCCGACAAGAAGGACGTCCAGATCTGCAACATCGGGGTCTACGATTTCTGCCGGGAAATCAATGGCGAGATCGAGTTCTTTGAACTCCTGCTGGCAAAATACAACGAGATTTCGGAGAACACGGTGTTCCAGGTCAAGCGGTACGACAACATTGCGAATCTGAATCTGGCGGTTCTGACCGGGGATATTTCCATGGTGATCACCCAGGACCGATTTGCTCTCAATAACTATGTGAAGCAAGGCTTTTTGGCTGACCTGGAGGAAGCGGCACCCAAGCTTTTTGAAAAGGATCTCCTTGTCAAAAGTGTTGTGGATACCGCCCGTGTGGACGGGGTCTGCTACTATCTACCCAGAGTCTTTACCGTCAGCGGGCAAACCGTGACCGACCCCAGCCTGATTCCGGACGGCAAGCTTTTTGAGACCCGGCAGGAGTATTGCGAATTTATTATGCAATACGATCCGGATTATTTCAAGAAGGGAACAGCCGGTGATATTTTTGAGGTTTTTGCCCGGGATCTGGAGGAATGGATCGATTGGGAAACCAATAGCTGTCATTTTGATGACGGGGAATTTGAAGCCATCCTGGAATTCTGCAGCCAGGGAGCGGCTACCAGAGAGGAGGCTGACGAATATCTTAGACAGACGGCATGGTCCACGCTGGAAAAATCGGAAGCCCGAGATTGGATCGCCGCGTCTTTTGAACTATGGGATGCGGTGGAAAGCTACCGCTTTACCGATCTTGAGAAGGCGCTGGATTACCAGAAGAGCATTCCCAAGGCCAAGACCCCAAACGACGGTCCCACCACCTGGGTCCAGGTGGACTTCCCCATGCCATCCAGAACCTACGACGGGT
>SVKS01000191.1 GCA_015068345.1 Oscillospiraceae bacterium
GGAAGGGGAGTACATCCGTTCCGATCCCAACCTGATGAAGGAAAAGAAAAAGAAATAAACGAGGTACTGTATGCTGCTTGATTGCTTGAAGGTATTTGTTGTTGCCATGCTGCCGGTGGTGGAACTTCGGGGCGCCATCCCATATGCCCTGACGCTGGACATTCCCCTGTATATCGCATTCCCCATTGCTATTTTGGGCAACATGTTCCCGGTACCCTTTATTCTCCTCTTCTTCGACAAGGCCAAGGTATGGTTTAAGGATTTCCCGGTAATCGGTAAGATATTTGCCTGGGTGGACAAGAAAGCCGCCGCAAAGGCAGCCGGCGTGAAAACTTTTGAATTCTGGGCAATTGTTACCTTTGTAGCCATCCCCCTGCCCGGGACCGGTGCCTGGACTGGTTCGGTGGTGGCAACCGCACTTGGTATGAAGCTTCGAAAATCCATTCCCGCCTGCGTAATTGGTGTGTTGATTGCCGGCATTATTGTTTCGCTTGTTTCTTACGGACTTTGGGGCGCTATCGTAGCGCTTTTCGGTTGATTGAATAATGTTTTGGGGCTCCCTTTCGGGAGCCCCGATTTTGTTTATAACTTCACTTGATATTCCACAGAAACATCTTTTTTGATTTCCTGATAGGATATCGATGCAATGCTCTTTTCCGGATAAGGATTCCGGTATAGCGTTTTATAATAGGTCTTGCCTTCCTTGCGAATGGGAAGTGAAGTTCCCGCAGCTTCTGCCAACGAGCTGCGAATCACCATGTCATCCGAAAGAACTCCTTTTGCATCTGCCACTGCGTTGCAATTGGAAAGGTGTTCGCCATAGTAAACCGGGAGAGTAACCGTGCTCCCATCGGTGTAGGTAACCTTGTAATCCCCCAAATAATACTTTTCCGGCTCAATGAAGATACCGTCGTAGAAAGCTTTGTAGGGAACGTAGTAATCTGTTGTGTGAAGAATTTCGATGATTTCCGCCGGGTCAAGCTCACGATTGTGGTAGCGGAAGCACTCCCGGAATACTTCTTCCGTAACCTCCGAAAGCATAGTGGTGTCGTAATCCCTGGCCCACAGGGCATAGGATGCCAGAGTCAAATTGAAATTCTGCAGGTTACGCTGCATATATATTGGCTTAAAGCTACCCCAGTTGGAACAGAATCCACCCTTCATACCAAGGGTAATACGACGGCGCCATTCTTCAATGTGTGATACCGAAAGATTGCCATAGATGGCTTCGTATCCATTCACATGGTATACGTGGTCGTATTGGATGCCAAATACTCCATACCAATGCGCCATTAAGATATCCCTGGGCAGCTTGTTCTGGCACAGGAACAGGGGTGGCACGTCTTCCAGCTTTTCACCGTTACGGCTAAGCCAGTCCTGACCGGCACCGCCATGGCTCTTGCCGTCAGGGAGTACAACCGGAAGAAGCTTTTCACCCCACATCATGGTACGGATACCACGTTGGGCAAGCCAATCATGAATGATGGTAATGTCCTGCACATACAGCTCGTAGGGTTTCTTTCCCTGGCATCTGGGACATTTTGCCAGAGTGTAGGTCTCATCGTGACCGATATGAACCATATCCGGTTGGAATACCTCCAGGATTTCTTCCATGATATCGAACACGATCTTGTAGGTGTCCGGATGATTGGGACAATAGGTATCGGGATAGGGATCATCCTGCCGTTCTGCAATTTCGGGATGAGCAAGACAGATATAATCGGAATGGGACAGGGTGGGTACCTCAGGATATACCGTCAGACCACGTGCCTTGCAGTAGTCAACCAAAACACGTACTTCTTCTTTCGTCAGGATCTCCCCTTCCGCATTGTCGGTATGGATGGAGTTTTTTGCCCAACCGTAGCCGTTCTGAATCTCATCGGCGCGCCCGGAATAACGATGAGTTTCATCTGCGAAAGCTTTCCAGGCTACGTTGATTTCCGGGTGGGATTTGTATTCCATGGCTCCGCCGACTTCCAGAATCAGGGTATTGAATTTATAGTATTGAATCAGATCCACCATGCCATAGAAATCGTCCAGATAATCCCTGGAGGGTAAATAGGCCCGGTATCCCCGGAATGAGCAATCGGGGGCATCGTACAAAGTCCCGGTAAACAATTCATCAAATTCAGCCATTTGAAGAAGTGTCACCGCTGCAAAACCCAGTGCCGGGGCAGTATTGCCGTACAAAATAACCGATTCCTTGCTAATTTCCAGGGCATACCCCTCTTTTCCTAGGTCGGAAGGACAGAAATCGGGCAGATCGTTTTCAATGATGATGTTGGTGATGGATCCATCCAAACGTGCATGCTTTCCAAGCTTTGCAAGCACTTCGGCGGCATAGCATTCTGCATGATGGATCTGGTACCCAGCAGATAGGGTTACTGCTTCTTTTTTATCCCAAAATATCGGTTTGAAGAACATAATAGAATCTCCTACTGTAGTATTTATAACGTATAACCGCTATTCATGTCAAAGGGCATGATCAATAGTTTATTGATTTCCTTTAAGTGAGTTTCAAAAAACCAATCCTTGGCTTGTCCGCAGGCTTCGATGGATTCAAATTCCAACCAGGCGTAGTATTTGATGCACTTGACGATTTTTGTAATCTCCCGGGGCGGCAGTCCTGTTTCTACCCCATCAAAGGTATAAAAGCGTTTAAAATATCCGGCCATTCGACATCCAGGAAGAATCTTTTGTTGTTTTTGAATCTCCAGAATCCTGGATTCAAAATCAGCCGCTTTGTCTGGCTTTACCTGGAAGGTAATCATAGTAACAAACGGTTGCTTGAGCAATCTGCCACGCCCCTTTCTGACAACATTATATCACGAAATCAAAAGAAAGCAAGGAAAAACCTCCAAACGAATACTCGTTTGGAGGTTTTGTAATTTGAACTTACTTTTCGGCTTCCATCTTTTCCAGAGCTTCCTTGACAAAGAAGCTACCACCAATGGCAGCGATCTTGTCAAAGGCCAGGAATTCGTCGATGTTGGAGCGATCCACGCCGCCGGTGGGGATGAACTTGACCTGGGGGAAGGGACCGGAAAGGGCCTTCAGAGCCTTCAAACCGCCGTAGACGTTGGCAGGGAAGAACTTAACGGTGGTGATACCGAGTTCAA
>SVKS01000049.1 GCA_015068345.1 Oscillospiraceae bacterium
CCCCGGTGTAGAAATTGCAGTATTCAATGAGAATATTGTCACAGGTGCGCACGTCAAAACCATCGTGCCCTCCGAGGACCTTCAGGTTCCGGGCGGTGATGTTTTGGGACACACAGATGTTATGGGCCCAGTTTCCCGAATCCACAATGGTGTAGCCTTCGAACAGGATGTCCCGGCAGTAGTGCATATTGATGGCGTGGGGCCCCCGGTACCCCTCTTCTCCCTGGTCATCGAAGACGTTGCTCCCGTCAATGTAGCTTCCCGGTTCCCCCACGATGGCGATTTTTTCGGCTCCCACCGCCTTGATGAGGCCGCTGTTCCAACGGGAATAGGGATCCACAGAGCGCTTTTCCGGGTCGCCGGTGTAGGGGGGCAGGGGGTCGATGGTGTCCGAAAGGTAATTCATATAATCCTCCGGATTGGGACTCCCCTTCAAAATGGCCCCGGATTCCAGGTAGAGCATAACCCCCGACCGGAGCCGGATGTCCCCGGTCATAAACCGGCCGGCGGGCACCACCACCCGACCGCCCCCGGCCTTGTAGCAGGCATCCATGGCCGCCTGAATGGCTTCGGTTTGGAGAACGTCGGCCTCCCTGGCACCGAAATCGGTGATGAGATAGCGTCTTTCAGGAAAATCAGATCGTTTCAGCATGATTTATCCTCCTTTTATAGTGCCTTCCATGGGGCTCTACAACAGCCCCGGACTTTGAAGCCAGTATATCTCACCGGGATCGAAAAGTCAACCGAAAAAACCGCCCCGAAGGGCGGTTTAGATGTTATTTGCGGAGAATATCAAAGGGGAGGGGGGTGCCGGAAAGCGCCGCCATGCGGCGGGCAAAGGCTTCCTCCCGATGGAGTTCCAACCGGTCCCCGGCGCCAATCAGGATACAGGGACAATCGAAGAACCGGGCGCATTGGGGAGGAATGCGCAGAAATTGGTCCTTGGGTACCCGGTAGGAAGCCGCCGGCTCCCCGGAGGGGGCTTCTTCGGGCCGGAAGGAATAAATCAGAACCGGAGAAGCCTCGGGGGTAAGGAGAAAAACCTGATATTCTGCCCCGGGGGCATAGGAAGCCCGGATGGCCTTGGGGGGACGGAAACGACGGCCATTCCGGGGGGTAAAGGTGTAGGAACCGATGAAAAGCCTGGATAGCATGGTTTACCTCCTGTTTGAATCGATGAGCCGGTTGATTGCATCACGATAATATCCGTCCGGCTCCCGCTTGATGACGTATTGGTGGGGACCATGGGGATCGGGGGTAAAGTGGTTGGCTCCGGTGTCAGCATCCAGGGTGGCCCGGCCCTTGCGGGTATCGTAGCCGGCGTCGGCTTCATTTCCCGTCAGGGCCAGGAGCACCAGCATGGGATCCCAGGAATGCCGCCCTGCCGCCGAGCCGTGGTCAGCCATGATTTGGCGGAGGGGATCGTCTTTGGAAAGTTCGCCCCCGGTCAGGATTCCATACCCCACCTCCCAGCCAAGGAAGGTGATGGGGGTGGGCCACAGGCGGCAAAGAATCTCCCCGGCCACCCGGGAGCGGGGGTTTCGGCAGAAGTTGTTTTCCTTTTCTCCGTCGCCGTCCCATTTTCCCGCCATGATCCAGAGCTTGGTGACCTTTTGGAAAATCAACTCCAACCCGGTTTTGGGGGAAAACTCGTCGGGACCCGATTGCAGCAGGGCAGAAAGCACCTGGGGGTAGCCGATTTCCAAAATCTCCACCGGGCTTTCGGCGTCCGCAAGGAGCTTGCGGTAAAGGGACAGAGAATCGGGGAACGCCTCGTTTTGAACCCCGGGGGCATATTGTTTTGCAAAGTTTTCCTGGTAGGCGGGCTTGCCCCCGAAATCGGTGGCATCCCGGTCGATGGCCAGGGGAATCTCCGAAAGGCCCTCCTGATCCATAAAGGCACGCAGGCTTGGGGCAGAATAGGGCATACAGGCATTCATGCCAACCCCCAGTAGTCGGCATTGACCGGCCAGGTGGGCCCGGGCCAGGATTCGGACCGCCACTGCGTCGTCGCAGTCGGTCCACCAATCGGTACCTAAGATAAACTGTCGCATAGTAGCTCCTTTGTGGTATGATATGGTTGTGATATATGATCGGATTGGTTGTAGGGCAATGGACAATGTCGGAAGGGCGACCCTCTGGGTCTGCATATTTTTATTGTGTAACGGGCACGACACCTCATCCGTCACGGCTCACGCCGTGCCACATTGCCGACTTCATCGGCCCCCCTCGCCATGGCTTCGCCACGGCACTCCCCCTGTAGGGGAAGGCTTTGAGGGACCACCCCATATGGACAAATGTTTCTGTCACCATTATATCGCTTCCCTCTTGATTTGTCGAGGGGAGAGGGGTATAATGGAAGAAAAAAGAAGCGAGGAGAGCATCATGTCGGTACCTGTTGCAGAGATTACCCTGAAGATGATCGATTTTTACAAGGGGAATCATCACGATATCAACCATTTCCTAAAAGTGTATGCCTATGCCAAAACCCTGGGGGAGAAGGAGCTTGCCACAAGAGAAGAACGGGATCTTTTGGAAGTGACAGCCATCCTTCACGACATCGCCATTCCCTACTGCCTGAAAACCTACGGCCATGCCCAGGGTCCCTATCAGGAACGGGAGGGAATCCCCATGGCAAAGGAATTTTTACAGGAATTTGATTTGCCTGCCCCCTTTGTGGAAAAAGTTGCCTGGCTGGTGGGCCATCATCACACCCTGACGGGGGTTACCATGAAGGAGCATCGCCTCCTTTTGGAGGCGGACTACCTGGTAAACGCCGACGAGGGCAATGCGCCCAAAGAGCAGATTGAAAACGCCATGGAGACATTTTTCGAAAGCGAAACCGGCAAGCGTATGCTCCGATCCATTTATCTGAAGAAATAAGGGAGAAAGCAACATGCAAAACCGTGTATTTACCCCCGACGTACCTACCTTCAAGCCCCTCTTGACCGCCGAGGGGGCACCCATCCAGAATCGGGCGGGCTATATTTCCGATCAGGTGGATGAGATCGCCCTCCGGAAGGGGCGTGCCTTTGCCGACGAAATTCGGGACCGTTTCCTTTCGGATTTCGAAAAATCGGAGCGGGCGGTGGCCCTTGGCAAGGCCGAGGCGGTGGACAAAATGGCCCACGTTTCCACCTTTGTGGTGGATGGGAATATGATCTACGTGACCTACTACGCCAACACCAAGGAGCCCAGCGAGGATCCCCTGAACCAGACAGCACGGTTGGTGTATGCCCCCATCGACAACCCGGATGATCGGGTCTATCTCGACCTGCTTGCCGCCGGGGATGAAATCGATGGCCGCCACGTGGATATGGTTTACGACACCATCCTGATGCGCCGGGACGAACGGACCTTATTCGTCCTGTGGACCGCCCGGGTGGAGGGGAATTATTATCGGCTCTACTGCCCCTTTGACATGCCCACCAAGACCTTGGGAGAAATCGGGGTTAACCGCTTCCGGGTGGGGGAGGTCACCAACGACTTTTCCGCCAGCGGCATCCGGGGCGCCATGAAGGCCAACCAACTTCCCATCAAGAGGATGTTTTCCGATATCGGCATCATGCAAAAGCTTTCCTGGCGGGAGGAAAACGGAGAAAAATGGTACTATTCCGGCACCTACAGCGGGGATTTCACCGCCATCATCAAGAGCCGGGATCTGATCACCTGGGAATACGTGTCCCAGCCCGACTTCCTCAACGATTCCAAGTGGGAAAACGCCACCTACGTGTGGGGGGACAAGGTTTTCTACTTCGTCCGCCAGCAGGATACCAACAAGTGCGGTTTCCTGACCGCCTATAACCTTACCACCGGCACCTGGGATGACCCGGTGGAGGTGGAGGATTGCCAGTCCCGGGGAGACTTCATTGCCTATGACGGGGAGCTATATCTTTTCCACGCCCCCATCGATCGGGAACACATCGGCATTTTACATATCGACCGGGAAAATCTGGTGGGGACCCGGGTCCTGCTGCAGGCCCATATGCACACCAGCTGCTTCTATCCCTTCGTGGATCATTTCACCGGGGGAAGCCTTGCCATGTCCTACACCATCGACCGGAAGCATATCCGCATCGGTGCCTTTGACATGGCCCATTACGTGAAATAAGGAGAATCAAATGGATATTTGGGGAATGATTGCCATTCTGGCGGGAATCGCCTTTCTTTATATGCTGATCCGGTGGCCCGGTGCCGCAATGGGATATGTATACAGTATTGCAGTGGCAGGGGTTGTTTTCTGGTTTGCGCTGCGACCCCAGGTGGAAGAGGGGGAAAACCTGCAGATTCTTGGATTCCTTTCCATGGGAATCGGGGCATTGGTGGGGATGGCCTACGCCGCAAGCATTCACCAGGGCAGTCGGGGATGGCGGGTGGTGCTGAACGGCCTGGTGCTTCCTGTGGTTATGGCCCTTGTGGGAGCGGTGCTTCTTTACGGCATTGCCGGTTTCATGCACCTTTTGCACCAACCGGAAAGCGTGTTGATGGATTCCTATCGGATTCTGGCCATTACCTTCGGTTTGATGGCGGGTCCCGGTGTGATCATCATGGTGACCAAGGGATCCAAGCCCAGAAGACTGCGAAAAATGAAATAAAAAATCAGGCGGAGATGATTGCAAATCGTTTCCGCCTGTGGTATACTTTCGATGAAGCTTGGGGTAGAATCAGAGGAAGAGATCGAAGTGATTCTTCTCGCTTTCCAGAATTCCCTCCCGCCGAAGCTTACTGATCTCCACCGAAAGGCCGCTGCGGTCCACCTCCAGGTAGTCCGCCAGCTCCTGCCGGTTGAAGGGAATGTCAAAGCTTTGGCTTCCCGCCCGGGCCGCCTGGTATTTCAGGTAGGTCAAAAGCTTGTCCCGGGTGGTGCGCTTGCCGGTGACGTCGATCTTCTGGTGGAAGAGGATGGTCTTGGTGGCCAGATCCCGCATCAGGTTGAAGATCATCTGCTGATGAAAGCCGCAGTGGTTTTCGCAGGTGTGGAGGATGTGGGTGCAATCGATCAGCATCACCTCACTTGCATCCCCAGCGATTACCGATACCGGGATTGCGCTGGTTTCGGCGCAGGCAAAGGCTTCCCCAAACATGTCGGAGGGGGCAATGTTACTCAAGATGCTCTTGTTGCCGTAAAAATCGTACTGAATGATCTGCGCCGAGCCGGAAAGCAGAATGCCAATGTATTTGGCGGGGTTCCCTTCCCCCATGATGGTGTACTTTTTATCAAACCGCTCCACCTTGGCCCCAAGGCAGGTGAGCATGGTGAAAAGATCCTTCTCTGCGATACCGGCGAAGAGGGGACAGCCCATCAGCACGTCAAAATATTTTTTCATCTGTTTCTCCCTGTGTTGAATATTCAACAGAAATCCTTCTCCTATTATAGTATAATCCAATCAGAAAAACAAGAAGGAACAGGAGAAGAGATATGATTCGCAAGATCATCCGTATTGATGAAGATAAATGCAACGGCTGTGGCGCCTGCGCCGCCGCCTGCCACGAGGGTGCCATCGAAATGGTGAACGGCAAGGCCCGGCTGACCCGGGAGGACTACTGCGACGGTCTGGGGGATTGCCTCCCCGCCTGCCCCACCGGTGCCATCACCTTCGAAGAACGGGAAGCCCCGGAATACGACGAAAGCGCGGTTCTCCGGGCCAAGGCCGAAAAGGCCGGGATCAGGATCCCCATGGGCTGCCCCGGTACCCGCTCCAAAGCCCTGAAGCGGGAACCCCAGGCACAGACTCCCGCCAAGTCGGCAAACGTGGCAAGTCAGCTTGCCCAATGGCCCTGCCAGATCAAGCTGGTGCCGGTGAATGCTCCCTACTTTGAGGGCGCCAACCTGCTCATCGCCGCCGACTGTACCGCCTACGCCTACGGCAATTTCCACCAGGATTTCATCCGCAACCACATCACCCTCATTGGTTGCCCCAAGCTGGACGAGGGGGACTACACTGAAAAGCTCACCCGGATCATCCAAAACAACAACATCAAGTCGGTGAAGATCGTGCGCATGGAGGTCCCCTGCTGCGGTGGCCTGGAAAACGCTGTGAAGCGGGCTTTGATGCAAAGCGGCAAATTCATCCCCTGGCAGGTGGTTACCATCACCACCGATGGCCAGATTCTGGAACAATAGTAACCCCTACTGATATATAAACGGAGGAACAACATGAAAATCACAAGCGATATCCGCTACATCGGCGTCAACGACCACAAGGTAGACCTGTTCGAGGGACAGTATGTGGTTCCCAATGGCATGAGCTACAACTCCTACGCCATTATGGACGAGAAGATTGCCATCATGGACACCGTGGACCAGAATTTCACCCACGAATGGCTGGATAACATCCAGGCCACCCTGGGCGGCCGCAAGCCCGACTATCTGGTTATCCAGCACATGGAACCCGACCATTCGGCCAACATCGTGAATTTTGTCAAGGCCTATCCCGATGTCAAAATCGTTTCGTCCGCCAAGGCCTTTGCCATGATGAAGAACTTCTTCGGCACCGATTTTGCCGATCGTCAAATCGTGGTTGGCGGCGGGGATTCCCTGTCCCTTGGTAAGCACAACCTGGTATTCGTTACCGCCCCCATGGTCCACTGGCCGGAAGTCATCGTAACCTACGACACCACCGAAAAGGTCCTCTTCTCCGCCGACGGCTTCGGCAAGTTCGGCGCCCTGGACGTGGAAGAACCCTGGGCGGATGAAGCCCGCCGGTACTATATCGGTATCGTTGGAAAATACGGCGCCCAGGTGCAGAACCTCCTGAAAAAAGCCTCCACCCTGGAAATTGAAAAGATCCTGCCCCTCCATGGCCCCATCCTTACCGAAAACCTGGGCTACTACCTGAATCTCTACAACACCTGGTCGAGCTACCAGCCGGAGGAAGACGGCATTGTGGTTGCCTACACCTCGATTTATGGCAACACCAAGAAGGCTGTGATGCAGTTTGTTGAAAAGCTCAAGGCCAACGGCTCCCCCAAGGTGGTCGTTTACGACCTGGCCCGGTGCGACATGGCCGCCGCCGTGGCGGATGCCTTCCGTTACAGCAAGCTGGTGCTGGCCACCACCACCTACAACGCCGACATCTTCCCCTTCATGCGGGAATTCATTGACCACCTCACCGAACGCAACTTCCAGAACCGCACGGTTGGCTTCATCGAAAACGGCTCCTGGGCTCCCATGGCCGCCAAGATCATGAAGGAAATGCTCTCCGGCAGCAAGAACCTGACCATTGCCGAACCCGCTGTCCGCATCCTTTCCGCCATGAACGAGGAAAGCGCCGCCCAGCTGGATGCCCTGGCCACCGACCTGTGCCAGGATTACCTGGCCCGCCAGGATGAAACCGCCAACAAGAACGACCTGACCGCCCTCTTCAAGATCGGTTACGGCCTCTACGTGGTCACCTCCAACGACGGCAAAAAGGACAACGGCCTCATCGTCAACACCGTTACCCAAATCACCAACACCCCCAACCGGGTGGCCGTGGCCATCAATAAGGAAAACTATTCCCACCACGTCATCAAGCAGACCGGCATCATGAACGTGAACGTGCTGTCCACCGATGCCCCCTTCGCCGTGTTCGAAAAGTTCGGATTCCAGAGCGGCCGCAACGTGGATAAATTCGAGGGCTGCACCCCCCTTAGAAGTGACAACGGCCTGATTTTCCTGCCCCGTCACATCAATTCCTTCCTGTCCCTGAAGGTGGAAAGCTACGTGGATCTGGATACCCACGGTATCTTCATCTGCCAGGTTACCGAAGCCCGGGTCCTTTCCGATAAGGAAACCATGACCTACACCTACTACCAGGAAAACGTGAAACCCAAGCCGGTCACCGAAGGCAAGAAGGGTTACGTCTGCAAAATCTGCGGTTACGTTTATGAAGGGGACACCCTGCCGGAGGATTATGTCTGCCCCCTGTGCAAGCACGGCGCCGCCGATTTTGAACCCATCCAATAAAATTTTTTCATAAAAGGAGAAAACGGTTATGGTAAACCCCAAGGTACACGCACTGCTGAATCAGCAGATCAACAAGGAATTTTATTCCGCCTACCTTTACCTGGACTTTTCCAACTACTTCAAGGCCAAAAGCCTGGATGGTTTTGCCAACTGGTATATGGTCCAGGCCCAGGAGGAACGGGACCACGCCATGCTTTTCTACACCTACCTGCAGAATGAAAACATGACGGTAACCCTGGAAGCCATCGACAAGCCGGATAAGACCTTTGAATGCGACATGGACGTGCTGAAGGCTGGACTGGAACACGAAATCTACGTCACAAGCCTGATCAACGATATCTACGCCGCCGCATACGAAGGCCGGGATTTCCGCACCATGCAGTTCTTGGATTGGTTTGTGAAGGAGCAGGGGGAAGAGGAGACCAACGCCAATGACCTGATTTCCAAAATGGAGCTCTTCGGCTCCGACCCCAGAAGCCTCTACCTCCTGAACCAGGAGCTGGCTGCCAGAGTTTACACCGCGCCCTCCCTGGTGCTGTAACAATTGGGAAAGGAGGATTTACCATGAAGTACGTATGCGTTTGCGGCTGGGAATATGACGAAGCCCTGGGCGATGAAGACAACGGCATCGAACCCGGTACCCCCTTTGAAGAACTTCCCGAAGATTTTGCCTGTCCCCTCTGCGGCCTTGGCAAGGAAATGTTTGAAGAAGAATAAAATCAATTGACAATGAACAATGTCGGAAGAGCGGCCCTTTGGGGCCGCCCTTTTGTTTTATGCACCGTCTATGACGTAGGGGCAGGTAAGTTGAAAGTGGAATGTAGGGTACGGCATAATGACCTGGTTTCCCGTGAGGGAAATTTTCGGGCCGGTGGGGCCCGAAAAAAGGTCATATGCGATCGATCCGCAACGCGATTGACTATGCGGGGGTTGACAATCCCTCCGTCATTTGCTTCGCAAATGCCACCTCCCTTTACACAAGGGAGGCTTTGGCGGGTGCGTCGCAGGGGGTTATCCTTATCGTAGGGACGATTCGTGAATCGCCCCTACGACATTGTCCATTTTCCCCTTTCCATTGTCCATTGCTTTGTGGTATAATACGATCAAATGATACGCAAAGGAGTACATACTATGCCGGCCATCCGCAAGGCGGGGGAGATCCCTGCCCAGAATTTTGAAAAATGCCACGATGGGATCGGAACCCTGTTCTGCAAGTCGCTTCTGGACGGGCAGGGGGCCAAAACCATCGAATTTATGCACCACGACGTCATTCCCGCCGGGGTCACCATTGGGAACCACCCCCACGATTGGAGCGAGGAGGTTTACTATCTGGTGTCCGGAAAGGGAATCCTGACCTACGACGGGGCGGATTACCAAATGGAGCCTGGGGACCTGTCGCTTTGTACCCCGGGACACAACCACGGCTTCCGGGCGGAAACCGATTGCCTGTTGATCGTGGTGGGGGCCAAGGTGAATGGATAATATCGTACTCATCGGCATGCCCGGGTCGGGGAAAAGCACCGTGGGGGTACTCCTTGCCAAAATGTTGGGGTATGACTTTCTGGATAGCGACCTGCTCATTCAGGCAGCGGCAGGAAAACGGCTTTTTGAAATCCTGCAAGAGGACGGCAACGAGGCCTTTGCCACCCTGGAAAACCGGGTGAATGCCGGGATCGACGTACATCACACCGTCATTGCCACCGGGGGCAGTGTCATCTACGGGGCGGAAGCCATGGAGCACCTTTCGAAAATCAGCCGGGTGGTGTATCTGCAGGTATCGCTTCCCGAAATGCTACGCCGCATCAAAAATCCCGAGACCCGGGGGATCCTGCTACCCGGAGGGATGACCCTGGCGGATCTTTACCGGGAGCGCAAACCCCTGTACGAAAGGTACGCCCAGATCACGGTGCCCTGTTCCAGGGGATCCCTGGTGCAGGTGGCGGGAAAAATCATGAAAGCGCTGGAAAAATGAAACCGAAAAAACGACTCTACCGATAGGAGAGTCGCTTTTTTCAATTCTATCGTCCCGGCCAGGAAATTAGAGCCGCTGGGAGAGGGGAGTAGATTGACGGAAACGGGGCGGCGCGGGTATACTATGAGGTAGTTTCGAGATAAGGAGAATACCCCATGCCCACCTGCAAAATCGTAGCCGACTCTTCCTGTGACCTGACCACCTTTTCCGGGGTGGACTTTGCCGCCGCCCCCCTGCGGATTATCACAGCAGAGAAAGAATATACCGATGACCAAAACCTAGATACCTTTGCCATGGTGAACCATCTGCTCCACTACAAGGGCAAGTCCTCCACCGCCTGCCCCGGCCCCGGGGATTGGCTGGAGGCCTTTGGGGAGGCAGAACGGATCTTCTGCATCACCATCACCGCCACCCTGTCGGGCAGCTACAACGCCGCCTGCACCGCAAAGGAAATCTACGAGGAACGCCATCCCGACCGGAAGGTGTTCGTCTTCAACTCCCTGACCACCGGTCCGGAAATGAAGCTTGTGATGGAACTGGTGCGGGACCGGATGGCCGCCGGAGTGGATTTTGATGCCATTTGTGAGGAAGCCGTGGCCTACAGCCAGCGCACCGGTCTGCTTTTCATGCTGGAATCTATCCGCAACCTGGCCAACAACGGCCGGGTCAGCCCCCTTGCCGCCCGGGCGGCGGGAATTCTGGGCATCCGTGCGGTGGGACGTGCCAGCGACCAGGGTGACCTGGAAATGCTGGATAAGTCCCGTGGTCGGGACAAAGCCCTGCGTGCCCTGGTGGTCAATTTGCGAAAGCTTGGTTACAGGGGCGGCAAGCTCCGCATTGCCCACGCCTTCAACCCGGAGGCGGTGGAGAAGCTTGAGGAATACCTTCGGGAGGAATTTGGCCCGGTGGAACCGGAGGTTTACCCCTGCGGCGGCCTTTGCAGCTTTTATGCCGAGATGGGCGGCATTTTGATTGGATTTGAAAAGGAATAAAAAATACCGCCACGATGGCGCATTTCAGGGCGAAGGCAAAGTGCGACCGGGCCGACATGCGCTCCGCTCCTGTGTCGCTTCGCTTCGTACGGCCCCTACGCTGACGGTACGATTTTGCGACACCTCTGTGGTACAAGATTCCTACCCGCCCTACCGTGAAACCAAAAAAGCCGGGTGTGTGCGTTGAAGGCCCTCTCCGTCATCCCCCAGAAGGGGATGACACCTCCCCCAGAGGGGGAGGCAAGGGCGGGTGGCGGGCGCTTCGTGAAGCGCCCCTACGATCAAATTTGAAGTTGTTTCGTAAACTTTGTTTTCACAAAAAAATGCCGCCTTGGTGAGGCGGCATTTTTGTTGCTCTGTTATTTGCAGATCTCGCCGAAGGCCTTCCGAAGGAGGGCTACCTCTTCGGGGGTGGTGCCGTCCATGGCGCTGGAGGCTTCGATCAGGTCGGTATAGGCCTTTTGGGTTTCGGGGGTGGCGGGGATGCCGACCTCCGAAAGGGTGGTGGGCATTCCCAAGGATTGCATCTGGGCCTTGAAGGCGGCGGCCTTGTGGGCTTCGCCGTTGAAAATCAGCTGGGGAATCAGGCCGATACCAACCAGCTCCCCGTGAAGGTAATCGTGGGCTTCGGCGGGGAAAAGGGTCCGGGTGGTTTCGTAAATTTTGTGGGCAATGGCGCTTTGGTTACTGCCCCGGGCCAGACTGCTGATGATGCCGGTGACGGCAATGAGCAGGTAGACGGTGTCGTAAATGATCTTGTCGTTGCGGCCGGTTTTCAGCCCTTCGCAGGCGTGGGGCAGGTTTTCCAGAAGTCTTTCGTACAAAAACTCGCTCATGACGTAGGAGGAACGCAAACCGATGTCGATTTCGTCCTCGGTTTTGCCCACCAGGCGCTGGCGAATCTCGATCAATTTGGAAAGCGAATCGTAAACCCCGGAAACCAGAAGGCGCTGGGGCTGGCGGCAGAGAATTTCCATGTCAGCCAGAACACAGCTGACTTCCCGGACGTGGTGGGTGGTGCCGATGGTCTGGTTTTGGTCGTTGTAGCAGACACTCAGGGGGGTGTAGGCGGCACAGGTGGCGCTGGAGGTGGGGATGGTCACCACCGGCTTGCCAGACATGGCGGCGGCCAGCTTGGCCACGTCAATGGCGTTGCCGCCCCCAACCCCAACCACACAGTCGCAGGGGGCAAAGGCTTCGCTTTCGACGATTTCAGCCGCCCGGGCGGGGTTGCAAAAAACGGTGTATTCGTGATAGAAGGCCTCCATCCCAGCGTCAGACAGGGATTTTGCGATCTTTTCACCGGCAACCGACAGGGCGGTTTTTCCATGGATGATGTAGGGCTTCTTGCAGCCAAGCAGGGCCAATTCTTCTCCCAGGCGGCCGGCGGCGCCGTCCTCCTGGATGTAGCGCCCGGTTCCCAGGCGGAAGGCAGATTCCATAATTTCCGATTTGGTGGCCATAGTTGTGCTTCCTTTCGTTTTTTTTCTTATCATATCACAGATTCCACAACTTTTCAATTGAAAAGTTGTGGAATCTGTGATATACTCCAGGCATACAAGCGAAAGTGAGGAATGGGTATGAGCGAATTTTTGCAGGCATTTGGCCGGGTGGTGAAGGAGACCGGTGCCAACGTGTTCCGGGTGGCCGAGCTGATCGGCGACGGGGAACCGGAGGTGTTGGAATTTCAAAAGACCAACCCCTGCCAGGACCTTTACTCGGTGGCAAAGGCCTACGTGGTCACCGCCGTGGGAATGCTTTATGATATGGGAAAGATCCAACCGGAGGAGATCATCACCGATGTTTTGGGGGACCTGTGCCCCGAAAACACCCATCCCTTCTGGCACGAAACCACCATCGATATGCTCCTGACTCACCGGGTGCGGCTGCCCGGGGGCTTTCTGGATATTGATAGCCTGGATGCCAATGAATTTGGGGAGGACTATCTGGCCTATACCCTGACCTATCCCCTTTTGCCGGGTGACGGGAAGGAGGGCTGCTATACCGATGCGGCTTTCTACATCCTGGCCCGTGCGGTGGAAGTACGGGCGGGGATGCCCATTGACGATTTTCTGTGGAAACACCTCTTCTTCCCCCTGGGCTACCGGGAGGTGGCATGGAGTAAATGCCCCCTGGGCCACCCCATGGGGGCCACCGGCCTTTACATACGGGCAGAGGATATGACAAAGCTTGGTGCCATCTACCTGAACAAGGGGTGCTACCACGGAAAACGCTACCTGTCGGAGGAATGGGTGGATATGGTTCTGACCCGGGGCTACGAGCTCCATCAAGTGGGCATCGGCAAGGCCTACGGCAAGGGGGGCATGCGGGGGCAGATGCTCCTGGTGATTCCCGAAGAAAACCGGGTGGTGGCCTGGCAGGGCTTCCATGAGGAGGGACCCTACCCCTTCACCGAATTTTCCGCCTGCTACCGGCAGGACGGCATTGCCATTACCCCCAGCGTGGGATATTGATAGAATATGGAGGAAAACAGCATGAAAAAGGTACGCATCGGTGTCATGGGCGCCTATCGGGGCGGCAGCATGATCAACTATTGCAAGGAAGCTCAAAATGCAGAAGTGGTGGCCATTTGCGACAAGCTTCCCGAAGCCCTGGAGGCCCAGAAGGTGAATACCATGGGGCTGGATATTGCCTTCTACACCAACTTTGACGAATTCATTCAGCACGATATGGATGCGGTGGTGCTGGCCAACTACGCCAACGAGCACGCCCCCTTTGCCATTAAGGCTATGAAGCTTGGTAAGCACGTCTTTTCGGAGGTGTTGCCAGTGCAGACCATGAAGGAAGCGGTGGAATTGATCGAAACCGTGGAAGAAACCGGCATGATCTATGCCTACGGCGAAAACTACTGCTACATGCCCGCTCCCTATGAAATGCGCCGCCTTTACAAGGAAGGCAAGATCGGCGAATTCGAGTATGGGGAAGGAGAATACGTCCACAATTGCGAATCCATCTGGCCCAGCATCACCTATGGGGAACCCGACCATTGGCGCAACAATATGTACTCCACCTTCTACTGCACCCACTCCCTGGGTCCCATCATCCACATCACCGGCCTGCGCCCGGTATCTGTGGTGGGCTTTGAGGGAGCCGACAAGGTTCGCAAGGCCCGCATGGGCTCCAAATCCGGTTCCTTCGGCATTGAAATGGTGACCCTGGAAAACGGCGGCATTGTCAAGAGCATCCATGGGGGCCTTTACGAAAACTCCATCTGGTACTCGGTTTACGGCAGCAAGGGTCGCATGGAATGTGCCAGAGAAGACGCTGATGCCGGTCACATTGCCCGCATCTACGTCCGAGCGGACGAAAAATCCGGGGATTATCAGGAAAAGTTTGAAAATTACGAACCCACCCGGGCCCAGGACGAACAGAGTAAGTCCTTTGGCCACGGCAATTCCGACTTCTACACCATGTACAATTTTGCCGAAAAGATCCTTGGCAACCCGGAGGCTGACACCATCGATGTGTACGAAGCCATGGATATGTTCCTGCCGGGTATGTTTGCCTACCGTTCCATCCTGAAGGGGGGCATCCCCATGGAAATTCCCAACCTGCGGGACAAGGCCGTCCGGGAACTGTGGCGAAACGACACCGCCTGCACCGATCCTAAGGTGGCCGGGGATATGCTCCTGCCCACCAGCAAAGACGGCACCCCCGAATACGGTCCCGAAGTTTACGACCGGATCCGGGGCTTGTGGGAAGAAGAGAGCCGCAAGCGGGAGGAATGGAACCGCCAGCAGCTGGAAAAGATGAAGGAAGAAAATAACTGACGATTTGTCCGGAAAAGACGGAGGGCCGCCCCAAAAGGGCGGCCCTTTTGGGTGAGGTATAGGGGTCGTACGAAGTCGGTCTATGCGTAGGTTGCGGCCCGGGGCGGGCCGACATGCGATCCGCTCCTGCGTCGCTTCGTTTCGTACGGCCCCTACAGGAACGTGCGCACGGCGGGGTTTGATCCGGAGCGATCGCGTATGTGGGACGTCGAGGGCGCCGTCCCCTACGTTTCGGGCCCTTTGCATTTAGGAAGTCCCTGCAAGCGGGACGGGAGACCCGTCCCCTACGCTGACGGTGCATCCCTGTGACACCTCTGTGGCACAAACTTCCTACCCGCGCCGGAGTAGGCGCGGAGGCAAATGGCGGCGAGAGCGAAGCCGCCGCCATCCTGGTACAAGCCAATGGAGTGACCGAAGAGGGAACGACTTCCCACAGAAAGCTACAAGGGCACGGTAGGGGGTATTACTAACTTGGGACAAAAACGCACCCAACTACCGGCTACGCCGTCAGGGGTGTGGGGGCCATCGGAAGCCCCCACGTTTTCTTTGCAACTTTCTTTGACTCCAAAGAAAGTTGGTCGCCCCCGGGGGCTACAACCTTTATTCGACCCAAGAACACACAATAAGCTCCCGACCTTGTTTTCCCCCGTTTGCAACACATAGAATTCCCCCTCACCGCAAAGCGACAGGTGGCGGGCGCTTCGTGAAGTGCCCCTACGACAATCTTGGAGTTGTTTCGCATACGTTAGCACCCCCAAAAGGGGCCGTCTCTTGTGTGAGACGGCCCCTTTTTTTCTATTGGTTCTGTTGCGATTGCTTCAGGTACTTTTTCTGCCATTTGCGCTTGAGCCAAACGGTGGCGCAGAAACTGCCCCGGAGAGTTTCGTCGATAGTCATGCCCATCCAAATTCCCAGGATCCCAAGGCCCATGACGTTGCAGAAGAGGTAACCGCAGCCCACGTAGAAGCTCCAGAGGGAAACCACCGCCATGATTCCCGGCCACAGTACGTATCCCCCGGCACGGTTGCCGAAATTGAAGCAATGGTTCATGGTGCGGGACAGGTTGATGACGATTTCGCAAAGGAACAGGGGGGTGGTGACCCCGATCACCTGGGGATCGTCGGTGAAGAGCCCCATCAGGGGACGGTGCAGGGCGAAAAGCAGAAGAGAGCTGGAAAGGTTGGCAATGAACAGGTATTTCCACAACCGGTTGATCTGGGTCTGGGCCTTTTCGTATTCCCCGGCACCGATCATTTTGCCGGCGGTGATCTGGCCGGCCTGGCCCAGGGCGTAACCAATGGTCTGCTCGTAGGGGTTCACGGTGCCCACGTAGACCTTGGCCGAAAGACCGGCATCCCCCATGGGGGATGCGGCAATGAAACCGGTGGTCAGGAAGGTACCCAGGGTGTAGGAAAGGCTTTCTGCCACCGAAGAGGAACCCACCTTCAACATACGGGCAATGCGGCTCTTGTCCAGCCGAAGCATATTTTTGGCCGAAAAGCCGTAGCCACGGGCAAGCATCAGGCCGAAAAGCACCAGAAGGCACAGTCCTTCGCAAAGTACCTTGGCCCAGGCGATACCGGTGACCGCATCGAAGGGGAGGGCCGATTCGAACCGGATGGCCGACCAGGTTAGAAGCAGATTGAGAAGGTTGGCACAGGTCAGCACCAGCATGGGGGTCTTGGCGTCCTTGTAGGCACGGAACACCGCCGAAACCACCTGACTGACCGACAGGAAAAAGGCTGAAAGGCTCACTGCCTGCAGGTAATTGGCGGCGTGGGCGTAGGTTTCCCCGGTCAGGTTCACCGCCACCATCAGGCTGGGAGCCAGGGTAAAGCAAAGAATGCTCACCACCGCCCCGAATAACAGCGACAGAGAGACCGAATTGGAAACCGAAACCGATGCCTTTTCCCGGTCGTCGGCGCCCAGGTCGTAGTTGATGATAACCGATGCCCCCACCGAAATGGCGGTGGAGAACATCAAAACGATATTAACCACCTGGTTGGCGACCCCTACCCCGGAGGCCGCCGCATCCGAATAACCGGAAAGCAGGAAGACGTTCAGGGTGTTGATCAGGTTGCGAAGCAGATTTTCAATGGCAATGGGAAGCGCCAGGGATAGCACCGGCGCCAGAAGGGGTTTCTTGGCGAAAAGCATGGGGCGAAAAATTCCTTTCTGTGGGCAAAACAGTCCGTTTGTTATTTTCTTATTATACCATATTATACCATCTGCAGACCGTTCCCCGTCAAGGCTCAAAAAGAGGAACAAAAATTGTATGATTTTTGTCTGCGGAAAAAAGGGGGGAAGCAATCGGGATTTGTCGGTTGTCAATTGGGGAAATTTGTGCTATACTCAAGCAAAACGAGAATCCGGGGAGGAAGAATCATGAAACAAAACCAAAAGCTTTTCGAATCGGGCAAGTTTTTCACCGGGTGTAACTATTGGGCATCCCATGCGGGTACCAATATGTGGCACGATTGGTCTCCCGAAGCGGTGGAGGGAGATTTCAAGCGCCTGGCGGCGGCCAATATCCGGGTGCTTCGGATGTTCCCCCTGTGGAGCGATTTCCAACCCCTGAAAATGCACTACACCGGGGGCGGAGGCGAAAAGGAGCTTCGCCTTGGGGAGGAACCCCTGCCCCACACCGATGCAGGCCGGGCCGGGGTGGATATCCGGATGGCCGACCGGTTTGACTGGTTCTGCGACAAGGCGGAGGAATATGGGCTGAAGCTTGTGGTGGGACTTGTCACCGGCTGGATGAGCGGCCGGATGTACATGCCGGAGGCCTTTGCGGGCCGTCCCCTGCTCACCGACCCCATGGTGAACAAGTGGCAGGTGAAGTTCGTCCGCTACATGGTGCGCCGCTTCAAAACCAAGCCCGCCA